>JBJHDK010000004.1:0-73271 GCA_050486505.1 Fibrobacteria bacterium | reverse complement strand
GGGCGCGGTTTCGGGGGCCTCGGAATTCTTGAAGGCGGCACGTTTCCCGGCTGGGCCTTCAGTATTCGTTCCGGTTACCTCTACTATTCCGAGAAGGCCGATGTTCGCAAGCGGACCCATATTCCCCTCATGTTGGGCATCAAGTACATCCTGCCCGACGACAGCTTCTATCTGGCTGGTGAAGGCGGCTACGTGTTTACCGAAATCGAGCGACGGGCGCTTCTCGGCGGCACGACCATCGACAACGAAACGAATCTTGGCTGGGGTGTCGCCATCGGCACGATGCTCGGCCTGCTTGACCTGCGTCTGGCACTGAATGTCTGGGATGCCGACAACATGCAGGAAAGCATGGCGGTCGGAATCATCTGGGGTGTGCGCTTGCAGAGTTACTGAGCCTCGGCGTTCACACCAACAAAAAACCCTCCGTCGGAGGGTTTTTTGTTGCGATCCCGCGGAGGGTCCCTCAGAGATCCATGCGGAACGTCTTGGTCTGCAGCGAAAGCGTTCTGGATTTTTTCCCCGTAGCTTCCAGAACGACCGGACTCTTGTCGCGGTTGCTTTTTCGCACTTCGATGCGATCGAACTCGTCACGCGTGAACCGGTAGGTTTTGCCGCCGCGTTCAGGGTGTTTGGCTTTCCCCTGTTTTGCTCCCTCTCCGGCAGGATCCTTCTCCCTGACCAAGCCCCCGCTGCCAGGCGTGTAGAGCTCAGCGATCGAAACTTCCAGCGTGTCGAGGATTTTGAGGAATGTCGAGAGACGGACTTCGCGTTTGCCCCGGATCAACCGATTGAGCACCGACTTGTCCACTTCACATTCATGCGCGAAAAGCTCGACAGACTTGTACCCCCTGATGCGAATCAGGGCTTCGATGCGTTCTCCCACGCGTTTCCACTTCGGAGTTTCTGCCATGCGGGGCGAATCTAGGGAAGTTCAGGGCAGGCCTAGATGCCTTTTGACTACGACTATATATACGGCGTTGACGTCCTATGACCACAAAGAAAATTCGCGACTCTGCGTCATCTGCGCGATTTGATTGCAGAAACCGGGAATTCCCAAAAACAAAGCCCCTCCGGAGGAGGGGCTTTGGATCGATTCCGAAGGGAACCCCCGAAATCAGTACCGGTAGTGCTCGGGCTTGTACGGGCCTTCGACGGGGACGCCGATGTAGTCGGCCTGATCCTTCGAGAGCACGGTCAGCTTTGCGCCGATCTTGCCCAAGTGCAGGCGCGCGACTTCCTCGTCGAGCTTTTTCGGCAGCACGGTCACGCCGACGGGGCGCTTGTCGCGCGTGGCCCACAGCTCGATCTGCGCCAGGGTCTGGTTCGTGAAGGAGTTCGACATCACGAAGCTCGGGTGCCCGGTGGCGCAGCCCAGGTTTACCAGGCGGCCCTCGGCCAGCATGTAGATGCTGTTCCCGGTCGGGAAGGTGTACTTGTCCACCTGCGGCTTGATGTTCACGTGCTTCACGCCCGGGAAGCTCGCGAGCTTGTCGATCTGGATTTCGTTGTCGAAGTGACCGATGTTGCAGACGATGGCCTGATCCTTCATCTTCGACATGTGCTCGGCGGTGATGATGTCTTTGTTGCCGGTCGTGGTGACATAGATGTCGGCGATGCCAAGGGTGTCCTCAACCGTCAGCACGCGGTAGCCTTCCATCGCGGCTTGCAGCGCGCAGATGGGATCCACCTCGGTCACGATGACCTGGGCGCCCTGGCCGCGCAGCGATTGCGCGGAACCCTTGCCGACGTCTCCGTAACCGCACACCACGGCGACCTTGCCCGAAATCATCACGTCCATGGCGCGGTTCAGGCCGTCCACCAGAGAGTGCCGGCAGCCGTACAGGTTGTCGAACTTGGACTTGGTGACGCTGTCGTTCACGTTGATGGCGGGGAACAGCAGCTTGCCGGCGCGAGCCATTTCATAGAGGCGATGCACACCGGTCGTGGTCTCCTCGGAGACACCCTTCAGGTCCTTGACGATTTCCTGGAAGATCCCCGGCTGTTCCTTGCCGATCTTCTTCAGCAAATCCTTGATGACCTTCACCTCGTGGTTGTCCGACGGGGAGTTCACCCAGTCGTCACCCTTCTCCATCTCGTAGCCCTTGTGAATGAGCAGGGTCACGTCGCCGCCGTCATCCACGATCAGCTGGGGGCCCTTGCCGTCGGGGAAGGAGATCGCTTTCCAGGTGCAGTCCCAGTACTCTTCCAGCGTCTCGCCCTTCCAGGCGAAGACGGGCGTGCCGGTCACGGCGATGGCCGCGGCGGCGTGATCCTGCGTCGAGAAGATGTTGCACGAGGCCCAGCGCACGTCGGCGCCGAGCGACTTCAACGTCTCGATCAGCACCGCGGTCTGGATGGTCATGTGCAGAGAGCCGGTGATGCGCACGCCCGCGAGCGGCTTGCGGGGGCCGTACTTCTCGCGGGTCGCCATGAGGCCGGGCATTTCGTGCTCGGCGATCTCGATTTCCTTGCGGCCGAAGTCGGCAAGGCTGATGTCGCGAACCTTGTAGTCGTTCGCGGCGGCGGATTTGGGGGTGCTCTTCGCGGGAGCGGTGGTGGTGGGGGACATGGTTGGCTCCTCTGTGGTGGGGGGCAAATGATGATTTGCCCCTACGTGGTGTTGATACCTTGCGGTCGTCTGCGGGCGATCCTCCCGGCCTTCGCCGGGATGACGGGTCGCCCTTACGGTGTAGAGGTCGAGACACGTCTCGACCCTGCGGGTTGGGGGGCCGTCTTGGACGGATGCCCCTTCATTGTGTCAATCCCTCTCCCCCTTCGGGGAGGGGTGTTATGCCAGCACCAGCTCCGGCAGCTTGGTTCCGGCCTTGAGTTGTTTTTCGCCAGCTTCACGCAGGGCTGCTGCCTTGTCGGTGCGCTCCCAGGTGAAGGCTTCGCCCGTGCGCCCGAAGTGACCGTGCACGGCGGTTTCCTTGAAGCGGGGCTTCAACAGATCGAGCGTGCGCACGATGCCGGCGGGTGTCAGGTCGAAGTGCTCGCGCACCAAATCTTCCAGTGTCTCGGCCGGGAGGCGTCCCGTGCCGAAGGTGTCCACGAAGATGGACACGGGCTTGGGGTACCCGATGGCATAGGCAACCTGCACCTCGCAACGGTCGGCCAGACCGGCGGCGACGATGTTCTTCGCCACGTAGCGTGTGGCGTAGGCGGCGGAGCGGTCGACCTTGGAGGCGTCCTTGCCCGAGAAGGCGCCGCCGCCATGGCGGCCCATGCCGCCGTAGGTGTCGACGATGATCTTGCGGCCGGTCAGGCCGCAGTCGCCCATGGGGCCGCCCACGACGAAGCGACCGGTGGGGTTGATCAGGTAACGCGTGTTCCCGTCGAGCAGGTTGCCGGGGATGATTTGCTTGACGCACTTCTCGATGACCTCGCGCTCGATGGTGGCGTGGTCGACCTTCTCGTCGTGCTGCGTCGAAATGACGACGGTGTCGACACGGGCGGCCTTGCCGTCGACGTATTCGATCGTCACCTGCGACTTCGAGTCGGGGCGAAGCCAGCCGAGCGTGTCGTTCTGCCGCAGTTGCGCGAGGCGCTCCATCAGGCGGTGCGAAAGGTGGATGGGCATGGGCATGAGCACGTCGGTCTCGCGCACCGCATAGCCGAACATCATGCCCTGGTCGCCGGCGCCTTGTTCCTTGAAGAGGCCTTCGCCTTCGCTCACGCCCTGGGAAATGTCGGGACTTTGCTTGTCGAGCGCCACCATGACGCCGCATGTCTTGTAATCGAAGCCCTTCAGTGCATCATCGTAGCCGGTGCGGTGCACCGCATCGCGGATGACCTGCTGGAAGTCGACGTTGGCCTTGGTGGTGATCTCGCCGGCGACGACGACGAGGCCGGTCGTGATCATCGTTTCGCAGGCAACCCGCGACTTGGGATCCTGCTCAAGCATCGAGTCGAGGATCGAATCGGAAATCTGGTCGGCCATCTTGTCGGGGTGGCCCATCGAAACGGATTCGGAAGTGAACAAATGCTTTGCCATGAAAGAACTCCTTTTGTGCGGCCGCATAATTTAGAAAGATGTCCGGGGCGATACATCGTTTTATCGCGATGTATCGATATTTTTGGCCCGGATTCGGTTTTCTCTCCAAATTGACCAAATCAGGCAGATTCCGACGACGGTTACGACGACCAGGTTCCCCTGCCAGGGCGTGTGAAGGGGGCGGGGGCCCCCCGCCACAACCAGCGCGGCCAACAGGGCAAGGTGCAGGATGTAGGCACCGAGCGCATGGCGTCCGATGGAAAAGACATGGCTTGCGAGGCGCTCCGGAGTGTCGCGGAGGAGGCGTCGCAAGGCTGTGAGCGACGCCATGTGCGCGCCGAGGCAGAAGAGCACCAGCGGGGTGCGAAAATTGTAGTAGCGCACGTGCAGTGGCTCCCCTCCCGTGAGCGGGGCGGGCAGCAAGCGGCTGGCGTCGCTCCGTCCCAGTGGAGCCGTAAACAGATCGTGCAATCCGGCGCGCAGGGCGATGAAGGCGCCGACGCCGAGCGTGATTGCGCTTGCAATCGTGAGCAGGCGCGCGGACATGAGCCCGCACAAGGCTCCGGCGATGGCGAACAACCAGAGGGGCAGGAAGGGGGCATTCCCTGCGTTCACTGCGAAGACGGCGATTTCCCCGAAGTCGAGGATCACGAAGGCGGCCGCTCCGGCGAGCAACGCGAGGGTGAGCGCAAGCCGCTTGCGCGGTGCGACCAGAAGCGTCCCGGTGATCGCGACAGCGTAAGCGATGTTTGCCAGGATTCCGCTGGCTGTCAGCATGTCGGGACTCCGGATCCCGTGCTCCAGGGCGAAGAACAGCGCCGAGATCATCCACAGCATCACAGCCCTGCGCCCCTGACGCGACAGCCAATCGCGGCGGTCGCGCGCGCGCGCAAGGGAGTGCGTGAGCGAGACGCCCACCAGAAAAAGGAACAACGAGGGGATGAGCGGCTCGTACAGGAGCACGCCGCTGAGCCACTCCGGGCGGGCTTCTGTCGTGACAAGACGCGCGGTGTGGGCCGCCATCATTGCCGCGACCGCCAGTGTCCTGAGCGCGTCCAGCCCGTGATCGCGTCGGGGAGTCATGTGAAGTTCAGGTCAGGCGGTGTGCCTGTGGCAAACCCTGGAGGCTCTAGTCGACATCCTCGGGGATGGCTTCGTCATCGCCGTTTCCGTTCGTGTCGCCGCCTTCGTCATCGTCGCTTTTTGGCGCGAGGCTGATTTCCATGCGACGCGCCTCCTTGGTTTCTCCAAGGTGGAGGATTTCGGCGCAGATCTCGCAATAGGCGAGTTCGCGGTCGATCGTGAATCGTGATGAAACGGCATTGATGCCGCACTTGGTGCACATCTGCGGGCGCATGCGGTTGCGCCTCAGGAAGGACTGGCTTTGCAGTTCGCGTTCGATGCGCTCCGCAAGTTCTTCGGCGCTTTCTTCGGTGGCGGGGCCCTTGCGGCGGGCCTGCAGGTCGATCACGGGAGAGGCGGCAGACTTGTCTCCACGCTTGATCACCCGCTCCATGCCGGGCTTGACTTCCGTGAAAAACGGTTTGGCCGGCCGCTTGAAACCGCTCTCGATGTCCGTCTGCGCTTCGACAGTGGCCATTTGCGGCTTCATGTCGGTTTTCGCGCTTGCCTTCGAGGCTTTGGGAGTTTTTTCTGGCTTGGAGGCCTTGGGCTGCTCCGTTTTTTCCTTCCTGCCCTTGGCCGGTTCCTTCGGGGCAGGCGCGGGCTTGGGAGCCTTGGCCGGCTTCGTGGATGCAGCGGCTTTCTTCGCGGCAGCTGCCGAGGTTTTTGCGGCCCCGGTTTTCGCCGTGCTTTTCGCCTTCGCGGGCGTGGCCGGCTTCTTCAAGGGTTTCGTCGCCTTGGCCTTTGCCTTTGCAGGGGTCTTGGCTGCTGCCGGTTTTTTTGCCTTGGTCGTTTTTGCCGCCGGCTTGGCGGCCGCCTTCTTTGGCTTCACAGCCTTCTTCGCCGAGGGTTTCTTCGAAGGCTTGGCAATGGGTTTGTTTTTTTTCACCGGTGTGAATGCGGACGCGCTGTGGCGAACCCGCCTTTCTTGCGTTTAAGGCGTTTTGGTTTCCGTGATCCTGATCGCGAGGATCGGATCACCGCGCTCGATGCGCGTCACCACGTCGTACCCCGAGACCATGCGGCCGAAGATGGCGTGCCGGCCGTTGAGGTGGGGCTGCGGCGTATGGCAGATGAAGAATTGCGAGCCGCCGGTTCCCGGGCCGGCATTGGCCATCGAAAGGGTTCCGGTCTCGTGCGTAAGCGTTGGGGAGATTTCGTCAGGGATCACGTATCCGGGGCCGCCCGAGCCGTCGCCCTTGGGGTCTCCGCCTTGCACCATGAAACCGTGGATGACGCGATGGAAGATCAGCCCGTCGTAAAAGCCCGAATCAATGAGGTGCAGGAAATTGGCGACAGTCATGGGAGCTTCGCGGAATTCGAGTTCGAACGTCATCACGCCTTCGTGCGTGTGAATCTCCGCCTGGATGCTTTCCACTCCCGTGTAATCGCGTTCGAAGGCCCGAACAGGCTGCCCTGCTTCCTGGGCGCGGGGAGCGAGCGGTGCGGCAAGCAGGGCCAGAAGGCTGCACAGAATTGCGGTTGTCTTCATCGGATCCTCAACGACGTAACCGTTTCAAGATTGAAAAATCGGTTCGGAATTATACAAAAACAGGCAAGGCGCGATTCTTTCGCGAACATTCATGGACATACCTATTTTTAATGGCTTTCGCCTTTTCCCGGGAAGCCCATGCGCCCTGACGCCGACAAAATCCGCAACTTCTGCATCATCGCGCACATCGACCACGGTAAGTCCACGCTCGCCGACCGCATGCTCGAAGCCACAGGGACGATCACCCGTCAAAAAATGCAGGCACAGGTGCTCGATGACATGGAACTGGAGCGCGAACGGGGCATCACGATCAAGTCGCATGCAATCCGCATGCGGCACCAGTACCAAGGGCAGGACTACTTCCTGAACCTCATCGATACCCCAGGGCACGTGGATTTCACCTACGAGGTGTCCCGCAGCCTTGCCGCTTGTGAGGGGGCAATCCTGGTTGTTGATGCGACCCAGGGGATCGAAGCGCAAACCCTCAGCAACCTCTACCTAGCAATTGACAATAATTTGACCGTTCTGCCGATTTTGAATAAAATCGACCTTCCCTCCGCGCATCCGGACGATATCGCGGAAAGCCTGGGGGAGCTGTTGGGATATGATCCCGACAGGATCCCGCGGGTTTCCGCCAAGGAAGGGATCGGGGTCGCGGAGTTGCTGGATCGCGTGGTCGAGGACATCCCCCCGCCGAAAGGCGAGCGAAATCTTCCCCTGCGCGCCCTGATTTTCGACTCGAAATTCGACTCATACCGGGGAGCCATCGCTTTTATCCGGGTTTTCGAAGGGATCCTGAAGCACAAGGCCGCGATCAAGATGTGGGCCACCGGCAAGGAATACGACGCCACCGACATCGGCTACCTGACGATGGAGCGGGTTCCGACAGATTCATTGGCGGCCGGCGAGGTCGGCTACCTCATCGCGAACATCAAGAATGTTAAGGACACCAAAATCGGGGACACGGTGTTCGATCCTGCCCGTCCGCCTGCAGCGCCCTGGAAGGGATACAAGGAAATCAAACCGATGGTGTTTGCGGGGATCTATCCCGTGGATTCGAACGATTTCGAAGACTTGCGCGATGCGTTGGAGAAGCTCGCCCTGAACGACTCGGCCCTTTCGTGGCAGCCCGAAACCTCGCAGGCCCTTGGCTTCGGGTACCGTGTCGGATTTCTCGGGCTGCTGCACATGGAAGTGGTCCGGGAGCGCCTCGACCGCGAGTTCGACATGAACGTGATTTCCACGGTCCCCAACGTGGAGTACCACGTCAATCTCCCCGGCGGAGAGGCGATCACGATCGAGAACCCCAGTAAACTCCCTGATTCCGGCCGCTATGACAGCATCGAGGAGCCATTCGTTAAATCGCAGATCATCCTCCCCAAGGAGTATGTGGGCGGTGTGATGCAGCTGGCAGAGGAAAAGCGCGGGGTCTATGTCCACATGGAGTATCTGACTCCCGACAAGGTGACGCTTTCCTACGAGTTCCCCCTGGGCGAAATCATGTTCGATTTTTTCGACAAGCTTAAGTCCGTGAGCAAGGGGTACGCTTCGTTCGACTATGAACCCATGGGGTACCGCAAGGGGAATCTGGTCAAACTGGATATTCTCCTGAACGGCGAGCCCGTCGACGCGTTCTCGGTCATCATCCACCGGGACAAGGCGTATACCTGGGGAAATGCCTTGTGTTCCAAGCTTAAGGAGCTGATCCCGCAGCAGATGTTCGAAGTCGCGATCCAGGCCGCGATTGGCGGCCGCGTCATTTCCAGAAGCATGGTCAAGGCCCTGCGCAAAAACGTCACCGCGAAGTGCTATGGCGGTGACATCACCCGCAAACGGAAGCTCCTCGAAAAGCAGAAAGAGGGCAAAAAGCGGATGAAGGCCGTGGGAACGGTGGAAATCCCCCAAGAGGCGTTTTTGGCGGTTTTGTCGATGGACAAGGAATAACCTGCCCGCTTCCGGTCGATGTTTCACGTGAAACATCGACCGGGGTACCAGCAAAACAGTACGTCATCGAGGCGTCCGGATTAACCCCATGTTTCACGTGAAACATGTCCGGGAATCCTGCGCGACCATCAGGAGTCGGGGGTGGCGGCCCGCGCTTACATTTTCCTTGAAAGCGCAAAACCTTGTGGTAAATTTAGCGGACTATGAATGGTCTCCTGTTTGATCCCTCCACGCTTGATGCCAAAATCCAGAAGAAACTCCGGACGCTTGAAGGGATTTACAAACGCTGGAACAGGAACCTGAACCTTGTCAGCCAGCAGGATGAGGCGCTGATCTGGGAGCGCCACATCGTTGACTCGCTGCAGTTGATCCCGTTCTTCAACGAGGTGAACAAGCTTGCAGACATGGGTGCGGGCCCGGGTCTTCCTTCGTTGCCATTGGCGATCGCATGCCCCGACATCGATTTCTTCGCCATCGAGCCCAATCAGAAAAAGTGCGCCCTGATGCAGGAGATCATTCGCGAGGTTCGCATCCCGAACTTCCATATTCTTGCCGAGCGCGTGGAACGCGTGTACCTCTCCCACATGGACGTGGTCTGCTGCCGTGCTTTCGGAGAGTTCACGCGCGACGCAAAGCTGGCCTACAAGATGCTGAAGCCGCAAGGCCAGTTCATGACATTCAAGGCGGAGATGTGCCACGATGTGCCGCCGGGTTACGAGGATGTGGAAAACCATCCCTATGTGCTCCCGGGCATTGCCAGAACGTATTATGTCGTCGTGACTTCGAAGGCGGGAGAAACGTGAGCAGGATCATCGCCGCATGCAACCAGAAGGGCGGGGTGGGAAAGACCACCACCTGCGTGAATCTTTCAGCTGCTTTGGCGGCCATGGAGAAGCGCGTCTTGCTGGTGGATATGGATCCGCAGGCGAACTCGACGCAGGGACTGGGCTTCGACGAAGATTTCGAGGAGGATGTTTACGACGCCCTCCTGCTGCCCGAAGAACAGGTCACGAAGGATCGCGTCAAAGGTTTCATTAAAAAGACGGGCATGGCGTATCTCGACGTCTTTCCATGCTCGCGCTCCCTTGCAGGTCTCGAGGTCAAGCTGCTGCAGGAGTCCAAGCGCGAACGACGGCTGGCGCGTGTGCTGGAGGCGGTGCGTGCGGACTACGATTTCATTTTGATCGACTCGCCGCCGAGCCTCAACATTCTCACCCTGAATGTTCTGACTGCGGCGGATTCGGTGTTGATTCCCATCCAGTGCGAGTACTATGCATTGCAGGGACTGGCAGAACTGCTGAACACGATTCGTCTGGTGCAACAGAGCACGAATCCCAAGCTGGCGATCGAGGGCGCGTTGCTGACGATGTACGATAGTCGCCTCAATCTCTCGAAGCAGGTGGCGGAGGATGTGCAGAACACGTTCTCGGAGAAGGTCTTCAAAACCATTATTCCCCGCAGCGTGAAGCTCTCGGAGGCGCCATCGTTCGGCAAGCCCGTGATTCTTTACGACGTGGTTTCGGTGGGAGCGGTGCGCTACATGGAGCTCGCCAGGGAGATTCTGGAGAAATGAGCTCCCGGCGCGCGCTTGGCAAGGGGCTCGACGCGATCTTCGCGAACCTCGGGACGGAGGTCAAGGATCCTCAAACGGGGTCAGCGGTGCATGAGATCGAACTCTCGCTGATTTTACCGAACCCTTTCCAGCCCCGGCAGGATTTTTCGAAAGAGGAGTTGCAGGAACTTGCAGACTCGATCGCACAAAGCGGCCTGATCCAGCCGATCTTCCTGCGCAAGCACGGAGATGGCTATCAGATTGTTTCCGGCGAGAGACGTTTTCGGGCATTCCAGAGCCTGAACCGGACGCACATTCCCGCGTTGGTTCGCGAGCAGGTGTCCGACCGCGACATGCGCGAGCTCGCGCTTGTTGAGAACATCCAGCGGGTGCAGCTCAATGCGGTCGAAGAAGCGCAGGCCTACGAGCAACTGGCCGGAGCCTGCGGAATGACCCACGAGGAAATCGCCGTGCGCGTAGGGCGCAGTCGCGCCGCGGTGACCAATACCCTGCGCTTGCTGAGGCTGGAACCGCAGGTTCAGGCCTGGTTGCGAGAGGGCAAGCTGACGGCCGGACACGGCCGGGCGCTGCTACAATACCAGGGGGCGAAACAGATCCAGCGTGCACGCGCGATCCTGGAAGCTTCCCTGAATGTTCGCGATGCCGAAAAGGCTGGCCCTTCGCGGAAGGCCGGGAAGGGCGCGGTTCTGGATGCGAATACACGCGCGTTCCTCGACGAGGTGAAGTCGCTTGTGGGCATGAAGGTTTCGCTGCGTGGCGGCGCCCGCAAGGGAGTGCTCGAAATTCATTACAAGAACAGTGACGAATTAAACAATATGGTCGACGTCCTGCGGCGCGGACGCACGGCCTGAGGGTTTTCCTGTGCGGCCTTCGTCAGGACCGAGGCGGAGGGTTGTCCTCGGGGAGTCCCCCCTGATTTTTTCCGTATCCCAAGACTTCCTAATTTGACCCGATGCCCCCGCGCAAAAAAAGCTTCGTGACCATCCAGATTCTCCCCGAAGGCTCGGGTGAGGCCTGGACGTTCCGGCTGCGACGGCCGTTCTTTGAGTTCCTTTTTTACGCCTTTGTTCTGGCGCTGTTCGCTGCTGGTTTCGCCGCAGTGAAACTGACGCAGATCCAGGGGAAGGTTCTGTTGGCCAGCCACATGGCCGAACGCAACCAGGAATTGCAGGCCCAACAGCGCAAGATGTTCCAGATCGAGCGTGAGCTGGCCATGATGGCCGAGCGGGAGCGATCGATCAGGAACATCTTGCAGGCGTTCTTGTCGGACGCGCCCGATCCTGCGCGCGTTGCCGCGGTTCCATCGTGGACAGGTCGCGACATGACCGGCTTGTTTGAGAATTTGCGCGCCATCGACCGGCAACTCGAGGAGCGCGATGCCTCACTTGCCCGTGAGAGAAACCCGAACATCTGGCCGGTGAAGGGCATCATCAGCCAGCGCTTTTCGCCGGGAAGCTCCACCGAGCCGCGGCACGACGGCATCGATATCCTGACCGAGGAAAATGCCGTCGTGGTGAGCGCGGCGCGCGGCATGGTGACGGAGCAGGGCTGGGACAATGATCTGGGGCTGTATGTGCGCGTCAACCACGACTTCGGCGTGGAAACGCTGTACGGACACCTTGCCCGGGTATTCGTGAAGCCCGGAGACCAGCTCGGCAAAGGCAGCCCGCTCGGAATCGTGGGGAGTACCGGTCGCAGCCTTGGGCCCCATTTGCATTTCGAAATTATCTTCCGGGGGCAGCCGGTCGACCCACTTACCTATCTGGAATAACGAGGAACGAGCATGTCGAAAAACGCCGCAACCAGCATGACCTTCATCGGCGAAGGCACCCGCATCACCGGCGACATGGCGGTGGAACACGACTTGCGCGTCGAGGGCGCGGTCAAGGGGTCGATTTCCGTGGGCGGAAATCTGGTTCTCAGCCTGACAGGAACCGTCGAAGGCGACGTCACCAGCCGATCCGCGACGCTGGCCGGACGCTTGACGGGAAACATCCATGTACAGGAGAAGCTCGTGCTCGAAGACAAGTCCGTGCTGGTGGGCGATCTGCACGCGCGTGAGCTTGTGGTGCAAGAGGGCGCGATTTTTCAGGGCAATTGCTCGATGGACGCCGCCCGCGACTGACCCGCAACGCACGGGAACTCCCATGCCGGGCCCCAAGATTTCTCCAGATTTGGCCCTGTTGCTGACCCTGGGTTGGACGCTCGCAGTCTGGATTGCCGGCGGAATGCTGCTGGGGAAGTGGATCGACAACACCTGGGGGTGGCATCCATGGGGGGCCTTTGGAGGAACCTCGGCGGGGCTTTTGGGGGCCGGCTATACGGTCTATCGCGTGGTCAAGGGTCTTGATCGGGCGAACCGTCACGGAGGGCCACCCTGAGCGGCTGGAAATCAGTGCCGAACAGCCACTTGCGGCACATTTCGCCTTTAAATCGAAGCGGCTTCTTTCTAACATTGCGGCCCGTTCTGCATGCGGCTCGTGAGTCCGCGCTTTCTCGGGAAACCCTTTGAACGCCTTTCTGAAATCCTTGGGCATGACCACACTGGCGCTTTTCGGCGCCGCTGCGATTCTGTCCGGATTTTGGCCCGAAATGCACCTCTTTTACGCTTGGGCAGGCCTCGCTCTCATGGCCGTCAACGCATTCGCAGCCATCTGGATCCTCGGTCTTCGTTCCCAAATGGATCCAATCCGGCTGATTTTCATCTCGATGATGGCGCGACTGCTGTTCCTCGCGGCGATCATGCTTCTGGTGATCCGGGGCTTGGGACATGGCCCCTCGTTGTATTCCTTCGTGTTCACCGGAATGGCGGGTTACCTCATCTATCAAGTCGTCGAGATACGCCATATTCTTCGCAATCCCGGATTGATGGCAAAATGAAGCTTCTCCGAATTTTCGCCCCGTTACTTGCATTCGCTTTCCCGGCCCGCTCCGAGGAAGACCTCGCGGAATTCGTCATCGACCACGTCATCAATTCCAACTACTGGTATGTGACTCCCTGGGGACCGAAGGTCTATTTCCCAAGCTGGGAGATCTTCGGCGTCACGGTCTCGCTGTCCCTTCATGTCATGATGATGCTGCTCGCGGCGGTGATGTTGCTGGCGCTGCTCATCCCTGTGGCCCGCCGTTCCGACGGCTTGGCGCCGGCGGGGCGCCTCGGCCATCTCGTCGAGGTTTTCGTCGTCTTCGTGCGAGACGAAGTCGTCACGCCCAACTTTGGCAAGGAGGGCGGGCGCAAATGGCTCCCTTTCTTCCTGACCTTGTTCTTCTTCCTTCTGACCCTGAATTATCTCGGCCTTGTCCCCGGCTTCGGAACCGCCACGTCGAACATCAATTTCACGGCGGCCTTCGCCTTGATGACGTTCGTCACCTTCAATGTTGCGGGCATCGCCAAGAACGGTTTCGGGCACTACTTCCTTAATCTCGTTCCCAAAGGCATCCCGTTCTGGTTGTGGCCCCTGATGGCCTTGATCGAGTTCGTCGGGCTGTTCACCAAGGGCGCTGCGCTGGCCCTTCGTATGTTCGCGAACCTGACCGCGGGCCATGCCCTCATTTTCTCGCTGCTCGGGTTGATCGTGGTGTTCAAGTCGCACCTTGCCGCCGTGCCGCTGATCCCGTTCACACTTTTCATCTACCTCATCGAGATCATCGTCGGTTTCTTGCAGGCGTACATCTTCACCTTGCTTTCAGGCCTGTTCATCGGGCAGGCCATTCACCAGGAACACTAAACCCCCTCACAGGAGTCCAGTCATGGAAGATCAAATGCTCAGCCTTGGTTCACTTTCCGCCGGCATCGGCGCGGGCCTCGCCGCCATCGGCGCTGGCCTCGGCATCGGTCGTCTCGCCGGTTCCGCGCTGGAAGGCATCGCCCGCCAGCCCGAAGCCGCAGGCAACATCCGCACGACCATGCTGATCGCCGCGGCGTTCGTCGAAGGTGTCGCACTGTTCGCTTGCGTGATCAGCTTCCTCGCCATCGGTCAATAACATCCCGCGCAAGCGGTGAAAAGGAAGTTCGCATGAACCGATCCCTCCACGGATTGATCCCTGCCGTGATGCTGCTTGCGGGCGCGACCCCCGCACTTGCGGCGCAGGGCGAAGGATCACCGTTACTTCGCTTCGATCCCGGCGTCGGGGTGTGGGCGCTCGTCGTCTTCATTCTCCTGATGCTGCTGCTGCGCAAATTCGCGTGGAACCCCATTATCGACGCGCTTGATGCCCGTGAAAAAACGGTCCGCGAAAGTCTTGAGCAGGCGTCGCGGATCCAATCGGAGAGCGCCAGGCTTGCGGAAGAGCAGGCGCGTATCCTCGCGGAGTCGCGTGCCCAGGCCGCTTCCGTGTTGCAGACCGCGCGCGAGTCGGGCGAGGCGCTGAAGAAGAAGGTTGAAGAGACGGCGCACCAGGAGAAGCAGCGCATTCTCGAGGCCGCGCGTCGCGAGATCGAAGCCGAGAAAACCGCCGCGGTCGCCGAACTGCGCAAGGTGACGGCGGAGCTTTCCGTGAGCATCGCGGAAAAGTTGATTCGCACGAACCTCGACGAGGCAAAGACGCGCAAGCTGGTTGACGAGCTCATCAACGAGGTTTCCCCGAAGGCATAACATGGCGCGGCATTTTCACAAAGCGGCGGCGGTGTACGCCAGGACCCTCCTCGAATACGCGGCCTCCCAAGGGAGCGTGGAGGGGGTGCGCGATGATTTCATCGCCCTGGAGCGGACGTTCTCCGCGAACCCCTCGCTGGTTCGTGCGTTGACCCTTGTCGGCCTCTCCGAGGAGAAGCGCGCGATCATCGTGCGGCCGATCTCGGAGAAGGCGACGGAAACCGTGCGTCGCTTGCTGGCACTGCTTGAGGCGAAAGGCCGGCTCGCCTTGTTTCCCGACATCATCGCGACCTTTCTCCGCCTCGACGAAGACGCACGGAACATCCGGCGCGCGCGGATCGTGAGCGCGAAGCCCATGACCGCGGGGCAACTCGATACCCTGTCCGGCGTCCTCTCGAAGCTTCGGGCCGGCGCCGAATTCACCCTCCACAACGAAGTGGACGACTCCTTGATCGCGGGCTTCCGCGTCGAAGAGGAGGGCTACGTCACCGACGCAAGCCTGCGACACAAACTTGACGGACTCAGGCAGCGGCTTGCGGCCGCGTAGGAAAACAGGAAAACATCATGGCGACTCAAATCAAACCCGACGAAATCAGCACCCTTCTGAAGCAACAGCTCGAAAGCCTCGACCTTGCGGCCGAGAGCTACGAGACCGGAACCGTACTGCAGGTCGGTGACGGCATCGCGCGCGTCTTCGGGCTCGGCCAAGCGATGGCCGGCGAGCTCGTGGACGTGCACGGCGCCGACGGGACGATCTCCGCCTTGGTGCTCAATCTGGAAGAAGACAGTGTGGGCATTGCTCTTCTCGGTTCCGCCTCCTCGGTACGCGAGGGAGATCGCGTGACCCGTACCAAGACCATCGCCTCGGTGCCGGTGGGCGACACCATTCTCGGCCGCGTCATCAACGCGCTGGGCGAGCCGATCGACGGCGGCCCCGCATTGGATGCTTCGCAAACCCGCCCCATCGAATTGAAGGCCCCCGGCATCATCAATCGTCAGAACGTGCACGAGCCGCTCGAAACCGGCATCAAGGCGATTGACACGATGATTCCCATTGGTCGCGGGCAGCGCGAGTTGATTATCGGCGACCGCAAGACGGGCAAGACCGCCATTGCCATCGACACGATCATCAACCAGAAGGGCAAGGGCGTCAAGTGCATCTATGTCGGCATCGGCCAGAAGCAGAGCACCATCGCCCTGGTGGTGGAGAAGCTGCGCGAGGCCGGAGCGATGGAGTACACTTGCGTGGTGGCCGCCAACGCGTCCGATCCCGCGCCGCTCCAGTATCTCGCCCCCTATTGCGGCGTGACCATGGGCGAGCACTTCATGTTCAACGGCGGGCATGCGCTGCTGGTTTACGACGACTTGACCAAGCAGGCGCAGGCCTACCGTCAGCTCTCGCTGCTGCTGCGCCGCCCGCCGGGCCGCGAAGCGTATCCCGGTGACGTGTTTTATCTGCACAGCCGCTTGCTCGAACGTGCGGCCAAGCTTTCCGAAGCCGAAGGCGGCGGATCGCTGACGGCGTTGCCCATCATCGAGACCCAGGCCGGCGACGTTTCGGCCTACATTCCCACCAACGTGATTTCCATCACCGACGGGCAGATCTTCCTGGATGCGGGCATGTTCGCATCTGGACAGCGCCCCGCGGTGGACGTGGGTTTGTCGGTGTCCCGCGTCGGCGGTGATGCGCAGATCAAGGCCACCAAGCAGGTCGCCGGCGTGCTGCGCCTCACGCTGGCGCAATATCGCGAACTCGCGGCGTTCTCCCAGTTCGCGTCCGATCTCGACAAGGCCACGCAGCGCCAGCTTGCGCGCGGCGAGCGCCTCACACGCCTGCTGCGCCAGGGCCAGTACCAGCCTTATCGCATTTCGAAGACGATCTTTGCGGTGTTCGCGGGAAGCAACGGCTTCACTGACGATGTTCCCGTCGACCAGATCGGTCGCTACGAGTCGGAGATGCTGCAGTTCGTCGAGTTGCGTCACGGCGGGTTGCTCGACGAAATCGAACAGAAGAAAAAGCTTGACGACGACCTCATCGCTCGCATGAAGGGCGCGCTCGAGGAATTCGCCAAGCAATTCTCGGTGCAGGGATAAGCGGGAAGAACCGATGGCGGGAATCAAGGAACTGCGCCTCCGCATCAAGGCGCTGAAGAACACCAGCAAGATCACGGCGGCCATGAAAATGGTCTCTGCGGCCAAGCTGAAGCGGGCGCAAGACGCGCACGCGCGCTCCAAGCCTTATGCAGATCGCATGGAGGAAATGTTCGGTCGGGTACTCTCCGCCATGGAATCCCCGGAGCATCCCCTGCTGCAGACGCGGAGCGCGGGCCGAATCCGTTACGTGATCGTGTCCTCGGATCGCGGGCTGGCCGGCGCGTTCAACAACAACCTCTTCCGCACGTTCTCGCGCCGCCCTGCCGACACCGTTCCTGCGGAGGCGATGGGCCTCGGTCGCCGCGCCCGCGACTTCATCGCGCGCTCGGAAAAAGTCGAGACGCTCGCGACGGAGCACACCAACGCGCCGACCTACGCGAATGCCTCTGCCATCGCCGAAGCATTGACGCGTGACTATCTCGCCGGCAAGTGCGACCGCGTGGTGCTGGTATACAACCAGTTCCGCAGCGTGCTTTCGCAGGTTCCCGTGTTCGTGCCGATCCTGCCGATGACGCCCGCCGAGCCGTCCCCTTCCGAAGTGAAAACCGGAACGGAACCCCCCCTCTCCTCCGAAAAGAATGGCGGGATGAAGGATGTGTACGCGTTCGAGCCTGACCAGGAAAGCCTGTTCGCCGAGCTGGTGCCGCGCCTCGTCACGCTGCAGGTGTTCCGCGCGCTGCTGGAGAATGCGGTGGGCGAGCATAGCGCACGCATGACCGCGATGGACAACGCGACCAAGAACACGAAGGATTTGATCGGGTCGATGACCCTGACCATGAACCGCGCGCGCCAGGCCGCGATCACCCGCGAGCTGATCGAGATCGTCTCGGGCGCGGAAGCGCTGAAGGGATAACGACGTAGGGGCAAATTGTGCCAGGCGCTTGCGCCCCATCATTTGCCCCTACGCCTCGGCAATGAATTAACGGAGAAACAAAATGTCTGACAAAAACCTTGGAACAATCACCGCCGTCATGGGTCCCGTGGTGGACGTGAGCTTCGCGGGCGCGGAGCTTCCCGCCCTCAACACCGCCCTCAAGACCACGAACCCGTTCATCGGCGAGGGCGAGAACAATCTCGTGCTCGAGGTCGCGCTGCACCTCGGCGACAACCAGGTCCGCGCCATTGCGATGGACACCACCGACGGGCTCGTGCGCGGCAACAAGGTGCTGAACACGGGCAAGCCGATCTCTGTGCCGGTGGGTGTGGGCACTTTGGGTCGCATTCTGAACGTGACGGGCGATGCCATCGACAATGCCGGTCCGGTCAAGTCGGAGCGCCTTGATCCCATCCACAAGGCCCCGCCGAAGTTCACCAACCAGAGCACGAGGGCCGAGGTGCTCGTCACCGGCATCAAGGTCGTTGACCTGCTCGCACCCTACGCCAAGGGCGGCAAGATCGGTCTTTTCGGCGGCGCCGGCGTGGGCAAGACCGTCATCATCATGGAGCTGATCAACAACATCGCCAAGAACCACGGCGGCTACTCCGTGTTCGCGGGCGTGGGCGAGCGCACGCGCGAAGGCACGGCGCTCTACGGTGAAATGAAGGAGTCGGGCGTTCTCGACAAGACCTGCCTGGTGTACGGCCAGATGAACGAGCCGCCCGGAGCGCGCGCGCGCGTCGCCCTGTCGGCGCTGACGATCGCGGAATACTTCCGCGACGACCAGAACCAGGACGTGCTCCTCTTCGTGGACAACATGTTCCGCTTCACCCAGGCGGGTTCCGAGGTGTCGGCGCTTCTGGGCCGCATTCCCTCGGCCGTGGGCTACCAGCCGACGCTGGGCACCGAGATGGGCGACCTGCAGGAGCGCATCACCTCGACCCTGAATGGTTCGATCACTTCCATTCAGGCGATTTACGTGCCCGCCGACGACTACACCGACCCGGCGCCGGCGACGACCTTCGCCCACCTCGACGCGACGACCAACCTTTCGCGCGCCATCTCCGAGCTGGGCATTTACCCGGCCGTGGATCCGCTCGATTCGACCTCGCGTATCCTCGACCCGCAGGTCGTGGGCTCGGAGCATTACGAGACCGCGCGCGGCGTGCAGTCGCTGTTGCAGCGCTACAAGGAATTGCAGGACATTATCGCGATTCTGGGCATGGACGAGCTCTCGGAAGAAGACCGCAAGACGGTGAACCGCGCGCGCCGCGTGCAGAAGTTCCTGTCGCAGCCGTTCCACGTCGCCGAGGTGTTCACCAACATCCCCGGAAAGTTCGTGCCGCTCGACGACACGATCCGGTCGTTCCGCGAGATTCTCGAGGGCAAGCACGACGATCTGCCCGAGGACGCCTTCTACATGGTGGGCTCCATCGATGAGGCGGTCGCCAAGGCCCAGAAAATCAAGGCTGCGGGTTAAAAATGAAGGTTCAGATCCTCACTCCCGAGAAGACCGTCTTCGACGCCGAGGCCGAGAGCGTGCGTGTTCCCGGTGCCGAGGGTTCCTTCGAAGTGTTGAAGGGTCACGTGCCGATTCTCTCGGGCCTGGTTCCGGGCGAGGTGCGCGTGATCGCGGACAAGAAGGAATTGCTGTTCAAGGTCAGCGCGGGCTTTTTCGAGTTCAGCCACGACAATGGCGTGGTGCTGGTCGATTCGGCGGAGAAAGCGTAACCCCCCAGTCCCCCAAAGGGGGGAGAGCGAAGGAAATGAATTCGGGACGCGTAAGCGTCCCTTTTTCGTTTGAGCGGTGGGGTTTTCTCCGGAAGCGATGCGGTGGAGGGGTTTCGGGCGGACGAGCGTTCCCGTTTTCCGTCCTACTCCAACCGATACTCCGCCGTCACTGTCGCGGTGAAGGTCAGCAGCCCCGGCTGCACCGGCATGCCGGCCTTGGCGTCCGCCATCATCATCCGCGACTCCGCCATCGGGTACACCGGGCCGCCTCCGCCGCCGGACATCCGCAGGCTGACGAGTTGGTCGCACGTGCGTTCCGCCGCCTCGCACAGGGTCTTCGCGTTGAGCGCGGCATCCCGCACGGCCAGAGCGTGTGCCGCCCGCGTCAGGCTGTCGGCCTTCGAATGCCGAAAGTCGGGCCCGTTCAAGCCCGTGAGCGGAGTTTTGAACAGGTCTTCCAGCAACCCCTCCAGGCGGGCCAACTCCCGCACCGTGACCTCAAGGGTTTGACTGGCGGAGTACCCCCTGAATCTGCGTTTCCCGTCCACCCAATCGTATTCCGGATTGAGCTGGATGCGCGCGGTGCGCAGGTCGGCGGTGTCGCGCACGGTCTTGCGCGCGGCACGGAGGATCTCCGCCATGGCCTTGCCGACTTCGGCCGAGGCCTCGGACGGGGTTTTGTGGCTGTAGGTTGCCTCCACCGTCAGCACGGCCATGTCGGGCGCGACGCGGATCTCGCCCGTGCCGTGGACGGAGACGCGGGGCTCCGGCGCGGAGCCGGAGGCGTGGATTCCGGGCGCTCCGGCGAAGGCGAGGAAGGTCAGGGCAAGCGGGAGGAACGAAGAACGCGACATGAGAGCTCCTTTGCGGAAGAGTTTGCGCAATGTACAAGAGCGCGGGGTCGTAGAGAAATGTTCGGAAGTCGTGGGGTTTCCTTTGCGGTCGGCGATGGTTCCGGGGCGGACCGGGATGGATTCTGTAACTTTGTGACATGCGTGTTCACGCGAATCCGCTGAAGGGGTTGTCCGTCCTGCTTGTCGGAATGGGGGTGACCGGTTGTTTTACCGCGCCCTACCTCAGCCGTGCCGAGGCGACCCTCGTGGAGCCACCCTCGATCATCGCTCCGGTTGCCCATCCCGCAAGGGCCGCAGCCACCGCTGGGTTACGCCTCACAGCCTCGGGGACGACGGACTTTGAATCGACTGTTCGTTCGGCACGGTGGTTCGAGCCCCGCTCCGGACCATACGTCGCAAACTGGGCACCGGTTGCGATTGGTGGGGACGCACGCCTGATCGCACGGGTCGCGGATCCATTCGATGGATTCTCGGTGCTGGCCGACTATCATGTCGGCGTGAATGTCGATCCCGAGAATCCGGTCGGAAGGCATGCGGTGCTTGCCGGCATCGGTCTCACCTTTCCAAACGCGTGGGGGTCGCTAAGACTCTCCCCCGCCATCGGGCGGCATGCGCACCATGTCGCCGCCACCGAAACCTGGACCGAGGGCGACTGTCTGGACGAATGCACATACCATACGCGGGACTTTTCCAGGGATCAGAGCGCCTTGTTGCTGGCGTGGGGCACGACACTGTGGTGGCCGCCGGAACTGACGGGATTCCCGCTTGCGCCTCATGTCGGTTACCAGTTCACGCGGTCCTTCATTCCTGCCGTCACGGGAATCTGGTCCGAGTCCCTGACCCTGCGGCGGCACTCATTGGAGGCGGGAGTGCGTCATGTGGGCCGGTTCGCCACGCTGGGAGTCACCGGAACGCACGAAGTGGTGCGCCATCGCTCCGAGCAGACGTCGTACCCGAAGGTTCGCATCGAAGCGGAGCGTGGCTTCGGGCGCCGGTCGGACTAAACGTCCAGCTCGCCCACGAGGTGCGCGTTTTCTTCGATGAAGCGGCGGCGCGGCTCGACTTCGTCGCCCATGAGCATGGTGAAAATCTGGTCGGCCTCGACCACATCCTCCATCGTTACTCTCTTCAGGATGCGTGTCGCCGGATTCATCGTCGTCACCGCCAGCTGCTCCGGGTTCATTTCACCGGGACCCTTGTAGCGCTGCATGTACAGGCCCTTGCGCTCGGGTCCGATTTCCTCGAGGATCGCGTCCTTCTCATCATCGCTGAAGGCATACTTCTCGATCTTGCCCGCCTTGATCTTGTAGAGCGGCGGCTGGGCGAGATAGAGCACTCCGGCATCGATCAGCGGCTTCATGTAGCGGCAGAAGAACGTGAGCAGCAAGGTCTGGATGTGCGAGCCGTCCACGTCGGCATCGGTCATGATGATGATTTTGTGGTAACGCAGTTTCTCGAACTTGAAGCCGCCATTTCCGGTCTCATCCGACACTTCGCCGATCCCGCAACCGATGGCCTGGGCCATGGTCGAGATTTCCTCGTTGGCGAGGATTTTGTCCATGCGCGCTTTTTCAACGTTGAGGATCTTGCCCTTCAATGGCAGGATGGCCTGAAAGGCGCGGTCGCGGCCCTGCTTGGCGCTGCCGCCGGCGGAGTCGCCCTCGACCAGGTACAGTTCGCATTCGGCGGGGTTGCGGGAGGAGCAGTCGGCGAGTTTCCCCGGAAGGCCTCCGCCTTCGAGCACGCTCTTGCGTCGCGCGAGTTGGCGCGCCTTGCGGGCGGCCTCGCGTGCGACGGCGGCGTTGTACACCTTGTCGACGATCTTGCGCGCGACGGAAGGGTTCTCTTCGAGGAAGGTCGTCAGCATGTCGAAGGCGGCGGCTTCCACGATGCCCTTCACCTCGCCGTTGCCCAGTTTGTGCTTGGTTTGTCCTTCGAACTGCGGCTCGTGGAGCTTGACCGAAACCACGGCGACGAGGCCTTCGCGCATGTCTTCACCCGTGAGATCGACATCGCCCTTCTTGTTCTTGCCGAGAAGCTCTTTGGCCTTGTTGTTGATCGCACGTGTCAGCGCGGACTTGAAGCCCACGACATGGGTACCCCCGTCCACGGTATTCACGTTGTTGACGAAGGAGAATAAACTCTCGGTATACCCCTCGTTGTAGCGGAACGCAATTTCGAGGGGGACGCCCTGGGTTTCCTTTTCGAACTGGACCGGCTTGTCGAAGAGCGGCTTTTTGTGCGTGTCCATGAACTCGACGAACGCGGCGATGCCTCCGGGAAACACGAACTCGTGGAAGCGGTCCTCTTCGCGCTCGTCACGCAGACTGATCGTCAGTCCTTTGTTCAGAAAGGCGAGTTCACGCAGGCGTGCGCTCAGGGTGTCGAAGTTGTAGGTCGTTTCCGTGAAGATCGTGTCGTCGGGCTGAAAACGGACACGCGTACCCCGCTTGTCCGTTTCACCGCGAAACGCTCCCGCACCCTGCGGCGCGCCGCGTGAAAAGGTTTGGTGGAACTCCTTGCCGTTGCGCCAAACGGTCACTTCGAGCAACGACGACAGGGCGTTCACGCAGGAGACGCCCACGCCGTGCAGACCCGCGGACACCTTGTAGCCGCCCTCCCCGAACTTGCCGCCG
Source organism: Fibrobacteria bacterium (assembly GCA_050486505.1). Classification (GTDB taxonomy): domain Bacteria; phylum Fibrobacterota; class Fibrobacteria; order UBA11236; family UBA11236; genus UBA11236. Next base: position 50,299 of record JBJHDK010000004.1, on the reverse strand, counting down.
GCGTGCAGCTTCGTCATCACCAGCTCGACGGTGCCGATGCCTTCGGTGGGGTGAATGTCGGTGGGGATGCCGCGGCCGTTGTCGGTCACTTCGATCGCGTTTTCCTTCGTGATGACGACGTCGATGCGCGTGCAATAGCCGGCCAGCGCTTCGTCCACGGAATTGTCGATGACCTCGTACACCAGATGATGCAGGCCACGGCCATCGGTGGAGCCGATATACATGGCAGGGCGTTTGCGTACCGCCTCCAGGCCCTCGAGGACCTTGATGTCGCTTGCGCCGTATTCGCGATGTTGGCCGTTGTCCATGTCGATCCCTTCGTTGGGCGACCCATGGGTCGCCCTTACGATTCTGTGTTGTCCGTTCCGTTTCGGGCGACGCAGCGCGTCGCCCCTACAATTCCCTGTGGTCGTCCCCCTTCGGGGGTTATTTCAACCTCACCTCGCGGACGATCTCCGCGCCCAAAATTCCGTTCGCCCGCTCGCGGATGGCCTCGCGCTGGTAGTGCAGCTCGTTGCGCCATACCGCGTTTTCCACCCGCACATGCAGGACGAAATCTTTCAGCGACTCAAGGCGCACGAGCTCCGCCGCCCTGGCGCCCACGATCTCGGCCCATCGCTCCCGCAACCGGGTCTCGTGCAACAGGAAGCCCAGCCCCTGCGAACGCAGGGCTTCCTGCAACGCGCCACCGATGGGTACCGGTGATCCCGCCATGTCAGGCCGCCTTTCCCTTCTCCAGTTGCACGACGGACTCCACGGCGAAGGGGAGGTCCTCGCGCCGGGGAGTGGCGATGAACGCCTGACCGCGCCCGGCAATCAGGGCGCCGAAACGCTCGCGGCGTCCGGGGTCGAGTTCGGCGAACACGTCGTCCAGAATCAGGATGGGAGGGAGGCCCGCCGTCTCTTCGAGCAGTCCCGCGGCGGCCAGCTTGAGGGCCAGCGCCACGGACCTTTTTTGCCCTTGGGAGGCGAAGTCCCGCACCGTTTTTCCGGCCAGAAAAGCTAGCAAATCGTCCCTGTGCGGGCCGACCGAAGTGAGCCCTGTTTCGCGGTCCTGGGCTCGCTTTTCACGAAGCTTCGCGAGCAGCGTTTCGGCCAATAAAGACGGGTCTTCGGAGGCTCCGGCGGCGGAGGTCACGCGCAGGGTCAGGGGCTCTCCGTTGCCGCTGATTTCCCGGTAAAATCCGGCTGCCATCGGAGCCAGTTTTTCGACCCAGTCGAGACGCCTTCGGGCGATGTCGGCGCCGGCCTCCGCGAGGGTCGCCTCGTAGGCCTCCAGGAGGGCCTCCTCCTCCTTGCCGGGGTTCCAGCGGAGCACTGCGTTGCGCTGGCGCAGGGCCTGCCTGTAGCGCCGCAGCACGTCCAGCGCGCCGGGGTCGAGTTGGCACAGAAGCACGTCCAGGAACCGGCGCCGCTCCTGCGGCCCCCCCCGGAGCAAATCCAGGTCTTCGGGCGAAAACGCCACCAGCAGCAAATGCCCCAGCAGGTCGCCGAGGCGCTTGCTCTCCAGCCCCTCCACCTTTACCCGCGTTCCGTGTTCCGTGTATTCCACCGACTGCACATGGTCACGCGCACCGATCGTGGCTTCCGCCCTGACCACGAAACCCGCGTCGGCGGGCGCGTCCCAAGCGATCAGGTCCTTGTCCTTGCGGGTGCGGCCCGAGTGGGCCAGCGCGAGGTAATGGACGCTTTCGAGGAGGTTCGATTTGCCGTGGCCGTTGGGCCCGGCGATGAGGTTAAGGCCCGGGGCGGGTCGCACGTCGAGGCCGTGAAGATTGCGGAAATGGTGAAGCGTCAGTCGGTCGATGTGCACGGAGGTGAAAGGTAGTTGGGGGGTACGCTGCGCGGGCGATCCGGTGGATGGGGCGCGGGACGGCGGGGTGGTGGTGGGTCCCTGTAAGGGAATGTAGGGGCAAATAATCATTTGCCCCTACATTGCGACCGGCTAATATTGACCCCATGACCACCACCCCGCCGCCGTCTCCCCTTGCGACGCCACAACCCTGGAACCTCGTCTCCGGCGACTACACCGCGGAGTTGCTTCCGTTCTTCGAGCACTACTCCCGCGAGGCGCTGAAGCTCGCGAAGCTTCCTCCGGGCGCGCGCATCGCCGACGTGGCATGCGGGCCGGGAACGCTGTCCCTGTTGGCGGCGGGTGACCCCGCGATCGGCGCCCGGGTCGATGCGCTCGACTTCTCGCCCGACATGCTGGCGCAGTTCCGGAAACGGCTCCAGGCCTCCGTCATTGAGGGCATCACGATCCACGAGGGCGACGGGCAAAAGTTGCCATGGCCCGATGCGACCTACGACGGGGCCTTCTCGATGTTCGGTCTCATGTTCTTTCCCGATCGCGGCGCGGGGTTTCGCGAACTCTTGCGCGTGCTGAAGCCCGGTGGTCGCGCGGTGATCTCAAGCTGGGCGCCCTTGCCGGGTCCGTTCGGCACCGCGATCGAGGGGATCAAGGCACAAATGCCGGATCTTCCGTTCGGCAAGGGCAAGGCCCCGCTCGGTGAGGTGGAAGAGTTCGCGGAGGAGATGCGCGCCGCGGGGTTCCAGGATGTGAAGATCCATGAAGCGCGTCACACGCACCGCTTCGACACGCTTGTGGAGTTCTGGGAAGCGGCGCAACGCACGGTGGCCCCGTTGGTGTTGTTGCGGAACAAGCTCGGCGAAGAGCGCTGGGAAGCCGTTGCCGAAGGCGTGCATGCCTACCTGATCTCGACCTACGGGCCGGGCGCGATCGAGTCGAGCGGCCAGGCGTGGCTTGGAGTGGGAACGAAATAGATCCGTCTTCACGCAAACAAAAAACCGGCCCCTTGTCGGAACCGGCTTTGTCTGTCTGATCGGAACCGCGCGTCGTGCGCGGTGTCTTACATCGGATTGTCGCGCTTGCCGCTGTTGTCGTACTCGATCGCGATGGTACCGACGGGGCAGCCTTCGGCCGACTCGACGATTTGATCGGTGAGCGACAGGTCGGCTCCGTCGACGACAATCATCTTCTCGGGAACTTCGAAGACTTCGGGGCAAGTCGCCTCGCAGGCACCACACATGGTGCACTCGTTCTCGGACTCATCCAGCCAGACCTTGGTAACGGTTGCCATTCTCTCTTCTCCTTGGATTTTGCGCGCTTGCTTGTGCGTTGTCTGATTGCGGGAAACGTTTACCGACTGCCGTAAAGGCGCAAAACCCCGTATTTTTCGTCCCGTTTCTAAGGGGTAAAATTACTTGAAACGGAACGCCGATGCAACTTGGAGTGCGCTGCAATCCGCGTAAAATCTTGTAAAAGGCCGGATCCGATGCCGCGGGTGCTAAATTTGCCCCCATGAAACTTACCGTGGGAATTCTGGGTGCCACCGGGTTGACCGGGGCCGAGCTGGTCCGGTTGCTGTTGCGGCACCCGGGGGTCAAGATCGCGTGGATGTCGTCCGAGTCCCAGGCAGGCGCGGAGTATGCAGGCGTATACCCCCAATTCGCCGGCAGGCTTCCGGAAACGGCCGAGCGGCTGATTTCGATGCAGGACGCCTGGAAGACGTCGCCCGATGCAGTCTTTTCCTGCCTCCCGCACGCTGCCTCCGCGGAAGCCATCGAACCGTTTCTCGCCAACGGCAAAACCCGGGTCGTCGACCTGTCCGCCGATTACCGGCTTTCAGATGCCGAGGTCTACGGCAAGACCTACGCCCATGCCCACCCCCATCCCGCGCGGCTCAAGGAGGCGGTGTACGGCCTCTCCGAGATCAATCGGCGGCACATCACTGGTGCCAGGCTGGTGGCGAACCCCGGCTGCTACCCGACATCGATCCTGCTGCCGCTCGTGCCTTTGCTGCACGACGGCGTGATCCGGCGGGAAGGCATCATCGCGGACTCCAAGTCGGGTGTGTCCGGCGCGGGGCGCAAGGCCACGGAAGGCACGCATTTCTTTTTCGTGAACGAAAATTTTTCCGCGTACAAGGTGGGGGACCAACACCGGCATCTCCCCGAGATCGCGGAGCAATTGTCCCTCGCGGCGGGGGGCTCCGTGTCGCCCCTGTTCACGCCCCATCTCGTGCCCATGGAGCGGGGGATCCTGTCGACGATTTACGCCGAGCTTGCCGAAGGCAAGTCCGCCGCCGATGTCGAGAACGTGTGGAACAAGACCTACGGCAACATGCCCTTCGTGCGGCCGGCGAAGGATTATCCCCGCACCGGAGACGTGACGCGGTCGAACGAGTGCCGCTTCAAGGTGTACCAGCCCGCGAACACGAACCGCATCATCATCGTGTCGGTGATCGACAACATGGTGAAGGGGGCGTCGGGGCAGGCGGTGCAGAACCTGAACATCATGTTCGGGATGGAAGAGACTGCAGGACTGATTTAACGCAAAGCGTGCGGAAAAGTTCGGCGACAAAAATACGGAAGGGCGAGCACGCTGCCGTTTCGCCGGGCTGCGGGCGTCGCGATCGTGCGTCGGCCATCGGTCGCCGTACATCCGGTACGGCTCCCTCGGTCCTCCTGCTCTCGCTCGCCCGGAGCTCCGGCGCCCCTGTTTGCTCGGCCTCTGTTTCCTCTTGATGTTCCCTACCTACCTTTTCGCCCCATGACTTCTTCGAATCTCCCCGTCGTCATCAAAATCGGCGGTTCCATGATGGAGAGCCCGGAGGCCCTGGGCGGCTTGGCCAAGGCGCTCGCGGAGCTTTGGACCGCGGGCATGCCGCTGGTACTTGCTCACGGCGGCGGCAAGGACATCAATCGTCACTTGCAGTGGCTCGGTGAGGAGCCGCACTTCAAGAACGGGTTGCGCGTCACTTCCGAGGCCGCGATTGATGTGGTGGAGATGACGTTGAGCGGCTTGGTGAACAAGCGGCTGGTGTCGCTGCTGCAATCCTCGGGCGCACGGGCGTGCGGGCTCAGCGGTGTCGACGGTTCCACCTTGGTGTGTCGGCCGCTCGATCCCGAGCTCGGCCGCGTCGGCACGATCGCGCAGGCACGGCCCGCGCTTGTCGAGGCGCTGATCGCCGCGCGCTTTTTGCCCGTGTTGTCCCCGGTCTCGGCGGACGTGGCCGGGTTGCATTACAACGTCAATGCCGATGATGCGGCGGCAGCCATCGCGACGGGAATGAAAGCGGCAAAGCTTGTGTTCGTTTCCGATGTGCCCGGCGTGCTCGATGGATCCAAACAAATCGTGCCGCACCTGAACCGCGAGTCCGCCGAAGCGTTGATCCGTGATGGCGTGATTGCCGGGGGGATGATTCCGAAGGTGCGGTCGTGTCTTGCTGCCGTGGAAGCAGGTGTGGGCGAGGTTCACATCTGCGGATTCTCCGACGCGCAGGCGCTGGAGGACCAGATCACCGGCGCGTTGAATGCCGGGACGATCGTGGGGGTGTAGCGGCTTGGCGTCTTGGCGCTATCGCGCCGCGGCTTTTTACGTTGATCCGTATGGACGGATTGAAAATGGTTCCCGTCGGTTGCCCCTATTGCGGGGAAACCATCCGCATCGAAATCGATCTCTCGGTGGAGAGGCAGGAGTATGTCGAAGACTGCCAGGTGTGCTGTCGTCCGATCGAGTTCGCCGTGAGGGTGGATGAGCGGGGGAATCCCCGCGTCGATGTGTCGCGGGAGGATGATTAGAAGGGGACGGGCGCCGTCCGGGCGAGCTCGTCATCCCGGCGAAGACCGGGAGGCTCGCCCTACATTCCGGTGTGGTACTTCTTGAGCGACGGCGCCTTGTCGCGGATGAACTGCAGCAGTTCCTTTTCCAGCGCCTCCCCATCCACCGTTTCGCGCACCGAGACCAGCGGCAGGAACAGCGGTGAGTTGAACAACGTCCCCAAAACAATCGGGTTCTTGCGGGAGAACACCCTCCGCACGAACTCCATGGAGGCCTCCTGCAGGCGCTTCGCTTCGTCGGGCTTGCCAGCTTCGTGGGCCGCCACGATCTTGAGGAACAGTCCGGACAGCTCGGGGATGTTTCCCGAAGCGGTGATGACACCGCTGCCGCCAAGCTCGAGGATGGCTGCCACGCCGTCGTCTTCGCCGCTCACCGTGGTGAAATCGAGCCCCTTTGTTTCCGCGATGACGCGGATGGTGTCTTCACGGTACTTGCCCGCGCTGCGGAAGTCGACCGCCTGCTTGAGGCCGATGATGTTCGGGTCGGCGGCGAGTCGGATCAAGGTATCCGCCTCCAGGTAGCTCGCCGTGCGCGAGGGCACGTTGTACACCACGATTTTCGCCCCGCTCTCGCGCGAGAGCGTTTCGAAGTGCGCGATGAGCCCCTCTTGCGGCGGGTTGTTGTAGTAGCCGGTGACGCAGAGCACGGCCATGTCACCCAGGGATTTTTGGATTTGCTGGATCATGTCGACCGACTCGCGGGTCGAATTGGACCCCGCCCCGGCGATGACCGGAACGCGGCCCCCCACATAATCCACGGTGAACCGGATCATCTCAAGGTGTTGCTCGGGGCTGACCGTGGGACTCTGACCCGTGGTGCCAACCGGAACGAGACCGCTGACTCCGGCTGCGATCAAATCATCGATCATCGACTTCGCCTTGTCGAAATCAATCGAGTTGCGCAGCCGCTTGGGGTCGTCGTTCTTGAGGGGGGTGAAGAGGGCGGGCCACACGCCGCGGAGTTCGGCGGCTGTGGAGATGCTGCGGTTGGACATGGAGGGCAAAGCTAGAAAACGGGGGGTTTTCGTCGCCGTCGCCTCCCCGTGTAGGGTCACTCCCCGACCAGCAGCTCCGGGAACAGCTCGAGGAATTTGGTCGTGTACTCGCCCTTGGCGAACTGCGGATGCTTCAGGATGCGCTTGTGCAGCGGGATCGTGGTCTTCACACCCTCGATCACGAACTCGTCGAGCGCGCGCAGCATCCGCGCGATCGCCTCCTTGCGGGTCGGAGCGTGCACGATCAGCTTGGCGATCATGCTGTCGTAATGGGGGGGCACGGTATAGCCGCTGTAGCAGTGGGTGTCCACGCGCACGCCGGGCCCGCCGGGAAGATGGAAGGTTTGCAGGGTCCCGGGCGAGGGCCGGAAGTCGTTGAACGGATCCTCGGCATTGATGCGGCACTCGATCGCGTGCCCGTCGAAGCGCACGTCGTCCTGCGTGAAGGGAAGCTTCTCGCCCGCCGCGACCATGACCTGCGCGCGGATGAGGTCGATGCCCGTGACGCACTCGGTTACCGGATGCTCGACCTGGATGCGCGTGTTCATTTCCATGAAGTAGAACGAGTTGTCGGTATCGTAGAGGAACTCGATGGTGCCGGCGTTGTGGTAGCCCGCTTCGAGCGCGCCCTTGGCGGCGATCTCGCCCATCCGCTTGCGGATCTCGGGCGTGACGGCGGGGCTGGGGCTCTCCTCGATCAGCTTCTGGTGGCGGCGCTGCACCGAGCAGTCGCGCTCACCCAAGTGAACCATGTTGCCGTGCTGGTCGCCGATGAGCTGGATTTCGACGTGGCGCGGCTCGGTGAAGAAGCGTTCCAAGTAAAGGTCGTTATTGCCGAAGCATGCCTGCGCCTCGGAAGCGGCCACGGGATAAAGCTTTTTCAGTTCCTCTGCGTTGCGCGCCATGCGCATGCCACGCCCGCCGCCGCCGGCCGAAGCTTTCACGATCACGGGATACCCGACCTTAGATGCCTCGCTGAGAGCATCATCCAGCGACTTCACCAGGCCTTGCGAGCCGGGAATGACGGGCACCTTCGCCTTGCGCATGGTGGCCTTGGCCTGGGCCTTGTCGCCCATGCTGCGGATCACTTCGGGAGTCGGGCCGATGAACACCAGCTTGTTGTCGCGGCAGACTTCCGCGAAGCGGGCATTCTCGGAGAGAAACCCGTAGCCCGGGTGCACGGCATCTGCGTTGGTCAACTCGGCAGCGGAAAGGATCTGCCGCATGTTCAGATAACTTTGCTTGCTGTTCGGGGGACCGATGCAGATGTCTTCCTCGGCCTGGTACACGTGCATCGAGTGCGTGTCGGCGGTGGAGTGCAGGGCCACCGTGGCGATGCCCATCTCCTTGCAGGTGCGGATGACGCGCAGGGCGATCTCGCCGCGATTGGCGACCAGGATTTTCTTGAACAACGTGATTCTCCGTTCGCGTGCGCCCTTGCGGGGCAAAAATGAATCGCCCTACGCGGGGCGGACGCGGTAGAGCACGGTGCCGTACTCGACCGGGGTCTCGTTCGAAACGCAGACCTCGACGATTTCGCCCGAGATGTCGGATTCGATTTCGTTCATGATCTTCATGGCTTCGATGATGCAGAGCACCTGGCCTGGCTTCACCACCGTGCCGACCTGCGCGAAGGCGGGGCTTCCCGGAGACGAGCTGGCATAAAAGGTGCCGACCATCGGTGAAGTGATTTCCTTGAGTGCGGGCCCGGAGGCTTTTTCGGGCGCGGGGGGCGGAGCCGAAGACACGGGAGTCGCAGTGGGGGCGGCCGGTGCGGCCGCAGGTGCCGCCGGGGCGGCTGCGTGAACGATCTGGGCAACGGGGGCGTGGCGGGATTCTTTCTTGAGGACCAGGTTGAACGTTCCGTCGCTGAACCTCAGCTCGGCGAGTCCGCTCTTGTCGAGCAATTTGACCAGGTTCGATACATCGGAAAGTTGCATGCTGGAATCCCCTTCAGAAACCGGAGCTAACCGTTTTCGTCCGTTGCCCGCGGAGCGGGCCCCTCAATGGAAGTTTCAATCACCTCAAGGCGTTCCCTCGCGGAAGCGTCCCCTGGATGCCGCTCCAAAATCAGGCGGTAAATTTGCGCTGCCTGCTCTTTCAGGCCCTGCTGGAAATATATCTCGGCCAGAGTGGCCGTGGCAATGTGCGGAAGATTTGCGGGATCTTCGTCTTCGGGAAGCTCCTCGTCCTCTTGCACGGGTAGAACATGGGGTATCGGTGCGGGAGCCGACTCGAGTTCGGGGCTCGCGGGTGTCTGGTCGACATTCGGCGTGTTCGTGGAAAGACTTTCGGATTCGTCCCAAGGCTCGCGCGCAAGGGCCCGTTTTCTGTACCTCGCAGTTTCCGCATCGGCGCGCAATTCGGCCAATTGTACGAGAGCCGCCGGGCAGTCCGGATCAGCACGCAACACACTCTCAAGCCACTCGACGGCTTCGCCCCGCCGTCCGCTGTCGAGGCAGACGCGCGCGAGCACGAGACGCCCCGTCACATCGCGGGGCCGCAGGCGGATTCCCTCCGCAAGCAACTGCAGCGCGGCATCGGTATCGCCGTCCAGGTGCAGGGCTTCCGCGGTGCGGGCGAACCCTGCCACCATTCCTGGAGGCTCGTGCTGATCCGGAGTCGATGCTGGACGTGTCATGCCTGTGGATGCGTTGCCGTGGCCGGCTTCAGGAGAGCGGGATGGCTTCGTCGATGAGCATCACGGGAATGTCTTCGCGGACGGGGTAGAGAAATTTGCCGTCGGCGCGTACCAAGCCGCCATCGAGTTTTTCGCGGACAGGCTCGCCCACGCGGTTTGTCAGCGTTCCGGCGTCCACGCGAGCGTTGAGCGCTGAAATGACCTCGTCGCCGGCGACCGCAAGGTCTTGCCGTGTTTCGGGGCAACACAGGATTTCAAGAAGTTTCCCGTCGAGCATGACGCCTCCTATTTCTCCGCGAACTGGGCGATGGCGGCATATTTCGCTCCGCGCTTTTCAACAAGAGCTTCGATGTCGGCATCACGCAGGAGAGAGAGCTCTTCCGTGAGCACTTGCTTCAAGGTGCCGCACATCGCATCGGGATCCCAGTGGGCTCCGCCCAAGGGCTCGGGGATGATGCGATCGATCACGTTGAGGTTCTTGAGGTCCCCAGCAGTGATTTTCATGGTGCCGCTCAGTTCCTGTTTCTTGCTGCTGTCGCCCCAAAGGATGGCGCTGCACGATTCCGGAGAGATGACGCCGTACCATGCGTTCTCAAGCATGAGCAGGCGGTCACCGACGCCGATCCCGAGTGCACCCCCGCTGGCTCCTTCCCCGATGACCACGGCGATGATGGGGACGCGAAGCACGGCCATTTCCATGAGATTGAGGGCGATGGCCTCACCCTGCCCTCGTTCTTCCGCCCCGAGGCCGGGATAGGCCCCGGGAGTGTCGATGAATGATATCACCGGGATGCGGAATTTCTCCGCGAGCTTCATGCAGCGCAGGGCCTTGCGATATCCCTCGGGGTGAGCCATGCCGAAGTTGCGACGGATGCTTTCCTTGGTGTCGCGGCCCTTTTGCTGGCCGATGATCATGACACTTTGCTCACCGAGGCGCGCGAGACCGCAAACCATGGCCGGGTCATCCCCGAAGCGGCGATCGCCATGCAGTTCGACGAAGTCGGCGAAGATGCTGTGAACGTAATCCAGGGTGAATGGGCGGCCCGCTCTCCGGGCCAGTTCGATCCGGTTCCAGGGCGAGAGTTTCGCCGCGATTTTCTTCTGGAGGGCTTCCTTTTTGACCTGGAGAGCCTTGACATCGGACCCTGTCACTTCACCTGACTTGAGGAGATCCTCGATTTTCATCGCCAGCTCGACCACCGGCTGTTCGAACTCGAGATGGGGCCCCTTGGGTACGGGCATGTCCTGTCCTTTCCTGTGCCGTGAGCGGCTTTTTTACGCGCGCGGCGAGGCCAAAACCTAGTCGTCGAAGGGGGCTCCAGCAAGGAGCGTCCGTTCACTGTTTCGGGGAATCCGCGAAATTAAGGTCGATCAGGCTGAATTTCCCCGGTTCCGGAGGCCCCAGCAGCACCTTGACCTCAAGTGCTCGCGCGCCCTGTTGCGCGAGGATTTCGAGTGCCGCGGGGTATGCGTCGCCCTCCAATGCAACAATGACTCCGGCGAGGTCGAGTTTTCTCGACAACCCCGGCAGGGAATCGACTTCGCCGATCACGCTTGCCCGCACCTCGGGAGGCGCCGGGCCCTTTGGAAAATGGATGAAGCCGACGCATTCATAACCCTCCACGCGATCCGAGTGGATGAGTTCCGCGAGCGCGAGGGCCCGCGCCCCGGTTCCGAGAATGGCGACGCGCCGGGAACCGTCCATGAGCTTTCGGAAAAGCTTGCCTCCGTGCGACCGAACCCAGCGCCATCCCGAAAGCAGGGCGACGCTCAGGAGACCCGTGACTCCGAAGACGACCCTTGAATAGGCGTGCTCGTGGAGGAAGTAGCTCAAGGAAAAGAAGGCAAGAAATCCGCCTGCGGCTGCGAACAGAACCGCGCGCGGAGGTGCGACGCGACGGCCGTACTCGCCGATGTAGGCGAAGGGAAGCAATACCGCGAGGGAAACGAGTAAATGCGACAGCAGATACATGCCGGGGTACTCTGTCGCGACGTGGCGGATGTCGAGGATGTTGTGGTAGGCGTAGGCTGTCGCAGCGAGCACTCCGTTGACCACGACGAGATCGGCGAGCCAGCGGCTCCACTTGCGGAAGCGCGAAGAGATGAAATTGGCCGCGGCCAGGACGATGATGCCGGCATTCAGCAGGAATCCCGGCAGCGCGTGCAGTTCAAGATGCTTGCGGGCGAAGAGGATCATGGCCTCGTGGAAATACAGGAAGGACCGGAAGGGACGGCTTTTCGCGCTCTCGCCCTTGAAGTGGACCACCTGAGTGGCCGGGTGGTAGTAGTTGCGCAGCCCCAACAATTTGATCCGGAAGCAGAGGTCCAGATCTTCCCCGTACATGAAAAAGTCCTCGTCAAAGCCTCCCGCCTTGCGGAACACTTCGGCGCGCATGCACATGAAGGAACCCGAGATCGCGTCGACCTCATGAGTCTCGTTCTCGTCGAGATAGGTCAGGTTGTAGCGGCCGAAAACACGGCTTTTCGGGAAAAGACTGCCGAGGCCCATGAATTTGTAGGCCGCTACGCGCGGGGAGGGGAAACTGCGCTTCGCTGCGGCCTGCAGGCTGCCGTCGCGGTTCACGATCTTGCAGCCGGCCGCCCCCACGTCGCCGCGTCCCGAGAAAAAGTCGCGCATGACCCGGAAGGTGTCTTCGCGAACCAAGGTGTCGGGGTTGAGAAACAGCAGCAGGTCTTGCGTGGCCACTGCGGCACCGCGGTTGCACCCTGATCCGAAGCCGAGGTTGCGATCCGAAGCGATCCAGGTGACATCGGGCCAACGTGGCCGCAGCAGCGATACAGTGCCATCGTGCGAGTCGTTGTCGAACACGATGACCTCGATTTTTCCGTCGAAACCCGCCGCAGCGTGGCGGATGCTCTGCAGGCAGGCATCAAGAAATTCGCGGACGTTGTAGGAGACGATGATGACAGAGACGCCCCTTGGGTAGGCAGTAGGCAGGGGGGAAGAGGTTGGGGGTGCTCCTTGTCCCTCCTCGTCTCCCGCATCCTGGCTCTTGTCCTGGGGGTATCGCACTGAGTTTACCGAAGTGGAGTCGAAGGGTTGGTCCCCCGTCCTCACTTTCCTCCGCCAAGGCGCAGCTTCACCAGCAGGAACAGGGCTTCCTTGATGATTTTCCCCGACATTTTGGAGGCACCCAACGTGCGGTCCTTGAAGATGATGGGGATTTCGCGGATGCGGCAACCCTTCTTCCACAGCTTGTAGTTCACTTCGATCTGGAAAGAGTAGCCGCCCGAGCTGATGCGGTCGAGGTCGAGCTTGCGCAGGGCGTCGGCGCGGAAGCACTTGAATCCGCCCGTGGCGTCGCGGACCGGAAGCCCGGTCACCAGCCGTGCGTACATGTTGGCGAAGTAGCTCAGAAGCAGGCGGCTCATGGGCCAGTTCACGACATTGACGCCGTTGATGTAGCGGCTGCCGATGACGAGGTCCGCGTCGTGGATCGCAGCGAGAAAATCCTTGATGTAGGCCGGGTCGTGCGAGAAATCCGCGTCCATTTCAAAGATGAGTTCATAATCGCGCTCCAGCGCATATTTGAACCCCGCGACGTACGCGGATCCGAGCCCCTGTTTGCCGGAGCGCTCGATCAGGTGCAGGTGCGGCTTCGAGGCCTGTTGCTCCCTGACCCAGGCCCCGGTGCCGTCGGGCGAACCATCGTCGACGACGAGAACCTCGAGTCCGAGGTCAAGCGCCTCCAGAGCGGGAATCATCAGCGGGAGATTCTCGATCTCGTTGTAGGTCGGGATGATGATGAGGGTTCTGGGCATGGAAGTCCGGTCTGATGACGTGAGGGCCTAATATAGCAGGCGAAAGATGGGGATCGTCCGCGATTCCGCGACGGCCAGGGGGCACTGGGGGCGACGGGACTATTCGATGCCCTGCAACCTGGTCCCCGTGTCGCGGAACAGCTTGTCGCTGACCAGTCCCGACCGCAAGGGCCGTGGTGCGGCGAGTCCGAGCTCCGCCGTGGTTACGGCAACGATCCGGGATGCATCGAGCCCTCGCGATTCCGCGATGTGCCGGGCCCAGTCGAAGCGGCTCAGCAGAGTGCTCCCCGCAACGTGATAGACGCCGGAGCACCCCCCCGTCACCAAGGCCCAGATCGCCCGCGCCAGGCCCTCCGCGCACGTCGGGTTTCCGGTCTGGTCCGTCACGGCGCGCACGACGCCGCCACCCCGCAAGGTCTCCTCCACAAAGGCCGGAAAGCTTTTCTTCGTCCCCGTTCCTTCGCCCCAAACCCACATGGTGCGCACCACCAGTCCGGCGGGAGAACCCTCGAGTGCAAGAGCCTCCGAGGCGAGCTTGATGCGGCCGTAGGCATTGGGGGGATTCGTTGCATCCTCCTCCCGGTAGGGGCCGGAGCTTCCGTCGAACACGTAATCGGTTGAAAGCTGCACGACCGGGATTCCCGTTCCGGTCATCAGGCTCACGGCGTCATGGTTGACGCGCGAACATGCAACAGGGGCACGTTCGCAGCCATCGACATCGGTGATCGCGGCGACATTGAGGATCCGCTCGGGACGGATCGTCGCTCGAACGAAGTCCCATGTTTCCGGGGCGGTGATGTCGCGGGAATGGAAGGAGGCCAGGTGACCCGGAAGCCGGGCCGCGGGATGCCGGGCCAGTCCGTGAAGTTCCGTCCCGGCCGGAGCGCAACGGAGCAGGTTCTGGCCGAGCAGGCCGTTGCAGCCCGCGACCAAGATTTTCATCGGGACCGGGCCGGCGGCGCTCCAGGGGTCTCGCGGGCGACGGGGGGCGGGGGGGATGACGCGGCGAAGCGCTGGTTCACCAGCTCCCCCAGCAGTCCGAGCGAAACGAATTGAACGCCCACCAGCATGAAGGCGACGCCGCCGAGCATCAGGGGCCGCACGTGCAGCGCTCCGGTTGCGAGCCAGCTGATGCCGAAACCGGCGAGAATCGCCACCCCCAGCGCGGTGAACAACATGCCGACGAAGCCGAACAGGTGCAGCGGGCGGCGCGTGTAGCGGTGAAGAAAGAGCAGGGTGATCAGGTCGAACAATCCGTTGCTCAGGCGCGCCCAACCGTATTTGGAGTTTCCGTAACGCCGTGCCCGATGCTCGACGACTTTCTCCTCGACACGGAACCCGTCCCAGTGTGCAAGCACGGGGATGTACCGGTGAAACTCGCCGTAGAGCTCGATGCTTTCCACCACCTCGCGGCGATAGGCCTTGAGCCCGCAATTGAAGTCGTGCAGGGGCAGGCCCGAAGCCATGGCCGTGACCGCGTTGAACAGCTTCGAGGGCAAAGTCTTGTGCCAGGGATCGTGGCGTACTTTCTTCCAGCCTGAAACCATGTCGGAGCCGGCTTCCAGCATTCGGATCAGTTCCGGAATTTCCGACGGGTTGTCCTGCAGGTCGGCGTCCATGGTGATGACGTACTCGCCCTGCGCGCGCCGGAACCCTTCGGCAAGCGCCGCCGCCTTGCCGCTGTTGCGCCGGAAGCGCACGGCATGGACGCGCGAGTCGCGGGAGGCGGCCTCGGTGGCGCGCTCGAAGGTGCCGTCCGTGCTGCCGTCGTCGACGATGATGGCTTCGTAGGCGATGCCCTCCGATTCGCACACCGAGCGGATCTCCTCCAGGAGGATGGGGAGGCTCTCCGCTTCGTTGAAGGCGGGAAGAACAAGACTGAGTCGCGTCACATGGCCTTCCGGGATGGTTGTGAGGGACGGAAGACAAGGTAAATACCCCCGCCGAGCATCACCACCATGCCGATGGCGGTGGGAAGGAAGGCGAGCGCCGCCGCAGCGGCGCGCGGGTCGAGCGTCGACACGGCCAGGATTCCGGGCAGGGAGTAAAGGTAGGCGCCGAGCCCCTGCGGGACGCCCCAACCGCCCACGTTCAAGGGGAGCACGGCAGTCAGCGCGATCAAGGGGATGAACGAAAAGAAAAACACCGGTGCGAGCGAAAGCCCGAGCGCCATGGCGCAAAAGGCGTGCACGGAGATTCGCAGCAGCTGGACGGTGCAGGCGACCAGGAAGACGATGCCGATGCTTCCCCAGCGAGCCTTGTAGGCCATCAGTGCATCTTGCACCTTGGCGTGGATGTTGCCGAGTCGCTGCAACCCGAGGGCACGGATGATCGCGTGGAGTCCCCCCGAAAATCTCCTGCTGAGCAGCAGCAAAAGAAGAAACAGAAAGGCGACGGCAACGGCCCCAACCGCCTGCAACAAGTGCACCAGCAACCCCTGCGGGAGATCTTGCCGATGAAATTCGATGGCGAGCGCGATCAGGGAGAAGAACGACAGCGCACTGAAACCCATCAGGCGGTCAAGCAGGGTCGAAGCGGCGGCGCGTCCCAGCGAAGTTTCGTGGCGATGTACGTCCCAAACGCGCAGGGCGTCTCCCCCGACGGTGCCGGGAAGAAAATTGTTGAGGAACATTCCCGAGTAATAAGACCTGAAACATGCCTTGAATCCGAAACGGATGCCCTGGATGCGCAGAAGCAGGCTCCATTGCCAGGCAGCGAGGACGATCGACAGAAAGAAGACCGCCGCCGCCGCCGCGACCCAACGCGGATCAGCAGAGAGAAGCGCGTGGGCGATGCGTGCGCCGCCGTTGCGCTCGACCACCCACCACAGGATGCCGATGACGGCAAGGACGCGTGTCCAGAACCAGAAGCGGCCCGGGACGGGGGGGCGCCCTTCCGGCTTCATGCCTTCCTTCGGGGTTTCGGTGGTCATGGCGCGGATCTCCCGGAAACCGCCTCAAGCAGGACGTCGCGCGTAACCCCGGCGGCGCGGTCCCAATCGTGCGCGGCAGCCCACTCCATGGCCGCTTCCCGCATGCGCGAGAGCCGCTCCGGGTCGCGGAGGAGGCTGACGATTGCGGCAGCGAACTTGTCCGGGGAATCGGGAGGCACGAGCAGGCCGGTCACGTCGTGGCGCACGCTGTCGCGCAAACCGGGCGCGTCGGTGGCGACCACGGGTGTCCCGCAGGCGTTGGCTTCGACGGACGTCAGGCCCCAGCCCTCCTTCAGGGAGGCGTTCACGAACACCTGGGCCTCGTTGTAAAGCCGCACCTTTTCTTCCTCGGAAACGAACCCCCGGAAATCGACCGCATCCCCGATTCCGAGCGAGAGCGCAAGCCTGCGCAGCGCGGGGAGGTCGTTCCCCCCGCCTCCGACCACCAGATGCGCCTGCGGGAACTCGTGCCGCACATGCACCAGCGCGTGAAGAAGGGTGTCGAGCTTCTTGTAGCGCTTGATGCGCCCAATGTGGACGATGCGAAAAGGGATCTTCTCCGCTCCGGGAATCACGCGGTACACGGAGCGGTCGACGCCGTTGAGCGCGATCGTGATGCGCCGCAGGCCCTTGGCTTCCAATTCGGCGCGTGTACTGGGCGATACCGTCAGGATGCGGGTGCGTCGATACACGGGGCCGATCATGCACTCGAAGAGATAGACGTACAGGGCGGGGAAAAACCCGGCTTCCCGGAAAATGGAACGTCCGAAAAGATGATGGAAGCGCGCCACGACCGGAACCGGCGAAACCAACGGGAGCAGGAAACAAACCTTGTTCGAGTCGTCGATCACGACATCGATGCGGTGGCGGCGCACCCATCGGCGCAGATTGAGCAGGGCGGTGTAATTGAAGAGGAACGCGTTCCCCTTCCGGTGGATTTCCACGCCGTCGACATTGTCTTCGGCGGATCCGCCGGGGAAGGCGTGCGCATATTGCACGACGTCAAAGCCGTTGTGCACGAGCCTGCGCGCCGTCTCGTGGAGGTGAACCTCCGCCCCGCCCGCCGCGGGGTTGCGGATATCCCTCCAGTTGACGATCAGCACGCGCGGACGCGTTGCCCCCTCCGGCACGGGCATTACTCCGGAAGGAGGCCGGGAATCTCAGCCTCGATCTCGTGCGACGGAGGCGGGAGCTCCCGCTGCGGCATCGACTCCAGCTGGCGGAGCTGCTGTTCGATGGGCCGCGCGTACTCGTGATTGGGATTCGCCCGCAGCCATCTCGAAAGAATGTCGCGCGCGCGGGTGAAGTCGCCTTCCTGCTGGTACATCTCCGCGAGACGGTATGCGACTTCAAGATCCTCGGGAAAACGCACCGTCATTTCGGAAAGCACGGCCTTGGCCTCGTCGCTTCGCCCGGCATCCATGAAGAGCTGCATCAGGTTGAGGGCGAAAATCTTCGCCGCGGGTCCGCGGGTCCGCATGCCGTCGCGGAAGGCCGATTCCGCCTTCCCGGGCTCGCCCGCGAGATGGTAAAGCTGGCCCAGGTAGTAGTGGACGCGCCATTCACCCGGGAGGATGCGCGCATTCAGCCCGAGGTAGCGCTCGGCGAAGGCCAGCATTTCTTCGCGGGATTCTTCGAGGACGGCAAGACGCTCCGTTTCGGCACGTCCCAGACCATCGCGGCCGCGCAGGCGCTCCAGCTCCCGCATCACTTTCTCGAGGCTGTCCTGTGCCCACCCCGCCAGCCTGAAGTTGGTCGCGGAGTAGTTGGTCAGCAAGCCCTCGGTGGTCTTGTCGATGTGCACGCGGGGATCGCCGAGACCGCGGAACTGGTAGACAGAGTCCACGAGGCGGGCGGTGGCGACGACGTCGATTTCTCGATCGCGCGGCTCTTCGACGAGGGTATACACCATGCCTTCCATGACCGTGAATCTCTCAAGGCCCATCGCGTTGTTGCCGCCGATGGTGACGGCGAAGTGAACAGGGCGCTCGGGGAAGTTGTTTTGCACGATGTGCAGCACCATGATGTCCTGAACGCGAAGGTAAGGGAGGGGGTCCAGTTGGTAGCGGATCTGCGTTCCGGGAATCGTGATCTCGACCGGACCGCGGAAGCGCCACGGCTGCGGACGGAGGTTCTCGATCTCCTCGGGCGTGAATCCGATTTTCAGTTTCGGCTCGTGCTCGTAAAGCTGGTGCATGTACCAGGTGGTGTTCACCAGCGAGAGGTTCACGACGCGCACGTCGGTACGGATCCCCTCGACCTGCTGCATGAACCAGAGCGGGAACGTGTCGTTGTCTCCGTTGGTGAACAGGATCGAGTTCGGACGGCAGGAGTTCAGCAGGTTGTAGGCGTAGTCGTAAGGCACGAAGTCGCGGGAGCGGTCGTGCTCACGGTAGTTCGACCACACGGGAAGAGCGAAGGCCAGGCCGATCAGGGCAAAGCCGGCCGGGCGCAGCAGCAACCTGCGCCGGGAGGCGATCCAGTTCAGCAGGAAGACAGCCGAAACGCCGAACAGGATGCCCATGTACATGAACCCGGGCGTGAAGAAGTAATCGCGTTCGCGCACCTCCATGTGAACCGGGGGAGGTTGCTGGTTCGGGTCGAATCCCGTGCTCTTCCACCACTGGTAGTCGCGCAGTTCCATGCGCGTGCCATCCGCGAAGTTGAGGTAGAAGATGAGGCCGTAACTGGTCGCGACGTACAGCGCGCCGATGAACGCGCCGATTTTTCGGTTGCGGCGGTAAGCGAGCAGGACTCCCCAGATGAAGGGGATCTGCAGAAGCAGGAAAAGCCCGATTTGGGTTCCGGTTCGCCCCTGCAGCGAGCGGTACAGCTCCGGGAAGACAAGCTCCTTGCCGAGGAGGTTCCGGGTGGTGACCACGGTTTCCTCGCTGCGATCGCCAACCTTCCAGGGGAAGTATTGCGAGAGCATATAGCCCCCGTAGCCCATGTGGGGGTGGATCAGGATCTGGTGGCCGATCTGGGCGCGGCGATGGAAGGCTCGCCGCAGCATCGATTCGGAACCGTACTGCTTGCGTTCCAGGTACTCCTTCAGCAGGGGCCATGTGCGGGGGGCGCCCTCGTCGATCAACACATTGGTGTGGGAACGGACCGGGGCATAGATGTAGGTGGAGAACCCGAGAATGGCGGCAAGGCTCAGCCAGCCCGCGAGCGACCAGCGCCGACGCCATTCGGGAGCACGGGCAACCAGATACCCCGTGACGCAGAATGCGAGGGAGGCGGCGGCGTAGAAGACGAAGTTGCCGATGTCGTAAATGACGGACAGCAGCAGCACGCCCGCAAGGATGAGCGGGATGTTGGACCGGGACTCCTTGTCGAGGAGCACGAACAGCGCGATCACGGGGATGGTGATGAACGCGAAGATGTGCACGCCGACGCCCAGAAAGCCGATATAGGCGATGAGAAGGAGAAGCCGGTCAGCGGCCGGGGTGCCGCGCCGCGCGTACCAATGCAGGCTCAGGAGGCCAGTGAGCATCACGATCAGCATCGCCGGGCTGTACGCGGCGGTTTCCACCGCGCTGAACCAGACCGTGTCGGAGAATGCGACCAGGAAACCACCGATGACGGCGCCCGAATACAGGGCGAAGCGGTTGAGTCCTCCCTTGTTGAAAATGAGGCGCATCGCCTTCAGGATGAACAGGAAGGCGACCATCGCGCTCAAGGCCATCGTAAGCACGGAGATGAAGTTGATCCGCGCCGCTTTCTCCCAGATGGGCATGGCGACGACGAAGGCGCGTCCCAACAAGGTGAAAAGGGGATTCCCCGGGGGGTGGGGGTTTCCCAGGACATACGACGAGGCGATCCATTCCCCGGTGTCCCACCAGGAGACTGTGGGTGCCATCGTGGACAGGTACACGAAGAATGCGGCGAAGAATACAGTCAGCGCCAGAATGACGTCCAACTTTTTTTCGTTGAGCATGCGTCTTCCTTACTTTTTCGGAGCGGGTTCGTTGTGAAGATCAGCCAGCTTGCGGGAAACGGCGTCAAGGACGCCGTTCACGAAGCGGCTGCTGTTTTCGGTTGAGAACTTTCTGGCGATTTCCACCGCCTCGTTGATGCAGACCTTCGCGGGAACATCGGGCTCGGTCATGAGTTCTGCCACGGAGATGCGTAGAATGATGCGGTCCACCACGGCGATGCGCGCGACATCCCAACGTTCGGCGCAGGCTGCGATGAGAGCGTCGATCTCGTCGGCGCGGGTGCGCACGACGCGGCACAATCGCATGCCGTAGTCGCGCATGTCGGGAGAAACGGGATCGTCCTGCATGAGGGTTTCCGCAGCCTTGTCGAGGGTCTCTGCCCCGACTTCGGACGCATACAGCGCCTGCATGGCGAATTCTCTGCCCTTGCGGCGCGAGATCACGGCAGCTTGCTCCAAAGCGAGGTCAGTTCGATGGCCGCCAGTGCGGCATCCCAGCCCTTGTTCCCGGCCTTGGAGCCTGCCCGTTCCAGCGCCTGTTCCAGGTTCTCGGTGGTGAGAACCCCGAAGGTGGCGGGGACGCCGACGTCCGCGACGCCACCGAACCCCTTCACGGCGGTCTGCACGACCTGGTCGAAGTGAGGCGTGGCGCCGCGAATCACACAACCCAACGCGATGACCGCGTCGAACTTGCCCGATGCGGCGAAACGCCTGAGCACTTGCGGGATCTCGCCGGCTCCGGGAACCCAGGCCACCGTGATATCCTTCTCCCGGGCCCCGTGGCGGACGAGGCAGTCGACCGCACCCTTGAGCAGTTCTTGCGTGACAAGGGTGTTGAATCGGGACACGACGATCCCGAAGGATTTTCCGTTCGCGTTGAGATTGCCTTCGAGGATGTTCATGTTGTCTCCTTGCTTCGGACTCGCGGGGTTCGGACCGGTTTTACGTCCCTCAGGGGCGCCTGCCTCACGATGGTGAGGCCGTAACCCTCAAGACCCTGGATGCGCTTGGGATGGTTGGTCAGCAGGCTGAGGCGGCGGATCCCCAACTCGAAGAGGATTTGCGCGCCGATGCCGTAGGTTCTGGCGTCCATGGGGGCCCCGTGTTGGGAACGTCCCTTCGCTTCCCGGGAGCGCGGTTGGGCGTCCTCGGCGGCGTACTTTTGCAGGGTGCGGCCGAAGGCCTCCTCGGAATGGGTTTGGCGCATATATAGGAAGACGCCGCCTTCCCGGGCAATGGCACGGAGCCCCTGCTGCAGCAGGTCGGCGCAGTCGCACCGCCGGGACCCGAACACGTCGCCGAGCGCGCATTCCGAATGCACGCGCACGGGGACGGCGCGCGTCTGGGACAACTCTCCGCGCACGAGGGCCAAATGCATGCGACCGTGAACAAGATCTTCGAAGGCGTGCGCCTCGAACTCCCCATGCGGAGTGGGCAAACGGAAGGAACCGGCGGCGCGCACCTGTTTTTCGCGCATGTGGCGGTAGTGGATCAAGTCTTCCACTGAAATGATTTTCAGTCCGTGCTTGCGCGCAAATCGGGCGCAATCCGGAAGCCGGGCCATGGACCCGTCCTCTTTCATGATCTCGCAGATCACCCCGGCGTTTCCGAGCCCGGCCATTTGCACCAGATCCACGGCGGCCTCGGTATGGCCCGCACGCACGAGCACGCCACCGCGCCGCGCCTTGATTGGAAACACATGGCCGGGGCTGATGAAGTCGCGCGGACCCGAGGACTCGTCGGCCAGCAAGCGTGCGGTGAGGCTGCGATCGGAAGCCGAAATTCCCGTGGTCGTGCCCTCGCGCGCTTCGACGGACACGGTAAATGCCGTGTCGTAGCGAGACCGGTTCTGGTCGGTCATCGGAGGCAGGCCGAGGGCCTCGACGCGATCCGCCGAAAGCGCCACGCACACCAGGCCGCGCGCGTGCTTCGCGAGAAAATTGATTTTTGCGGGCGTCGATTTGGACGCAGCGAAGACGACGTCGCCTTCGTTCTCGCGGTTTTTGTCGTCCACCACCACGATGGATCGTCCGCGCCTCAGGTCCGAAATCGCCTCGGCGATGCTATGAAACTTCATAACCCCACTTCCTGAGCGCCGCCTCATCAAGCGACGCCTGCTGCGAGCCCGTGCCCCGTCCCGCGAGACGCTCCACGTATTTCGCCAGGATGTCGACTTCGAAGTTCAGGAGGTCCCCCACCGTTGCATTGCCCAAGGTGGTGGCGGAGAGCGTGTGCGGGATCAGGGCCACTCGCACGGAGCTCCCCTCCACGGCGGCGATCGTGAGGCTTACGCCCGATAAACAGATCGAGCCTTTGTACACGCAGTAACGCGCGAACGGCCCGGGCAGGCGCACGGTGACTTCACGCCCCTCCCCGTCGCCCAAGGGGCGGATTTCGATCACTTCGCATGTGCCGTCGACGTGACCATGGACGAAATGCCCGCCCATCGGCGTCGTGGGAGTCAACGCGGACTCCAGGTTCAACGCCGAGCCCATGGCCAGGTGGCCCAACGTCGTTCGCGCGAGCGTTTCCGGCACGGCGCAGACGGTGAATCCGTCGCGCTCCAGTCGCTCCACCGTCAGGCAGACACCGTCGCAGGCAACGCTGTCACCGACGGCAAGCCGCGAGGAAAGCCCGGGAGCGGAAATCGTAAAGCGCACGGCTCCGCCAAGGGGAGAGAGCCCGCGGACACGACCGGTTTCCTGCACGATCCCTGTAAACATGATGTGTACCGGGCCCTTTCACTCAATGCGTCAAGGCGCGGTTCTCCTCCGCGCGGTTGCGGTGGCCGGTCGCCGTCGAAATTCGGCCCAAACATCAGGGCCAAGCGGCGTAAATCTATGAAATTCAAGGGGTTTCACCCATCCTGCCCGAAGACCTTCATCCCAGCGTTCCCCTCCCGGATGGAGCGCCGGCGCCGTGACGAGATGCAGCGCGTCGCAGAGTCCCCCGTTCAGGAAAGGAGACCACACCGCACGCCCCCCCTCCACAAGAATCTCGTGGTACCCGCGATCGGCGAAGACGTTCAGGAGTTCCCGCACAAGCGGTCTTTTGCCGGGGATGCGGACCAGATCCACGTGGGCAGGCAGGTTAAGGGGGGGATCCGGTGAAATCACGACGGTTCGGGACGGACGGTTGCGGGCGAAGACCTTGTGACGGGGACTTGGGATCCGGTCGCGCGTGAGGACCAACACATCCGGCGCCGGCGCACCGGGAACAAGCCGCGGGGTCAGGTCCGGGTTGTCGCTGCGCAGGGTTGTACCCCCGATGAGGATCGCATCGGCGCTCGCGCGGAGGGCATGTGCGAAGTGGTGCGCCTCAAGGCCGGTGAGCGGGGTTTCCGTGCCCGGTCGCGCATTGATGCGCCCGTCGAGGCTTTGCGCGACCTTGACGACGATGCGTGGGCGCCCGTTCCGGATCCAGAAGAAGAAGCCCGCGTAGAAGGTTTCGGCGCGCTCGCGCATCAGTCCGCATTCGACCTCGATGCCGGCGCGCCGCAAATCCGCAAGCCCATTTCCGGCGACCTTGGGGTTGGGGTCGGTGCAGGCGGCCACGACCCTCGTCACACCGGCGTCGATGATGGCGCGGGTGCAGGGCGGTGTTCTGCCGAAGTGCCGGCAGGGCTCGAGCGTCACGTACAGGGTGGCTCCTCGCGCTTCGCCGCGAGCCTGCTCCAACGCGACGATTTCGGCGTGCGCCTGTCCTGCCGGCCGCGTCCCGCCGCGCCCCACGACGCGGCCGTTCCTGACCAGCACTGCGCCCACCGCCGGGTTGGGCAGGGTCCGCCCCTTGGCGGCCAACGCTTCGGCGAAGGCCGCATCCATGTGGCGTAGTGCCTGTCGCGAGTGGTGTGTTCGAGTATCCATGAGTCGCGTCCGGTTGCGGGACGAGGGAATTTAACCGGTGTCGCGCCGCCCACGTGGAAATTCTCGCTCACTTACGGGTCTCGCTCGCCATAACATTGGTATCATTTCGACAGTCGTACTTCGGAGGGGATGCATGGCGCTTGGTCGCGAGGAGGATCTTCGGCACGCGTTTCTCGACAGGCTTCGCGAGAACGAGATCACCGAGAGAATCATGGAGCATTTTCCTGATAATGTCGATGTATTCGTCAAGGATGCGCAAGGCCGCTTCATGATGGCGAATCGCAGCTTCTGGACAAAGATGGGCCTGGAGGGCGGGGAGCAGATTATCGGCAAGACCGACTATGATTTTTTTTGGTCATTGCAGGCAGAAGCCTACCGCCATGACGATGGCGAGGTTCTTCGGACCGGGACTCCGCAAATCAACAAGCCCGAGATCATTCCCACCGCGGACGGCATGGTGGATTGGTACCAGACGACCAAAATCCCCCTGCGCGGCAAGGATGGAGGGATCGAGGGTCTTGTGGGCATCATCCGCGACCTGCGCTCCGCGGATTCGGCGTTGTCGGCCTACCGCACCCTTGAACCCGTGGTTCGCCACATCATGACGAACTACGCGAAGCCGCTCCGGCTCGAAGAAATGGCCGATGTTGCCGGGTTGAGCCCTGGCTACCTGATCCGTCGCTTCAAGCAGGAGTTCGGGGTGACACCGGGCCGCTACCTTTCCATGGTCAGACTGAATGCAGCATGCAGGCTGCTGCTTGACACCACTTCGCCGATTTCTGAAGTCGCACTGAAGGCGGGCTTTTACGACCACAGTTTTTTCACCAAACAGTTCCTGAAGTACAAGGGCCTCACGCCCAAGGAGTTTCGCATCCGGTTTCGCGACCTTCCCGACCGCAAGAAATTTTTCCCGCTCGGAGATCTGACGCCGCGGAGTTCGGCCAGGGAAAGCGCCGAACTATCGGCCGGTGTCCGCGGGACTCCGTCGCGGAGAAAGGCAACCCCATGACACGTGCAGACCATCAGGAGTTCCGTCGCGCATTTCTGGGGGAACTCCCCGAGGATGAGTTGATCGAAAAGTTGCTCAACTATTTCCCCAGCAACATCCACATCTTCATCAAGGACTCGCAGAGCCGGTTCATCATGTCGAACCGCAACCATTGGGAAAAAATGGGGCTCAACGGCCCGGAAGAAATCGTCGGCAAGACGGATTACGATTTCTTCTGGAAGTTGCAGGCGGAGGCATACCGTCACGATGATGCCGAGGTCATGCGCACGGGTGTGCCGCAAATCAACAAACCCGAGATCATTCCCACCGCGGACGGCATGGTGGACTGGTATCAGACCACAAAAATCCCCCTCAGGGGGAGGCACGGCAATGCCGCCGGCCTGATCGGAATCACGCAGGATTTGCGTTCAGCGGATTCGGACTTGCACCCCTACCGCACCTTGGAGCCCGTTGTCAGGCATATCATGGCGCATTATGCCAAACCGCTGCGCACCGAAGAACTCGCGGAGTTGGCGGGGCTCAGCCTTTCACGTTTCACACGACGTTTCAAGCGCGAGTTCCAGGTGACGCCCGGGCGCTACCTGGCCATGGTTCGGTTGAATGTGGCGTGTCGCCTGTTGGTTGGCACGAGCAAGCCCATTGCGGATATTGCCGTGGAGGCCGGCTTCTATGATCACAGCTTCTTTACCAAGCAGTTCGCGAAGTACAAGAAGATGACCCCGAAGGAGTTCCGCGCCAGCTTTCGCGAGATGCCCGACCAGAAAAAATTCTTTTCGCTCGGGCACTACGATCCGGCGGTTTTCGACGACGAGTAGCGGCGGTCCCGGGCTTCGGGTTCCCGACCGCAGAGAACGAAAAAGCGCCCTGCAAGGGGCGCTTTTTCGTTGGAGAGATCTTCCGGAGCCGTCAGGCTTTGACACGCACGCGGCGGCTGTCCCACCAGACGACGAAGGGACAGGCAACGGCGTATGTAAAGATTCCGCCGATGGTGATGCCCACGAGCATGGCACCCGCGAAGTCGCGGATCGAGCTCCCTCCCAGAACCACGAGGGTCAGCAACGTGAAGATCGTGGTGACATGGGTGATCACACTGCGGCTCATGCACTGGTTCACGGCACTGCCGACCCGGGTCGCGAAGCTGTCCCGCGTACCGGTGAGGTTTGTCTGCTCGCGAATGCGGTCGAAAATGACGACGGCGTCATTGAGCGAGTAACCGATCACGGTCAGCACGGCGGCGATGAACGGGAGGTTGACCTCCATGCCAGACAGCGAGAAGAAGCCGATTGTCGCGATGCTTGCCGCCAGCGACTCCAGGGCCGCGGCGATGCCGAAGCCGAGGCCGTTTCGTCCGAAGCGGATCCAGATGTAGAAGATGATGAGCAGGGTCGCCGCGAGGAGGGACCAGATCGCCGCCCAGCGAAGGTCGCGACCGACGGACGCACCCACCGCGTCTTCGCTTTCGATGAAGCCCGGAGCCACCGCTTCGCGCACGGCCGCAAGGGATGCCGTGTCGCCGCCCACGTCCTGCAGGTAGACGAGCACGCGGTTCTCGGACTGCGGGCCGAAGCTTTGCACGCGAGGCTGGCTGAACCCGGCCGCGGCAACGCTGGAGCGCAGCGCCTCGACATCGGGCGACTCCTGGAACTGCACCTGATAGACATGGCCGCCGGTGAAGTCGATGCCCAGGTTTACGCCGCGAGTGGCCAGGGAGCCGGCTGTCACGGCCGCGATCAGCAGGGCGAAACCGACATAGTAGCGCATCCCGGGGATGAGCTTGATATCGGCATTGTCGAGCCAGGCGAGGCCGTTGCCGATGCTGATGTCGCGCACCTCGGGTTTGCGCAGGCGGTAGTCGAACAGCAGGCGCGTCACCACGAGGGCGGTGTACATGGAGGCGGCGAGGCCGATCATGAGGGTGAGACCGAAACCCTTGATGGGGCCGACGCCGATGTAGTAGAGAATGGCGGCGGTGCCGAAGGTCGTGATGTTCGCGTCAAGAATGGCGCTCAGGGCCTTGCGGTAGCCGGTGTCGACCGCGATGCGCGCCGACTTTCCGGCCTTCAACTCTTCTCGGATGCGTTCGAAGATCAGCACATTGGCGTCGACCGCCATGCCGATCGTCAGCGCGATGCCCGCCAGGCCTGGCAGGGTCAGCGTTGCACCGAAGGCCGACAGCACCGAGAAGATCACGATCATGTTGATGACCAACGCGGCGTTGGCGATCAGCCCCGCGCCGCGGTAATACACGGCCATGAAGAGCGCGACAAGGACAAGGGCCACCAGGGCCGCATACATCCCCTTGCGGATATTTTCCTCGCCGAGCGTCGGACCCACGGAGCGGAGTTCGACGATGTTCATCGGCGCGGGGAGCGCGCCGGCACGTAGCACGACGGCGAGCTGCTTGGCCTCGGTGATGCTGCGGATGCCGGTGATGGAGGCGCGCCCGTGCGGAATGCGCCCCTGGATCACCGGGGCCGAGTACACGACGGAGTCGAGGACAATGGCGAGCTGCCTGCCGATGTTCGCCCCGGTCACACGGGCGAATTCGTTGGGGCCGATGCCGCGGAAGGTCAGGCCGACTTCGATCTCACCCGCCTGCAAACCGCCCTGCACGTGCTGGAACGTGGCGTCTGCGATGGTGGAACCGGTCATTTCGGCGCGGCGGCGCAGCAGGTAGAGGCGGCGGACTTCGCGACCGTCTTCAAGGCGCTCGGTTTCGCGGCCCCAGAGGAACTGGTAGCGCGCCGGGATCAGCTGCTGGATTTCACGGTCCTGAAGGAGGCGGCGCATCCGTTCGTAGTTCTCCGCGGCGACACCCATGTCGCGGCCGACTTGCACGAGCATGGCGCTGAACGGCCTTGCTTCGGGATCGAAGAACTCGTCGATGGCGGTGGTGTCGTCGAGGAATGCGTCGGCAAGCTCGCCGTTTTCCGCATCCGGGTCGGCAAGGGTGGCCGCCGTGTCGTCGCGGACGACGCGGCCGAAAACGCTTTCGACCTCGGAAGTCCCGCGGGGAGCGGATGTCGCGGAGCCTTGCCCGCGCTGGCGGGCGAGGAAATTGTCGAGGCGGTTCAGGACCGGGCGGAATTCGTCGAGCTCGGCGACAAGCTTGAACTCGAGCAAGGCAGTTGCGCCAATGAGGCGGCGGGCGTCTTCGGCGCCCATGCCGGCCAGAGACGCGATGATGCGATTGTCGCCCGAGCGGGTGATGACGGGCTCGCTGAGGCCGTACTGGTCGACGCGGTTTCGGATGATTTCAAGGCTGCGATCGAGCACGTCGCGGCTCGCGGCCTCATCGAGCTGGGACCTGTCGATCTCGACGATGATGTGCGTGCCGCCCGCGAGGTCGAGCCCGAGGTTGAGCGACTTGGAGGCGATCTTGGGATTTTCGCGCTTGAAGATTTCGCGCTCGCGCTCCTCAAGGGGGAGGTTCGTGTCGTTGCTCTTTGAAAAAACCGCGATCGTCGGCCAAAGGCTGATGGCGCTCAGCACCAAAACCGCCAACAAGATCACGCTACGCAGGCCTGTATCCCTTTTCATGTGCCCCTTCTCAATTCTTTCGAGGAAAATCCGCGCCGTCCCAGGCCGCGGGCCAAACGAATGACGCGCAACGACTTAGGCCGTTTCGGGAAAAGTCGGTTCAATATAATAACAGGGGTCGGTGGTGAACGACCCCGACGGGCGGATCCGTCCGATTCCCGGTTGGGTTACCGGTCCCCGGCGCCGAACGTTTCGAGCAGCCTGCGGAACTCCGCATGCTCGCGCAACGGGGCGAGATCGGGATCGCGATCGGCCCATTCGAAATCGCAGAACCCCTTGTCCATGGCGCTGCGCAAGGCCTTGAGGGCCTTGTCGCATTCACCTGAAAGGGCGTAATAGCAGGCGAGATCATAGTGCGCGGGCGCGCAGTCGGGATCAAGCAATACGGCCATGCGCGCCGCATCGGCGCTTTCTTCCACGCGACCGGTCATGCGCGTGATCGACGCGAGAAGGATGAAAGACGGCGCGAATCCCGGATTGTGGCGCAGTGAAACGCGACAGTGGTGTTCGGCCTTGTCGGGCCGCTCCAGGCTCTTGTAGAGGCCGGCCAGGCAATAATGCGTCTCGAAGTTTTCTCCGCCCGCCGCAAGGGCCCGGTTCAGGCAGGCGCAGGCCTCTTCGTAAAGGCAGGCATCGGCATATTCCATCCCGCGCCGGAACCACCAAGCACCATCATCGCTCAAATCGGTCGCCACGTCATCGGGGGAGGGGGCCGCCCGAAGCGATGATTCCATCAGGTTCATGGCCGCAGTGATCTTGCCCGCCTTGAACAACAGGTCCGAGAGCTCGTCGTAGAGCGGAGCGGGCGGTTGGTCACGCCATTTTTCGCGCAGGGCGCGCACTTCCTGTCTTAATATGTCCGGGCTCAAGGGCACCTCCAGCTCCCAAAGTACAGCGCGGTGGCGGCTTGCGCCAGCCGAGATTGGGGGAATCTTCCCGGCAGACCCTGCCGTCAGGGGTATTTTGCCCGGCGGTGGCGAAGAAACCCCAAAACAAGAAGCCCCGCGAATGCGGGGCTTCGGAAGGGGCATCGGGGGGAGCCCCCACTGTCCGGCTTATTGCCGGAAAAACGCCACGGCCTCGGAGAGCGAGTCCATGGGATCTTTGGTGGGGATGTACTCCATGCCGAGGTAGCCGCGGTAGCCGTTGTCGACCAGGGCCTTGAGCACGGCGGGGAAGTTGATTTCCTGCGAGGCGTCGAGCTCATGGCGCCCAGGAACGCCGGCAGCCTGCACGTAGCCGATGTACTCGGCGTTGTCGCGGATCCGGCGGATGAGGTCGCCGTTCATGATCTGGACGTGGTACATGTCGAAGAGAAGCTTCAACGCCGGAGAGCCCACGGCCTTGATGACTTCCATGCAGTCGTCCATGTTGGAGCCCTGGTACTCGGGGTGCCCCTTCCAGTCGGCGCCATCGCGGCTGTTCAAGGGTTCGAGGCAGAGGGTCACGCCCTTTTTTTCGGCGTATCCGACGATGTTCTTGTACCCCTCGATGAGGTTTTTCTTGGCATCCTCGAGAGAGACGACCCCGCCCCCCTCGGCGGTGCTGTCGCCGTAGCCCCAGAAGGCCACCACATTGGTGAAGCCGTGCTCGGCGTTGGCATCGATGGCCTTCTTGTAGGCCTCGTCGCATTCTTTCCAGAAGTTCTTGTGGACGTAGCCCTTGGTGAACCAGTGGGACACGGTCAGCGAGGAGACGAGACCGTATTTCTTGAGAGTGGGGAGGTCCTCGGGGTTCACGACCTCGATGGCCTCGACGCCCAGTTGCTTGGCGACCTGGCAGAGCTTGTCGAGCGACCACTTTTCTTCGTGGCAGACGCCCATGGCCCAAGTGGGAAGTGCCGGCTTGATTTTTCCATCGATGATGCCCATGGCGGAGTCCTTTCGCGTTTGGCCCTGTTGGGGGGGACGACGATATTTAACAAAGAACAGGCAACGAAGAGCGAATGGCGGACAGTGCACGGTGAGCGGCAAACAGTGAGTTACAGGTCCGCAAGAGCGGAAATCGCGGGTGGCGGGGAAGCAGGAAAATCAGGGGATTCGCCGCAGGAATCGATTTTCACGGTTCCGATTCGACGCGGGGTTTCCTAAATTTCGCGCCGCGCGCGCGATTTCGGCACTTTTAAAACCCGGCGGCCCGCCGGATTTTCGAGACCGGAAGGGCGCCTGCAGGGGGTTCGGAGACAGTCCGAAACCTGCCAAAGCGCTAAAAAAAGGACGTTTTCGGTGCTAAGCGAGTATTTGCCGCTGCTGGCATTCATCGGGCTTGCCCTCCTTGTCGGAGTGGCGGGTCTCGGCCTGTCCTCCCTGTTGGGGCCCCGCCGCACCTGGAGCAAGGTCAAATACGAGCCCTACGAGTGCGGCGTCGACCAGATGCAGAACCCGCACCGCCCCTTCGCCATCAAGTTCTACGTCTTCGCGCTGCTCTTCATCCTCTTCGACATCGAGACCATTTTCCTCCTGCCTTTCGCCGCGGATTACCAGAACCTGCTCGGCAGCGGCGCCTTGATCGCCGTCCTGGTCTTCATGGGCGTGCTGGGTCTCGGCCTGCTCTACATCATTCGCACGGGAGCCCTCGAATGGGATTGAACGAGCGCATCAACGACGTCATCACGACGCGGCTGGGCTTCGCCATCAACTGGGCGCGCGGCAACTCGATGTGGCCCATGCCCTTCGGCACCGCGTGCTGCGGCATCGAGATGATGGCGACGTTCAGCTCGAAGTACGATGCCGCGCGCTTCGGATCCGAAGTGCTCAAGTTCACGCCCCGCCAGTCCGACCTGCTGATCGTTTCGGGACGCATTTCCCTGAAGATGATGCCGGTGCTGCAGCGCATCTGGGAACAGATGCCCGAACCCAAGTGGTGCATTTCGATGGGCGCCTGCGCCAGCAGCGGCGGGGTGTTCGACACCTACACCCTGATCCAGGGCGTCGACCAGTTCATCCCCGTGGACGCCTACATGCCCGGCTGCCCCCCGCGCCCCGAGGCCTTCATCGAGGCCCTGATGGCCGTGCAGGAAAAGGCGAAACAGGGCAAGGCCAAGTCCACGGAGTTCATCAGCGACGACCTCGCGCGCGACCCCTCGCTGTCGCCCAACTATCGTTCGCCCGATGCCTTTGCGTCCTCGTCGTCCCGCGTCGGGACAGAGGGAAACGGGGGGCACTGATCCATGCTGACCTACCGCAAGGGGAATCTTTCCGTTCTCGCGGGCAAGGTGGAAGCCGCCTTCGGGGACCGCCTTCTCGGCAAGGAAGAGAAGACCCAGTACGTGCAGTTCTCCGTGCGTGGTGCCGATGCCCGCGATCTGGTGCGCCTTCTCAAGGAAGACCCCGAGTTGGCGTTCACCCGCTTCGTCGATTGCTGCGGCGCCGATTACCTGAAATACCCCAAGGCCATGCCCGAACGCTTTGCGGTCGTGACGACCCTCCTGTCCCCCAAACTCGGAGTAAAGGCCCAGGTGCGCGCCTTCGTGCCCGCGGACGCGCCCCGCATCGACTCGAATGTCGACCTGTTCGCCGGCTGCGACTGGACTGAGCGCGAGATCTTCGACCTCTACGGAATCGAGTTCACCGGGCATCCCGACCTGAAGCGCATTCTCATGCCCGATGACTACGAAGGTTATCC
Organism: Fibrobacteria bacterium; assembly: GCA_050486505.1. Taxonomy (GTDB): domain Bacteria; phylum Fibrobacterota; class Fibrobacteria; order UBA11236; family UBA11236; genus UBA11236. The sequence continues at coordinate 18,326 of JBJHDK010000004.1, read as the reverse complement.
CCTGCGCAAGGACTATCCCCTGCGCGGCCGGGGCGAGCGCGGTGCCTTCCCGGTGTACCATGCGATTCCGGCGCACAGGGCACCCGCGGAGGCGCGCGACTGACATGTATTCCTACGAGCAAGAAGTCACCGAGCGCGACGACAACGTCGTCCGCATGAACGTGGGGCCTTCGCATCCCGCGATGCACGGCACCTTGCGCGTGATGATGGAGGTGCGCGGCGAGCGCGTGCTGCGTGCCGAGCAGGAAATCGGGTTCCTGCACACCGGCTTCGAAAAGCTGGGCGAATACCGCACCTACAACCAGTTCATCACGCTGAGCGACCGGCTCAATTATTTCTCGCCGCTCAACAACAATATCGGCTTTGCCCTTGCCGTCGAGGAGTTGATCGGGCTCGAGACGCCGCGGCGCTGCCAGGTCATCCGCACCATCCTGTGTGAGCTGTCGCGCATGGCCGACCACTCCCTGTGCGTGGGCGCGCTCGCCATGGACCTCGGCGCCTTTTCCTCGCTGTTGTGGACCTTCGTCGAGCGCGAGAAGCTCTACGACGTGTTCGAGGCGGTGACGGGCACGCGCCTCACCACGAGTTACACCCGCGTGGGAGGAGTGGCCTTCGACCTGCCCGCCGACTTCGAGAAGCGCGTGCTGACGATCCTCGACAGCATGGAGAAGACTGTCGGGATGCTGCGTGAGAGCTTCTACAAGAACCGTATCTTCATCGACCGCACGGCGGGCATCGGGATCATCACGGCGGAAGAGGCCGACAGCTATGGCATCACCGGCCCCTTGGCGCGCGCGGCGGGCGTGGAATACGACCTGCGCAAGTATCGCCCCTACCTGATCTACAACGAGCTCGACTTCGACGTGCCGGTGTACACCGAGGGCGACTGCCTGGCGCGCTACAAGGTTCGTCTCGACGAGATGGACCAGAGCATCCGCATCGTGCGCCAGGCGCTGAAGATGCTGGAGCCGGGCCCCATCTCTGCGCTCGACCAGAAGCACGCCCTGCCCGACAAGCTGTCGACCTACACCGACATGGAATCGATGATCCACCATTTCAAGATGATCATGCCGGGCGAGGAGCACGGGCTGAATCCTCCGGTCACCGACCTGTATTCCGCCACGGAGTCCCCCAACGGGGAGCTGGGCTTCCACCTTGTCTCCGACGGGAGCTCGAACCCCTGGCGCGTGCGCGTGCGTCCGCCTTCGTTCATCAACTACCCGATCTTCGGGAAGTTGATGGAGGGGGCGATGCTGGCCGACGTGGTGGCGATCCTGGGTTCGCTCAACATCATCGCCGGGGAGCTGGATCGCTGATGAGTGCCGACACGAAGAAAACCCTCTCCCCCGAGGGGATGAAGCAATTCCACGACTGGGTCGACGAGTACCCCAACAAGCGCTCCATGCTCATGATGGTGCTCCGCCTCGTCGAGGAGGAGTTCGGCTGCATCGACGACGACGGCATGCTCATCGCCGCGGAACTGTGCGGTGTCAGCGTCGCCCACGTGCAGGGCATGGTCACCTTCTACACCCACTTCAAGCGCCCCGCGCACGGCAAGCACCGTTTCATGGTGTGCGCCACGCTGATGTGCGCGCTCGACGGCAACACCGCGCAGGCCCTGCGGCAGATCCGCGCGCGGATCGGCATCGGCCCCGGCGAGCGCACCGCGGACGGCCTGTTCTCCTGCGAGAAGGTCGAGTGCCTTGCCGACTGCGACAAGCCGCCCGTGGTGCAAAAGGACTCCGAGCACTTCTGCTCCATGAAGGGTGTCGTGCTCGACAACTACATCGACTCGCTTCTCAAGGCCGAGGGCAAATCTGTCGCCGACTATCAGGGCAAGCCGGGCCTCGCCATGGACCTGCGCGTGTCGGTGCTGCCGAACCACTACAACTTCGAGGGCGAAACGCAAACCGGCGCACGCCGCTTCGACGACAAAGATCCCTATCTGGCTCCGGGAACCGCGCCGCGCACGACGGTCGTTCCACCGCCGTTGAAGACGCCCCTGACTGCGCCGGTCTCCGATCCCGTCGAACGGGGGAACGCATGACCGCCACTTCCGCGACTCCGTTTTCCCCGATCCTCCTCAAGCATGTCCACGAGGAAGGTTCCCACACCCTAGAGCATTACACGGCGCGCGGCGGCTACGAGACCGCCCGCAAACTGGTGGGCCAAGCAGATCCGGAATCGCTTGTCGCCATCGTCAAGGAGTCGGGCCTGCGCGGCCGCGGCGGCGCGGGCTTTCCCACGGGAATGAAGTGGGGCTTCCTCGCCAAGGGTACGGGCAAGCCCGCCTACCTCGCCGTCAACGGCGACGAGAGCGAGCCGGGGACCTTCAAGGACCGCCACATCATCGAGAAGGATCCGCACCAGTTGCTCGAGGGCATCCTGCTCACCTGCTGGGCCATCCAGAGCCACCAGGCCTTCGTCTACCTGCGCGGCGAGTTCGTCCTCGGATACCAACGGCTCGAAGCCGCGGTGCGCGAGGCGAAGGCGAAGGGAATTCTCGGCAAGGGCATCTTCGGCACGAACTTCGACCTCACCGTCACCGTGGTGCGCGGCGCGGGCGCCTACATCTGCGGCGAAGAGACCGGCATGCTCTCCTCGATCGAGGGCGGGCGCGGGTATCCCAAGATCAAGCCGCCCTTCCCCGCCGTTTCGGGGCTTTTCGGTTGCCCGACCATCGTCAACAACGTCGAGACCATCGCCACGGTGAAGCATATCCTCGAGCACGGCGCCGCCTGGCACCGCCAGTGGGGCACGGAAAAGAGCCCGGGCTTCAAGATCTTCTGCCTCTCGGGCGCGGTGCGCAAGCCGGGGGTGTACGAGGTTCCGCTCGGCATTCGCATGCGCGACTTCATCGACCAGTACGGCGGAGGCCTTGTCGAGGGGCGCTCCCTGAAGGCCGTCATCCCCGGGGGGCTCTCCGCGCCGCTGCTCACGCCCGACATGGTGGAGCAATGCACGCTCGACTACGAAAGCCTCGCGTCTTTGGGTTCCATGCTGGGATCCGGGGGGATCACGGTGCTGCACGACGGCGTCGACCTGATGTCGGCGGCGTACAACACCATGCGCTTCTACCACCACGAGTCGTGCGGCCAATGCACCCCGTGCCGCGAGGGCACCGGCTGGCTCGAGAAACTGGCGCACCGCTTCCACGAGAACCATGCGCGCGCCGGTGACGCCGACCTGCTCGGCGAGGTGGCCAAGAACATGCGCGGCCGCACCATCTGCGTGCTTGCCGATGCCGCCGCCATGCCCATGCAAAGCTACCTGCAGCATTTCCGCGGCGAGTTCGACGCCTCGACTTCGCTCGGCGCGAGCAAGATGCGGGAACGCACCGCCCGTGACGAGATCACCCCCGCCGCCAAGCGCGACGCCGCCCGCAACGGCGCCCCCAGCGTGATGGGCGTGGGAATGGGGGAGAGGAAATGAGAATGGACAGTGGGCAGTGGACAATGGGGAATAGAGGGCAACCCGTTGCGGGCTACGGCGGGTTCGCGATACGGACTTCCATTGTCCATTGTCCATTGTCCACTGTCCAATGTCCGAATGGGTCTACACCGAGATGAAACAAGTCTCCCTCAAAATCGACGGCAAGGACGTCACCGTTCCCGCGGACTGGACCGTGATCCGCGCGGCGCACGCCAACGACGTCGACATTCCCCACTACTGCTACCACCCCGATTTGAGCATCGCCGGCAACTGCCGCATCTGCATGGTCAACGTGAAGGGCATGCCGCGCCCGGTGGTGGGTTGCGCCACCCCCGTCGCCGAGGGCATGGAGGTTTCCACCATGGCTCCCGATGCCGTGGAGGCGCGCAAGGGCGTGATGGAGTTCCTTCTCATCAACCATCCGCTCGACTGCCCCGAATGCGATCAGTCGGGCGAGTGCAAGCTGCAGGATTACAGCGTGGAGCACGGCCGCGACCACGGGCGCTTCCGCGAAGAGAAGGTGCGCAAGTCGAAAGCCACCATGGGCCCGCATGTCAAGTATTGGGGTTCCCGCTGCATCGTGTGCACCCGCTGCGTGCGCTTCACCGACGAGGTTTCGGGGACCGGAGAACTGGGCGTCATCTATCGCGGCGACCGCAGCGAGATCGCGACCTTCCCGGGCCGGGTCCTCGACAATCCCCTGTCGATGAACACCGTGGACATCTGTCCCGTGGGCGCGCTCGTCTCCTCGGACTTTCTGTTCCAGTCGCGCGTGTGGAACCTGCACTCGAACCCTTCCGTGTGCGCCGACTGCTCGGTCGGTTGCAACACGCGCGTCGACATGGATGCGAAGGACCGTATCAAGCGCATCGTTCCCCGCCGCAACGACGCGGTCAACAAGGAATGGATGTGCGACAGCGGCCGTCTCTCCTTCGGCTACGCGCATGTCGACCGGCTGGGCAAACCCAAGGTGCAGGGCCGCGACGCGACCTGGCGCGAAGCGCGCCGTGCCGCGCTCGACCTGCTCGCGGCCCCCGACACGGTGGCGTTGATCTCCGCGTGGAACACCAACGAGGCCATGACGTCCCTGAAGGAAGTGCTTTCCGAAGCAGCCCCCCATGCCCGTCTCTTCGGGTACGGCAACCCCGTCGTCGCCGACCAGGTCTTCCCCGGTTTCACCATCAGCGGCGACAAGAACCCCAACACCGCGGGCCTGAAACAAATCTTGGGCATCGACGATCCCGCCGCGTCCCTGCGAGCGCTGGCCGCCGAGACCGGACGCATCGGCACCTTGTTGCTGGTGCACAACATCCCCGGCTTCGTGCTCACGCCGGAACTCAAGTCCGTGCTCGACCGCAGCGAAAACGTGGTGCTTCTCGACTTCGCATCGGGCGAGCTGCTGCGCTACGGGAATGTGGCCGTGGCTCTGCCCACGTTGACCACGTTCGAGAAGGCCGGAACCTTCGTCAACCGCACCGGCGTCGCCCAGACCTTCGAACCCGTCATGGAACCGGTGACCTTCGGGATGCCCGAAACGGAGATCGTGGCGGCGTTGCGGGGTGATGTAAGGGCGAATAATTATTCGCCCCAACAGGGAACTCCGGCATGATCGCCGCCACCCTGCAACACCCCCTCGCCATCGCGGTGATCAAGATGCTGGTCGCCATCGGCATCGTCCTGAGCGCCGTGCCCATGCTGGTGTGGATGGAGCGCAAGATCTCGGCGCGGATCCAGCGTCGCCTCGGCCCGAATCGCGTGGGCCCCTTCGGCCTGCTGCAGGCCGCCGCCGACGCGCTCAAGCTGATGTGGAAGGAAGACTTCTTCCCGCGCAACACCGACCGCGTGCTCTTCCTCGCCGCGCCGCTGATGACCTTTCTGCCCGGCGTGATCGCCTTCGCGCTCATTCCCGTGGGGCAGGCCCCGGGCGCGGGCTTCCTCGGACCCGACGGCGTGCTGGCGGTGAGTTACGTGCAGATGGGCTTGCTCGTGGTGATGGCGATTTCCTCCGTCGCTTCCTACGGCCTTGCGTTCGGAGGCTGGGCATCGAACAACCAGTACAGTCTTCTCGGCGGCATCCGTTCCTCGGCGCAGCTGATCAGCTACGAGATCGTGATGTTGCTTTCGGTGATCGCGCTGATCATGACCACAGGCACGCTCAATCTCGCGGAGATCGTGCAGCAACAACAGGGCAGCGTCCTCCCCGCGTGGAACCTGTTCCTGAACCCCCTGACCTTCATCCTCTTTCTCATCGCGGCCTTCGCCGAAACCAACCGCGCGCCCTTCGATCTGCCTGAAGCCGAGCAGGAGATCGTGGGCGGCTACTTCACCGAATACACCGGCATGCGCTACGCGTGGTTCATGCTGGGCGAGTATGCCGCGTTGTGGGCCATGTGCGCGGTGATGGTCACGCTCTTCCTCGGCGGGTGGACGCTTCCCGAAGCGTGGCTCGGCTGGCTCGAGGCCTTCCCTTGGTATGTCGCGGGCATCGCGAGCTTCGGCATCTTCCTCGCGAAGGTCGTGGCCATGGTCTTCTTCTTCATGTGGGTGCGCTGGACGCTTCCGCGCTTCCGTTGGGATCAGTTGATGAAGCTCGGCTGGACGAAGCTCATCCCCATCGCCTTGGTCAACATTCTCTTCGTCGCGCTGGCAATGGAGTTCGGAGGCTGGTATGTCCGGTAGTGCTTCTTCTCAGACGCCCCGGAACCCCTGGCAGGGAATGGATGTCAAGGAACCCCCCGTCATCCTGAACGGCGGCGAGCCTGCGGAACAGGTTCCCGCTCCTTCGGCCGCGCGCAAGGTGACCGAAAAGATGTCGTGGATCACGCGCATCTACCTGCCGATGATCGCGAAGGGCATGCTCATTTCGCTCCGCGAGTTCTTCCGCAAGCCGGTGACCTTCAACTACCCCGAGGAGAAGCCGCGCGTGAGCGAGCGCTTCCGCGGGGAGCATCGCCTGACGAAGGACGACGAAGGACACATGAAGTGCGTGGCCTGTTACATGTGCGCCACCGCCTGCCCCGCGCATTGCATCACCATCGAGGCCGAGGCTGCGCCGCCCGAGTGGGAAGGTCGCGACAAGATTCCGCGCGTGTTCGAGATCGACATGCTGAAGTGCATCTACTGCGGCTACTGCGTGGAGGCCTGCCCCAAGGAAGCCATCGAGATGACCAACAAGGTGCCGAAAGTGTACCAGACCCGGCAGGAGTTCATCTATGATCGGGAGAAACTTCTCAACAACTAGTTGTTGACGAAGCCAGGGGAATGATGGGGGGTGGCCGTGAGGTCGCCCTTTTCTTTTGGGGTGCAGGGAGTCGAGGCTGCGCCCGGGCCGGGATCGTGATGTTCGTCCGGAAACCGCTTGCGTCAGGGTATCGAAAAGGCTATTTTGGCCAGATGATTCAGGCTACAATCTCCGACACAAAGAACCGGCTGAGCCATTACATCGAATTGGCGAAAAACGGGGAAACCGTCATCATTACCGATCGCGGCGTGCCCGTCGCCCGCCTTGAATCCGCCGCGCGTCCCGCCCGGCCCGGAATGAGCCCCGACGATGAGGGACGGCTTTATCGTCTCGAGAAGGCGGGTGTGATCCGGGTGGCGGACAAGCCGCTGGACTTGGGCTGGATGAAGATGCCGCGGGCCAAACCACTTCCCGGTGGCGATATCCTGAGGGCGCTTCTCGATGAGCGTGAGGAATCCCGATGAAATTCTGGGACAGCTCCGCCATCGTTCCGCTGCTTGTGGACCAACCTGCGTCCACTGCAGTTGAGGAGGTCGTTAAATCCGACCCGCTGATGACGGTTTGGTGGGGCACGAAGGTTGAATGCGTCTCCGCGATTTCGAGGCTCGAGAGGCTGGAGCAGAAACTGCGGATCGATCAGAGTGTCGTGGCCCTGGAAATTCTCGACGGTATCGCCAATCATTGGGCAGAAGTCGGCGCGACCGAGGAAGTGCGCATCAAGGCACAACGCCTGCTAAGGGTGCATGAGCTTCGTGCGGGAGACGCGTTTCAACTTGCCGCCGCGCTTGTTGCTTGCGAAGGGTACCCGGCGGCATTCGATTTCATCTGCCTGGACAAACGTCTTTCCGTCGCAGCGATGCGCGAAGGGTTTCGGGTGGTTTCGAGTGTGTAGATTCACCGCATTATGAAACTCCTCCGCACCCTCGCCTCCGACTCCTCCGCGTCCGGCTCCGCAGGCTGGGGCCTCTTCGTTCTCCGCATCGGCATGGGCTTCTTCATGCTCTTCGGGCACGGGGTCCCTAAACTGATGAGCTTCTCCGAGCGGGCCGCCACGTTCCATGACCCCTTCGGCCTCGGCTCTCCCCTCAGCCTCGCGCTCGTCGTATTTGCCGAAGTCTTCTGCGCGGCGCTTGTCGTGCTCGGCATCTTCACGCGCCTGGCATCGATTCCCATCCTCTTCACGATGGCCGTGGTGGTCTTCGTCGCCACGGGCGCGGACTTCTTCGGGCGCAGCGAAATGGGCGCACTTTTCGCCATCGGCTTCACGGCCCTTTTGATCGGCGGCGGCGGCAACCTGTCGTTGGGGCGGATGTTGCGGGGGTGATTCACATCGTCCTCTACCAGCCCGAGATTCCGGCGAACACCGGCAACATCATCCGGCTGTGCTTTCTCAACAACCTGCGGCTTCACTTGATCGAACCGTTGGGGTTCTCGCTGGATGACGCCTCCCTGCGCAGGGCAGGGATCGACTATTGGGACCGTTTCGCGGCCCAGGTCGAGATCCACCCTGATTGGGATGGCTTCGCGGCGAAGCATCCTGGCATTGCGGCCTCGGGGTGGTTCTTCACCGCGCATACGGAGCGATCCTTTTGGGAGGCGGAGTACCCGGATCCGGTGTACCTCGTCTTCGGGCGCGAGACCGCGGGGCTTCCGCGGGAAATGCACCGCCGTTACGCCGACCGGCTTGTGACGATTCCGAAGCGGAATCCCGAAGGGCGGTCCCTGAACCTGTCGAACGCGGTCGCCGTGGCCGCGTACGAGGCGATGCGACCGCGCTCCTGACCCCGACAAAGAGCGGCTTCCGGGGGATCCCCCCGAATCCTTCCTTTATTTCCCCCCCCCTTTTTGCTACATACCGCCCGTCAATTCGGGCAAAAATCGCCGTCGGAACCCGCTTTCGAGGGCCCGTTTCAACGCCGGGAAATCAGTGCCGCCAATCCTGATCGATACCCTGTTCGCCGTTGCCGTGGTGGCGGTGCTCGGCTTCTCCCTCAGCGTTGTTTTCGCGAAAAACCCGGTGCGGGCGACCTTGCTCCTCATTCTGTCCTTTTTGCCCGTCAGCCTCATCTACATCATGTTGCAGGCCTCGTTCGCGGGCATCCTGCAAATCCTGGTCTACGCCGGCGCGATCCTCATGCTGTTCACCTTCGTGATCATGATGATCAACCCCGCCCCGCACGAGGGCGAGGTGCCCGAGGGGGCCGGCTTCGAGGGCCCCTCCCGCAAGGGGACGGTGACCTGGTTGCTCCTGCTCGCCGGGGTCGGGCTGGTGTTGATTCCGCCGGTGTACTACGCCGCCTCGCGCCTTGAGACGCAGCCGGTGACCAAGGAAGGCTTCGGAGGCATCCACTCGATCGCCCAGTATCTGTTCGTGGATCCGTTGAACAACCCCCTGACCATTTCCTTCGAGTTGATCAGCATCCTCATCCTCGTGGGGGTGGTCGCGTCCGTGAATTTCGCGCGCCGTCGCGCGCATGTTCCCGCGAAGGGTGCGGTGTCCGGCGACCGTGACCGTGAGGAGGGAGCATGACCCTGTTCACGCTCGAGAATTGCCTGACGGTGGCGCTGCTGCTGGTTCTGATCGGTGCCTTCGGGGTGCTGCGCCGTCGCAGCCTCATCCTCGTGCTGCTCTCCGTCGAGATCATGCTGAACGGGGTGAACCTGGTGTTCATTTCCTTCAACTATTTCCTGTGGGGCGGCACGGAGACGGGACACTATCTCTACATGCTGTCCATCGGCGTGGCCGCCGTCGAGGCCGCGGTCGGCCTGGCGATGATCATCGTGCTGTTCCGCAATTATCGCGACATCACCCGTGAGCGCATCGCGCGCCTGGGCGAAGCGTACGGAGAATCGGCATGAACCCGGTGCTGCTGCTTGCGCTTCCCGGATTGCCGGCCCTGTCGTCGCTGGTGATCGCCCTATGGGGCGGCCGTCTTTCCTACAACGCGGTCGGGGTGCTCGCCACGGCTTCGGTTGGCCTTTCGTTCCTGGTCGCCCTCGGATTCTTGTCGTCGGGCGTGCTCGGATCCCCCGATGCGGTGGCGCTCGATCTGGGCGCATGGCTGGCGACCGAAGGCTTCCGTGCCGGCATGGACTTGCGCCTCGATTCGCCCGGCCTGACGATGACCCTGATGGTGACCTTCTTCGGCACCTTGATCACGGGGTACTCGGTGGGGTACATGCGGCCCGACGTCGAACAGTCCCGTTTCTTCGCGAGCCTGAACCTCTTCGTGTCGGCGATGCTGGTGCTCGTGCTGGCCGACAACCTCGTGCTCATCTTCCTCGGCTGGGAAGGCGTGGGCCTGTGCTCGTACCTGCTGGTCGGCCATTACTGGCGCGAGAAGAACGTGCCGCTGGCAGCCTACCGCGCCTTCTTTGTGAATCGCGTCGGCGATCTGTTCTTCCTTCTGGGCGTGTTCACGCTCTATGCGGCGTTCGGCACGGTGTCCCTCTCCTCGCTTTCGGAGAACGGTCCCGCGCTGCTCGAGGGACGCGAAGGTCTGGCCGGGCTGGGAGCCTTGCTCGTGCTGGGCGGCGCCTTCGCCAAGTCGGCGCAGGCTCCGTTCCACGTGTGGCTCGCCGACGCGATGGCCGGTCCCACGCCGGTGAGCGCGCTCATCCACGCCGCCACCATGGTCACGGCGGGTGTGTACCTGATCATGCAGCTCGATTGGCTGTATGCCGCCTTCCCCGAGGTTCGCATGATCATCGGCCTGTGCGCGCTGGTGACCTTGGTGGTGGGTGCGTTCATGGCGGTGAGCCAGTACGACATCAAGAAAATCCTCGCCTATTCGACCGTCGCGAACCTGGGCATGATGTTCCTGGCGCTGGCCGCCGGTTCGACCCACGCCGCGCTGCTGCACCTCTTCGGCCACGCCTTCTTCAAGGCACTGCTCTTCCTCGGGGCCGGCAGCGTCATCTTCTCCGCGCATCATGAGCAGGATGCCCGCAAGCTGGGCGGCGTGCTCAAGACCATGCCCGTGACGCGCGCGGCCCTGTGGATCGGTTGCATCGGCGGTGCCGGCTTCATTCCGTATTTCTCCGCCGCCTTCTTCACCAAGGAAGCCGTGCTCGAATCGATCCGCGGCGCGACGCTCGCGGGTTTCGGCTGGGAGATCTCGGGAGCGGTGGTGTACTGGATCGTGCTCGCTGTCGAGTCGCTCGCCGCGCTGTACTTCTTCCGCCTGCTCGGATATCTGTCCGCGCCTGCCGATGCCCAGCATGCCGGGCATGAGGTTCCCCACGAGAGCAGCCCGGCCATTCGCTTCGTGTTGCTCGTGCTCTCCGTTGCGGCGGTGGGCTTCGCGCTCTTCAGCTCGACGGCCCTGCTGACCGCCTGGGTTTCGGCGGGCGCGGCTGTTCATGAAGCGATGCATTGGGGTCACGTGCTGCCGGTGCTGGCGGTGAACATTTCGCTGGCCGTCGCCTGCTTCATGGTCTTCTCGGTGCCTGCGCGACGTGAGCGCGTGCTGTCGGCCTTGTCTCACCTTCGCCTGGGAAACAAGGGGCCGCTCACCCACACCTTCTACTTCGACGAGCTGTATGAATACGCGCTGACGCGTCCGCTGCAGCGCCTGTCCCTTCTTTTCCGGATCGGGTTCGAGAGCGTATTCACCGGCATCTTGACGGTCACGGGCCGCTTCGGCACGTTGCTGTCCGTCTGGGTGCGCCGCCTGCAAAGCGGTCGCGCGCACCACTACGCCGCGCTCGGCCTCCTCTTCCTCGCCTTCACGGCCTGGGTCATCCTCTGGGGGATGGAATGACATCCGCGATGCTGTTGTCGACCGCCCTGTTCACGCCGCTGCTGGCTGCGTTGCTCTTCGCCTTCCAGCCAGCGGGCGCGCGCCCGGAAAAGTTCGCCCGCATGTCGCTGGCGTTCGCGTGGGTCTACGCCGGTCTCGCCGTGCTGGCCGGGAGCGCGGCGTTGTCGGCTTCGGCCCCGCTGGTATCAGGCGGCGCGGCGTTCCAGCTCGGCACGTCGGGATTCGAATTCCAGCCCCGCCTGTTCCTTGACGGGCGCACGGCCCCGTTCCTGCTGCTGCTCGGGCTCTGCCTGCCCGTCGTGTTCACTTTCCTGCGCGACCGTGAGAGCCGTTACGGGAAGTCCTACTACGCCGCCGCGTGGACGCTGGCGTTCAGCCTCGCGGGGGTCTTCCTCGTCGACTCCCTGCTCCTGTTCTTCGTCTTCTGGGAAACCTCCCTGCTGGCCGTTTACTTCTGGATCGGCCTGCACGGCCGCCCCGACGTGCGCGGCAACGCCGTCTACCCCGTGTTGTTGCGCTTCGTCCTGTTCACGCTCGCGGGAAGCCTTCCCATGCTCTTCGCCATCGGCGCGGTGTGCGTCGAGAGTTTCCGCGATCCCGGACTGCAGGGGCTTGCCGCCACCGTCTCGCGCCTTGGCGACACGACACGCGCCTGGGTGTTTCTCGGCTTCTTTCTCGGCTTCGCGGTCAAGCTGCCGCTCTTCGGCTTCCACGGCTGGTTGCGCGACACCTACAACGTCGCTCCAGCGGCATGCCGAGCCCTGCTCTCCGCGGCGATGTCGAAAATGGGCGCCTTCGGCCTCATCCTCATCCTCGCCCCCGCCTTCACGGAAGAGCTGACGCGGTTCGCGACCCCCCTGCAAATCCTCGCCGTGGCGGGCGCGGTTTATGGGGGCGTGCTGATGCTGTCGCAGAACCGTTTCATCGACCTGCTTGCCTACGGATCGCTGTCCCATCTTTCGCTGATCGCGCTCGGTGTGTTCGTGTCGGTGTCGGCGGGTGACGCCGCGACCTCGGGTCTCTCCGGCGCCATTCTGCTCGCATTCAATCACGCCCTGATCATGGTGCTCCTCTTCGCGCTCGACGCGCGCATCTTGCGCGACGGCGCCAGTCCCGACCGCGGGTTGCTGGCCGGCTTGCGCGCATCGCAAGGCCGTCTGTTCGCATTCCTGTTGCTGGCGGCCTTCGCCTCGGCCAGCCTTCCCGGGTTGAACAACTTCCCCGGCGAGGTGCTGATTTTCTTCGCCGCCTTCAATGCCTCCCCGTGGTTTGCATTCTTCGCCGGACTGGGCGCAGTGCTCGCTGCCGCGGCCATGGTGCGCGCCTTTCATCAGGTGTTTCTGGGAGAGGCACGGACCCGGCAGCCCGGGGTGGAGGCCGCTCCCGACCTCGATCGTTCCGAGACGGGGGTCGCGCTCGGTATGGCCGCCCTGTGGGTGGTGCTCGGGATCTATCCCATGCTGCTTTTGGGGCCGGTGGAGAAAGCCGTGTCCTTCATTCATTCCGTGGGGTGGCCCGGATAGCCGCCACGGGAAGAACGCATCGCCATGAACGCATACCTCTATTCGCAACTCCCACTCGCCGCCGGATTCTGCCTGCTGCTGATCTTGGCGTCCGTGCGTCCCGAGGGAAGCCCGGCCACGCGCCGCCTTTCGCTCTGGATCTCACTGGCGGCGGTTGGCTTGACGGCCCTGATCACCGGCATGCACCTGCACCCGGGTGACGAGTTCTTCGGCGGCGCCATCCGGGTGACCGTGGTCGGCAAGGTTCTGGCCGTTTCCGCGCTCGTCCTTGCCTTGGGCGCCCTTGTCCTCGCGAACGGGTATCTCGAGAAAATTCGCGTGCGTTCCATCGATTTCCGCATGGTCGCCCTGGCGCAAGCATTCGGCCTCGTCCACCTTCCCTTGGCGGGCGATGTCGCGACCCTGTTCATCGCCTTCGAGCTCGTCTCGATTCCCTCCTATGTTCTTGCAGGCTTCAACTTCCGTGACACGCGCGGCAACGAAGCCGGGATGAAGTACTTGATCCTCGGCGCGTTCGCCAGCGTGTTCCTGCTTCTGGGCATCGCCTTCCTGTACGGCGTTACCGGGGAACTGCACCTTGCCGGAATGCGCGATGCCATCGGCGGCTTCGTGCTTGAGGGGGCGGTCGCGGAGTTGATCCTTGCCAAGATGGCGCTGGCGCTCGTGCTGGCGGCGCTGATGTTCAAGATCGCCGCGGCCCCGTTCCACTTCTGGATCTCGGATATTTACCAGGGAACCAACCTCGCGTCCCTCTCCTTCATCTCCGTTCCGGCCAAGGTGGCCCTCTTCGCCGCCGTGGCCGTCTTGCTCTGGGGCCCGTTCATGTACCTGAGCGAGGTCTGGATGCCCGTCGTTCTGGTCGTCGCACTGGCGTCCGCACTTTTCGGAAACATCCAGACCATCGTGCAGACGGATGCCAAGCGCATCCTCGCCTACTCCTCCGTCGGCAACGGGGGCTTCGTGCTGCTGGCGCTGTTCCTCGATTCCGCGAGCGCCTTCCTCTTCTACCTCGTCGCGTACTCCCTGACCACGCTCGGCGTGATTGCCGGGTTCATGGCGCTGGGAACGAAGGGCGCGGACCTGTCTTCCGTCAGCGACTTCGATGGCCTCGGACGGCGCAACCCGTGGGTGGCAGCGCTCCTGACCTGGATGATTTTCGGGCTCGCGGGGGTTCCCCTGACGGCAGGGTTCGCGGCCAAGTTCGCGGTGATCACCGGGGCGTTCACCCCCGGCTTCGAGCCGATGCCGTGGTTTCTTCCGGTGTTGTTCGTCTCGGTGGTGCTCAGCCTGATCTCGTTCTTCTTCTACTTCGGAATGGTCCGGGCCATGTGGTTCGTGAACCCTCCTGCCGATGCCCCGCACCCCTCGGCGGAGCCCCGCGCCCTGCATCCCGAAGCCGTGTCGGTCCTGGCGTTCTGCGCCGTCGCGACCTTGGCGCTGGGCGTGATGCTGCGTCTTCCCGTGTTGCCGTAGCGACGGTCGCTTTTTGTACGGCCGTTACGGCCGGGGTTGCGTCAAGCGCGTTGAGCCCGGCGATCGTATCGAAGTGTTGTCCCGTTACGGCGTGTCGCCGATCAACAGGATCACGCCAGGAACCGGCTTGTTGGGGTCGGTATGCCGCTCGATCCTGAGTCCGGCGACGGCGAAGGCCGCCTCGAGGGCTTTCGCCGCGGCCGACTCTTCCGCATCGGGATTCTCCGAAAGCATCAAGGCGTAGCCGCGCACCGGGATCGAGAACCCGATGTCGATGAGAAGAAGCGTGGTCCATTCCGCGGCATCGAGCGCGAGCTTGAAGTCACCGACGAGCCGCAGCGACGCGGCATCTCCCGCGACCATCCCAAGATTGACCGCGTGGCCGGGAGACCGTGACAAGGCCTCGACCAGTCGATCGCGGGTTCCGGGGTCGAGGCGGCGCTCTTCTCCGATCGCGGCCCCGATGCCGGGGTGACCTGGCAACCCTTCGATGCGGGTGATGCCGTCGCCGAAGGTGAGCTCGGGATCGTCAGGCGGATCCTTCTCGGGCAGGGAGAAAAGCACCACGGCGACCACCACGACCAGAACGGCGAAGGCGGCGTAGACAAGTCGGCGGAACATTGCCGGAGAGGCCCCTAAACCTTGAACAATCCCGCCCGGGCCCTCTGCTCCAGAAAGAGATCGGCCAGCACGAGTGCGGCCATGGTTTCGACCAGGACGACGGCGCGGGGGAGTACGCAGGGATCGTGGCGACCCTTGGCCTTGAGCACGGCCGCTTCGCCCCGGCGATTGACGGTGCGCTGTTCCTGCGAGACGGTGGCGGTGGGCTTGAAGGCGACCCGACAGAGGATGGGTTCGCCGGTGGTGATGCCGCCCTGCACGCCGCCCGAGCGGTTCGTCTCGGTGCCGATGCCGTCGTTCTTGCGGACGTACGCGTCGTTGTGCTCGCTGCCGCGCAGGCGCGTGCCCGCGAAGCCGCTGCCGATTTCGAAGCCCTTGGTGGCCGGGAGCGAGAGGAAGGCACGGGCGAGTTCGGCTTCGACGCGGTGGAACACGGGCTCGCCAACGCCGCGCGGAGGCGTCTTGATCACGAGTTGCACCACGCCGCCCAGGCTGTCTTGCGCCTTGCGGGCGGCGTCGATGGCCGCCTCCATGCGGGCGGATGCCTCCGCATCGGGGCAGCGCACGAGCGAGGCTTCCACGGCATCAAGTGTTGCGGAGTGGGGATCGGTGGTCGCGTCGACTTCGCCGACCTGCGAGACGTAGGCGAGAATTTCGGTGCCGCAGGCTTCGCGCAGCAGCTTGCGCGCGATGGCCCCGGCGGCGACGCGGCCGATGGTCTCGCGCGCGGAGGAACGGCCACCGCCGCGGTAGTCGCGAAAGCCGTACTTCAGGTCGTAGGTGAAATCGGCATGCGAAGGGCGGTAGAGCTCCTGCATGTCGCCGTAGTCGTGGGAACGCTGGTCGGTGTTTTCGACCATCATGGCGATGGGGGTTCCCGTGGCGCGGCCCTCGAAGAGCCCGGAGAGGAAGCGGACGGTGTCGGCCTCCTTGCGCGGGGTGGTGAGGCGGTTCTGGCCGGGACGACGACGGTCGAGGTCGGCCTGGATGTCCGCTTCGGTGAGGGTCAGGCCGCTGGGGCAGCCATCGACGATGACCCCGACGGCGGGGCCGTGACTTTCGCCGAAGGTGGCGATTTTAAAGAGGGATCCAAACTGGCTGGACATGAGGGGGAAGATAGATAAGGAGTGGACAGTGGGCAGTGAACAGTGGGCAGTGATTACTTTCGCTGTGCATGCTGTTGGCGATTTCGAAAACCCTGCCCCCGCTGCTCTTTCCCATTGGCCTGACGATCCTGCTCTGCCTGCTGGCGGCGTGGCTGGCATTTCGCCAGGGTGCGGTCAAGGCTTCCGTCGTCTCCGTCGCGGCGGCGGTGCTTCTGTATGTCGCCGCGAGCCCTGTGACGAGCCACCGCCTCATGGCGGGACTGGAGTCGCGCCATCCGCCCTCGGCGGAACTGCCAACGGCATCCGCCATCGTGCTGCTTGGCGGCAGCGTGCTTCCCGACGCGCCGCCCCGGATCCACCCCGAAACGAATCATGCCGGCGACCGATTCATCCACGCCGGTCGCCTGTGGAAGCAAGGGTTGGCACCACTGATGATCACGACGGGCGGCTACATCCCCTGGATCGCGCAATCTCCCGAGAGCGAGGCGCACCTCTACAAGCGCCTCCTCGAAGAACTTTTCGATGTGCCTCCCGAAGCCGTGCTGCCGGTTCCCGATAGCCGTACCACGCGCGAGGATGCGGTATTGACCGCGCGCCTTTTCGATGAACTCGGGCTCGACAGGGAAATCCTGCTGGTGACAAGCGCCAACCACATGCCCCGCTCCGTCGCGCTCTTCCGCGCCCAAGGGTTCATCGTGCACCCGGCTCCCACGGACTTTCATGCGGTGACGGGGTTGCGGTTCCGGTTCTACGAGTTGCTGCCGTCGGGTTCGGCGCTGGCGGAGACGTACATGGCGCTGCACGAGTACACGGGCTTGTTCGTGTACCGCTTGCTCGGTTGGTTGTAGGGGCAAATGAATATTTGCCCCTACAACCACTACTCCCAATCGCGCGAGGAGCGTGTGCGCTTCTTCTCGGAGTGTTTTTTCTTCTCGGCCAGTGTGTTGCGCTTCGCCGCTCGGGATTTTTTGGTCGGCTTGCGCGGCTTGACCACCACGTTCAGCTTCTCGACCTTCTCCCGGATCTTGCGCAGGCAGGTCATCCTGTTTTGCCACTGGCTTCGCGACTCCTGGCTGGTCACCACGATGCCGGTGGGGCGGTGATGCAACCGCACGGCGCTGTCGGTGGTGTTCACATGCTGTCCGCCCTTTCCCGAGGCGCGGAACGCCTCGAAGTCACACTCGGCGAGGAGCTCGTCGTCGGCGTCGGGGAGCTGGATTCGGGGCATGCAATGAAAATTACGAATTACGAGTTACGAGTTACGAATTAAACACAAGGAACGGGATTTCGTTAAGTTTCGAGGCGCACTGCCGGATGTGTCGCCAAAGCGGATAATCTTGAACTCCCCTTTGATTCGTAATTCGTAATTCGTAACTCGTAATTCAATGTCCCACTCCTATTCCTGGCTCATCACCGATGTCGACGGTACCTTGCTCGACGAGGCCAACAACCTTTCCGACGAAAATCGCGCCGCGCTCGAATTTTGCAACGCGCACGGCATTCCCGTCGTTCTGGCGACCGGCCGTCGCTGGACAACGTTGAAGCGTGTGCTCGATCGCCTCGATCTGTGGAAGCTCGTGGATCACGTCATCCTGAACAACGGCGCGGTCGTGAAGGATTTGCGCAAGGGCGCATTGCTGCACCACAAATCCTTCGATCCGGGTTCGATCGTCTCCGCCGCCGCGGCGCTGGCCCTGCTCGGCTGGGACCCGCTCGCCCTCGCTTACGAACCCGACGGCGGCCCCGATGTGTACCATCGCCGGCTCAGCCTGCGCAACGGGGACTTCACGGCGAAGAACGACGGCTACTGCACCCTCATCAACGACTACCATGAGCTGGAGGGTCGCGCGGTGGTGGAACTCATCCTGTTGGGGTCCGAGCCCGAGTTGTCCCTCGCGCAGCAGGCACTCTCCGGCCTTCCGCTGGAGACCGCGCTGATCAAGAACACCTTCTACGCGGATTACATGCTGGAGGTCACGCCGCTGGGCGTGTCGAAGTTCTCCGGGGCCGAGCGGCTCGGAGAGCGCCTGGGGTTATCCGTCTCGAACGCCCTTGCCGCGGGGGACTCCGCCAACGACCTGCCGTTGTTGCGCCGTGCCGGGCGCGCGGTGGCCATGCCGCATGCCCCGGATCCTGTGCGCGAGGCCGCGCACGAAACGGGTAGCGT
>JBJHDK010000003.1:3241-73315 GCA_050486505.1 Fibrobacteria bacterium | reverse complement strand
AAGTTAAAGGGGGCGGGTATGGGGGGCCGCGCCCTCCGAACGGGCCACCGGCAGGTCGCCATTACAGGGAGGTTCCATTTTATCACTCAAACCCGCCCCCCGGCCCCCCGTGACACTTTTCTCCCTTTCCGGTGTCTCACCCCTCAGACAGGACACAATGGACTCCACCACCGAGAACCTGGAAGACTGGTACCGGCGCTACGGCCCGCTCGTGCTGCGGCGCTGCCGTCAGTTGTTGCGCGATTCCGGGGAGGCCGAAGACGCCCTGCAGGAGGTTTTCATGCAGATTCTGCGCAGACCCGGGCTGATCGCCGCCGAGTTTCCCTCCAGCCTGCTCTACAAAATCGCCACCAACACCTGCCTGAACCGCATCCGCAGCCGCAACCGGCGGGCCGAGACCCGCGAGGAAGAACTGCTGCACAACATCGCCTCGGGCGAAGACGTGGAAGCCCGCTCCGCCGCGGGACGCCTGCTGGACCGGGTTTTCGACCGCCACCCCGAATCGACCAGGGTCATGGCCGTGCTGCATTTCGTGGACGGATTGACGCTGGAAGAGGTGGCGAAGGAAACCTCGTTCTCCGTTTCGGGGGTGCGCAAGCGCCTCCGCGCCCTGCACAACACTCCCAAACCGTGGGAGGAACCCGAGTATGTCTGATCCCCGTCCCTCCAACGATTTCGTTCCTGACATTACCCTGGAGCGCTACCTGCTGGGCGAGTTGCCCGGCACGGAGGCGCGGAGGCTCGAAGCCCGCATCGCTTCCGACTCCGTGTTGAAGGGGCGCGTCGAAGCGCTGGAAGCTTCGAACCGGGAGATCCTCGCGGAACTGCCCGCGGAGACCTTCGCCCGCTCGGTGCAGGCGCGCCTGCGCCGCCAACAGGTCGAAAAGGCCGCCGAAGAAGCCCTGACGCAAGACATCGACGGCGAAGAGTCCCCCCGACTCTCCCCGGGTTGGCGCCCCATTTTCGCGAGCCTTGGCATGCTCGCCCTGCTGTCGCTTCCCACCGGTCTCTGGCTGTTCGGCGAACGCACCTCCGGAACCGTCGGCAGCGACGCAGGAACCCTGATCGAAGAGACGCGCATCAAGGGACTGGAGCCGCAACTGGCCGTGTTCCGCAGGACAACCGAGGGCGCGGAGGCACTGCATCCCGGTGGAAAAGCCCGTCCCGGCGACATCCTGCGCCTGGGGTATCAGTCCGGAGGCTTCCGGTACGGGGCGATTTTCTCGGTGGACGGAAACGGAAACGTGACCCGGCACTGGCCCGCGCAAGGGGACGAGGCCGGTTCGCTCCGCGGAGGCGAAGTCCTGCTGCCGTCGGCGTTCAAACTGGACGCCGCGCCGGGGTACGAGCGTTTCTTCCTGGTCGTCTCGGACGGAACGTTCGCGCTGAATCCCTTGCTTGAAGTACTCCATGCCCACCGCGACATCCCGTCGGGCAGGCAGCCCCGAAACACCCGCGTCGTTCGCTTCGACGTCACCAAGGAAAACGGAATATGAAACACCTCGCCCTGTTTCTCGCATGCGCGCTGGCCTGGAGCGCCACCCCCTCCCCGGCGTTCACCGGTGACGGCAACACCCGGCGCGTCGCCCTGTTGATCGGGCACCACGATGGGGGTCAGGGACGTGAGCGTTTGCTCTACGCCGGATCCGATGCCGCCGCGTTCAAACGCACCTTGGTGGAGCTCGGCGGGCTCGATCCGGCCGATGCGGTGGTGCTGCTCGACCCCGACAGCGCAGGCATCGCCCGCGCCTTCTCCGACCTGCGCAGGCAATCCGCGTCGCTGAGGCGCGCGGGAGAACGCGTGGAGGCCATCGTGTATTACTCCGGGCACGCCGACGAGCGCGGCCTGCTGCTGGGCAGGGAAGGGTTTTCGTACCGGTCCTTCCGCGACGGCATGAACGGGCTCGATGCCGACGTGCGCATCGCCGTGGTGGATGCCTGCGCCTCGGGCGCGCTGACGCGCATCAAGGGCGGCCAGCACGTTCCCGCGTTTCTCGTGGACCAGTCCACACGCTCTGAAGGCTACGCGATCCTCACCTCCTCCTCGGAGAGCGAGGTGGCGCAGGAAAGCGACCGCGTGGGCGGATCGTTCTTCACCCATGCGCTGAACACGGGATTGCGCGGCGCCGCCGACGCCTCGCGCGACGGGCGCGTGACCCTGCACGAGGCCTACCAGTTCGCCTACCACGAGACACTGGCGCGCACCGAGAGAACGCGGGGAGGCCCGCAGCATGCCGCCTACGACATCCAGCTCAGCGGCAGCGGCGACATCGTGCTCACCGACCTGCGCCAGGCATCGGCCTTCCTCGAGCGTCCGGAGGCGCTGCACGGCCGTCTCTTCCTGCGCGACAGCCTCGACCAGCTCGCGGCCGAGCTGAACAAACCCGCAGGCCGCGAAATGCGCATCGGTCTCGCGCCGGGAACCTACAGCGTGCGCCTGCTGCGCGGCGCCGACTGGAGCATGGCCCGCGTCACCCTGACGGAAGGGCAGGCCACGCAGCTCACCCCCGCCTCCTTCCGTCCCGTGTCGGGGGAACCGACCGTGACACGCGGCGGCACGGCTTCGGCGCGGCGAGAGTTTCAGCGCGTTCCCGACGACGGGGAGCCGGGGTTTTCTTCCTCGATTTTTTACGACGTGCAAAGGCACGACTGGCACGGCACCCAGATCGCGTTGCTGGCGACCGACGCGCACGCCAACAGGCGGGGAGGACAGCTTTCCTTCCTCTTCAACCGGACACGGGGTGACCTGGAGGGATACCAGGCCGCCGTCGGCATCAATGCCGTCGAGGGCGGGCTGCGGGGGTTCCAACTCAACCAGGTCGGCAGCATCGTGGGCGAGGAACTTTCAGGGGCGCAAATCTCGGGCGTCTTCGGGATCGCAGGCGGATCCGTCCGCGGGGTCCAGGGCGCGGGAATCTTCAACATCGCCGGCGGCGGTGTCGAGGGATGGCAAGGCTCCGGAGTTTTCAACATCTCCGCCGACACCGTGAGGGGAGGCCAACTCTCGGGAATCTTCAACATCTCCGCCGACAGCCTTCGCGGTCTCCAAGGCGCGGGAATCTTCAACATGTCGGCCGGGGGGGTTCACGGCGGGCAGGGCGCAGGCATTTTCAACATGGCTGCGGGAGGCGTCCACGGCGGGCAGGGCGCGGGGATCTTCAGCATGGCCGCAGGGAATGTGTACGGCGGACAGGGTTCAGGAATCTTCAATATGGCGGCCGGAAATGTACAGGGCGGGCAGGGCGCAGGCATCTTCAACCTGGCCGCGGGCAGCGTCCAGGGCGGACAGGGAGCGGGAATCTTCAACGCAGCCGCCGGCAGCGTCCAGGGCGGACAGGGAGCGGGCGTTTTCAATGCCGCGGGTGGCGTCGAGGGTGTCCAGGCCTCGGGGGTTTTCAACATGGCCTTCGGATCGCTCCAGGGGGTACAGGGAGCCGGGGTGCTGAACCTTGCCGGCACCGTGCAAGGGCACCAGATCGGGCTCATCAATCTCTCGAGCGACTATGAGTCGGGTTTCCCGATCGGGCTCGTCAACATCAGCCGCAAGGGTTCCTTTCACGGTCAATCCTGGGCGGATGAAACCGGAACGGCGTACGCGGGCCTGAGGACGGGGGTTCGCTCCGTCTATTCGATCCTGGCGGTCGGCACCCGTCCTCTCGCGGACCAAACCCTGATCGCTCCCACGTTCGGGACCGGAATCCATTTCGGGATCCCGGGCACGCCCCTCTTCGTCGAACCGGATCTCCTCTACAGCACACTGTTCGAACCCAAGGGGTTCTCGTTCGACGACGGGGACGTGACCACCGAATGGACCCGCCTGCGCGTCGCGCTGGGCTGGAAGGCGGCTCCGATCTTCTCCGTCTTCGGCGGCATTTCGTACAACGTTGCGACGCACATCAATACCGACGTCCCCCTCACCGGGACCGACCTCCCCTACCTCCGCACCATCAACGACAACGTAAGCCTCTGGCCCGGGGCATTCGCCGGCATCCGCATCGGCAAGTGACCCGTCATCGACATGAAACGTCCCTTTTCCCTCCCGTCGCGTTTTTCAGGTGCGAAGAACGCGGTGCGGTTCTAACTTTGCCCGCTTCCCGGCCCTCCCTCGCATGATTTCCAGACTCGTCACGGCCCTGCTCATTGCCTCCTCCGTCGCAGCCGCGACCGGAACAGTGCGCGTCGACGGGATCCTCGGCGACGTTGCGTTTCCGCCGCCCGGCCCGTATCGTTTCGAGGTGCTCGAGACGGGAGACACGTTGTCGATCATTCCCGATCAGCCCTTCTCGCTGCGCCTCCCCGCGCGCGACTCCTGGACGCTCTGTGCGCGGGGCCGCGACGGCGAAGGCTGTTTCCGCATCGCAAGGCCCGGAACCGACACGCTCTTCACCGTGCTGCTCGAAGGCGGCGCACTGACTCCCGACCAGGTGCTTCTGGTCGACCCGGATCCCCACCGCTGGGACGCGGACACCCTCGCCGAAGTGGCGAGCGAGGACGTCACCCCGGTCGTTATACAGCCTCCCGATGACGCCTCGGAGATTCTGGACCTGGGCGACGCCGTTGCGCGCGGACGCCGCGCCTCCGCACCAGGCGGCCGCGAGACCCTCGACGCCGACCGCATCCGCCGCCTGCCCGGCCTGGCCGAAGCCGACGTCATCCGCGCGATCCAGGGGCTCCCGGGCGTGGTCGCCAGCTCCGACTTCTCCACGAAGATCTACGTGCGCGGCGGCGCGAGCGACCAGAACCTCATCCTCTTCGACAATGCCGTGGTGTACTCCCCGGTACACTTCTTCGGCCTGTTCTCGACCTTCCTTGTCGAAGGCATCGACGAAGTGACCTTCTACAAGGGCGGTTTCCCTCCCGAGTACGGCAACCGTCTGTCGTCGGTGCTCGATATCCAGTCGAGGAAGGGGGGGAACGACACGGTGGACACGTGGTTCCGGGGATCCTCCGTGAAGATCAGCACCATCGCCTCGCAGGCGCATACCGAAGGGCGGCAAGGAGACTTCAGCTGGCTGTTCGCGGGGCGCACCACCTACATCAGGCAGTTGGTGGACTACCTGCGCGACCAAGGCCTCACCGACCTGATCCTCGACTATTACTTCTACGACCTGCAGGGGCATTTCGCCTACGCCCTCGGCCCGGACCGCGAGATCGGCCTTTCCGTGTACCAAGGCAGGGACCGGCTGAAGTTCGACCCCTTCCTCATCGAGTGGGGCAACACCGTGATCCCCCTCAACCTGCGCTGGCGCTTCTCGAACGATCTCGCCACCTCCACCACGCTGTCGTACAGCCTGATGAGCCAGTCCTTCGGGCTGGAGGACCTCTTCGAGTTTTACAACAACATCGTGACATGGAAGCTGCGCCACTCGGTGGAGTACACCGGCCTCGACGACCATCGCCTGCTCTTCGGGGGAAGCCTGGAGCACACGTCCGTGGTTTTTCGCAACACCCAGGACATCGCGGGGGTGACCTTCCGCGACGCGCCCGATTTCCTGCTGGCGAGCGCCTTCGCGCAGGACTCGTGGATTCCCGCGGGAGCGCGGGAGTGGGAACTCGTGTCGGGCGCACGCCTGAACTTTCTGACCGGCCTGAACGCTTTCACGGCGGAGCCGCGGTTCACGGTGCGCAGGCAGCTTCCCGCCAACCAGTCGGTGGAGGCGCACGCAGGCTACTACGTGCAGCACGTGAATTCCATCCTCTTCAGCGACCAGGAAAATCTCAATGAGTTCTACTACCCCGCGACAAGGGGAAAATATCGAAGCGTCCCCCCGTCGTCCTCGCTTCTTCTCGCGTTGGGATACTCGCGCCGCGACATCTCCGGAATCTTCGACTTCACGCTCGAAGGCTATTACAAGGCGCTCTACGATCTCGTCGTGAGCGCACCGGACGCGGAGGTCCCCGACTCGATCCGGAATGATCCCGAGGCGGAGTTCGCGGACTTTTTCCGGGGAGCGGAAGGATATTCCTACGGCTTCGAAGCGGAGTTGCGCAAGCCGGGCGGCGTCGTTTCAGGCGGCCTCAGTTACGCCCACGGCGTGGCCGTCATTCGCGAGGAAACCTTCGAGAAGGCGTATTTCCCGAGCTGGCACCAGCCGCACAGCGCCAAGGCCGACCTCGCCGTGAACTGGATCGGCCGCGACGGGATCTGGCCGTCACGAAAACAGGGCCGGTATTTCAGGTCCTCGACCCAGGCGAAGTACGCCACGGGCCTTCCCTACACGCGCGTGACCGGGTACCAACCCTCCCACCTGATCGACCAGAACCAAGGGCGTCCGTCGGGAGGGCCCGGGCCGGAATTTCAGGGGAACATCCAGACCGAAAACGGCAGCTACAACATGTCCTTCGTTCCCTCTTACTTTCGCTGGGACGTAAAGCCCGTGGACTGGGGGCGCGAGGGCCGCTGGAATTTCTCATTCACGATGCTGAACATCACCGATCACGAGAATGTCCTGCTTTACAGCTATGACCGCTCGACCAACCCTCCGGAACGGCTTACGATTCCGCAGTTTCCTTTCTTTCCCTTTCTGCTGAGCTATGAGTTTTACTTCTAGAATCCTGCCGATCCTCGCCGGATACGCGCTGTTCCTGTCGGGGTGCCTGCCCGGGCCGTGGGACTATAAACCGGAGAGGACTCCGGGTTTCAAGGGTCTGACCCTGACGGCGTATGCAGTGGCGGATCGGCCGGTCGAAAACGTGTGCATCGAGCGACTGCTCGCACTGGACGAGGCCTTCACCGATGCGAAGCCGTTTTACGACAGTATCTCCATCGGGATTTCGGGAACCTTCTCGAACGGGGGCCAGACCTTGGCGCTGCAACGCAGGGTACGCTCGGGAAACTGCTTCGCGGGCGACACGGCGGCACACTTCATGCACGGGCAGAGCTATACCCTGAACGCCCGCGTCGTGTGGGACAGCGCCGGCGCGCGTACCGTCACCGAGCTCTCGGCGGTCGCGCACGTCCCCGCCTCCTTCGCAGTCGCGGATTCCGCGGTCGCGCCCAGCATCGCGGGCGTGGGGGCGAGCCTCGACAGCATCTTCAAGCCTTCCGTATTCATGCAGCTACCTCCGGGGCCGCGGGCGCTGTTCATCGCGGAGTTCGGCGACACCCTGACCGCCATGGACGGGGATTCCGCCGCGCTTGGGACATGGCTGCGTCGCAACGGCGACCGCATGAATGCGCGCCTGCTCGG
Organism: Fibrobacteria bacterium; assembly: GCA_050486505.1. Lineage (GTDB taxonomy): Bacteria > Fibrobacterota > Fibrobacteria > UBA11236 > UBA11236 > UBA11236. The sequence continues at coordinate 66,125 of JBJHDK010000003.1, read as the reverse complement.
ATGGCTGCAGAACGACATGCTACGATACGGCAAGGAAGACACGTTGTTCTATCTGGGAGGCCGTTTCTCCAACCTGTCCCACTTCTTTCGCACCCTCCGGAGCAACGACGTGCGCGGCGTTCTCATGACGCACCGTTATGACACCACAGAGGCCCGCCCCTTCACCCTTTTCGACGAACTCTTCGGCCTGCGGCCCGATACGTCGGGTTTCTATTACCCCGGAGACATCCGTCGCCTTCTGTTCTTCCCTGACTTTCCGAACACCACGGGAGGATCGATCCTGGACTCGCTGGGGACCTCGAACGCATTCTTCTGGACGGGCCTGAACCGGCTGTATTTCTACGGGGTCGATCAGAACTACACCGACTATGTTCTCGCCATCCAGGAGGCAGGAGGAAACGCGAAGATCCGCATTCCCACGAATGTTTCGGGAGGGAGGGGTTTCTTCGCGGGCATGGGCGTCGACTCGTTCGACATCCACATTCGCCTCGACGGGGCAACCCCTGCGGTTCCCTACCCTTTGGCGCGGGCCGCCGCGTGCCGCGAGAACGGCTGGTTCGATTCGCGCGACTGCCTTGGCTACTACCGCGAGTATTGCATTGCCACGGGGTGGGAGCGTTCCGATTGCCGCCTTGATGCCATGTCCACCTGTCTCGACCCCGTGGAGGGCCCGGCCGCCCCGCCCGGGCTATGCGACTCGGCAGCGATCTGGGCGGCTCAGAACCCCGTGAGGAAACAGGAGAGCGAACGCCGATGGTGCATCGAGAACGATTATCCCGCGAGCGTCGCGGAATGCGCCCCCGTGCGCGCGGAGTGCGAAGCCGGCCCCCTGCGCAACGAGTGCCAGCGCATCCTCTGGAAGAGATGCGAACTCGGTTATTGGGACACCGGCGAACTCCCGGCCTGCACTGAAGGACTCAAGTCCTTCTGCCGGGCGAACGGGGAGACCCACCGTATCCTGTGCCGCGATGTCGAATAAGGGAGAATCGCACGACAAAAAAAGCCCGGGAGTTTCCCGGGCTTTTCCTTTTGGGTGTCTCTCGATTCAAAGCGGCAAGGTTACCCGCACGGTTCCATGCAACCCCCATGAAGCATACTGGTTCTCACCGGCAACCGTAACGGGGATTGCCACATCGTAGGCAATTCGCTCGTTCTGGACCAGGTTGAAGCCGGGAGCGATCGTAAGGCGATAGCCCTCGATGTTCGGAATGGCGTTGCCATCACTGTCCTTGGATTCCAGGACATGGTTGTAGCGGATGCCGAGATAGGTGCCGACCTGCGCATCCCAGCGATATTCCGGCTTCACGGCAACGGTGATCACGTCGCTGTTCTTGGCATCACCGTCGGTATAGGGGACGCTGTACTGGTAAGCCGCCAACCCCGAAACCCTATAGTTTCCGGCGAATGTGTTGCTGTAGACCGCACCGATGGCAATCGCCGCACCCGGGTCACCCGCCTCGGTCGTCCGCCTGTCCAGGCGCATGGTCGCCGGCAATTCGGCATTGTCACCCAGACCGAACGGAACGTAAATGTTCAGAAAACCGGCGACACCAAGATCGGGCACCGCGTACTTGACCATGAGTTCGGGGCGCTCGATGCCCGTGCGACCTCCCGACACGGTGGGGGTCACCGAGGATTCCTCAATGATGACCGGCAAGGTCAGGGCGATGCTGAGCCCGGGCATGACCCCGTACTCGGCACGCAAGGGAAGACCGTAGACGATCGGCGAGCCCGCGCCGACAGCGTCCTCGTTCAACGAGCCCGAGGCATCATAAGCTCCCGTAACCCGATCCAGCGAAATTCCGGCGCTCAACTCCACGACACCGGGCGCAACAGGCATGCGCATATCCGCTGCGAAACCCGCACCAACCAAAGCAAGACATGCCAGGGTGACCTTTGTCTTCATGCTTAACTCCCTCTATTTGAAATGGTTCCCGCAAACCGCGGGGTACTGCCAACCTATTTCGTTTTGCATAAAAACGCAAGCCGTTTGTCTGACAATATCGCCCAATTCATAACAGAATCTCCTTAAAGAAGGGGTGGTTCGTAGCACCAGCCCTGAAAAAACGGCATTTTCGATAACGAAACACGTGTCGATGCCGGAACTAATTTTGCGCCGTCATGACCCCGCCGAAATCTTCCGTCCCCCGTCGCGCGACGCTGGTTACCACCGCCACCTCGTTTTCACTTGCTGTCCTCAAGACCATCGTAGGAATCCTCTCGGGGTCGATTGCGGTTCTGGCTTCGGCGGTGGACTCATTCCTGGACTTCATCATTTCCCTGTTCAACGCGATCACGGTGCGGGTCGCCGACAAGCCCAGAGACGCGGAGCACAACTACGGTCACGGCAAACTCGAAGGGATCGCCGCCCTGTTCGAAAGCGTTCTGATCCTCGGTTCGGCGGGTTTCATCCTGTACAAGGCGATCGGCAAGATCGTGGAGCCGGTCCCGCTCGATTCCTCGGGTCTCAATCTCGCCGTGGGGGCGATGGTCGTCTCGATGCTCGTTTCAGCCGCTCTGGTGCTCTACCTGCGCGCCGCCTCGCGAAAGTCGCGCAGCCTGGTGCTCGAGGCCGACGCTCTCCATTACCGGATGGACGTTTGGGCGAACGCCGGCGTACTCCTCGGAATGCTGATTATCCTGGCCAGTGGGTGGGAACTGGCCGACCCACTTCTCGCGATCTTCGTGGGCCTCTACATCATGCGCGAGGCGATTCCCCTGCTACGCAAGGCTTACGACATGCTCATGGATCGTGCCCTCCACGATGGCTTGGTGGAAAAAATCGAGGAAATCGCCATGACACATTCACCTTTGGTGAACGGCATGCACGAGCTCAAGACCCGTCGTTCCGGCGAAGTGAATTTCGTGGAATTCCATCTTGTCTTCAACGAACACATGCCCCTGGGCAAAGCCCACCGCGTAGCCGACGAGATCGAGATGCGCATCCGCGGCCTCGAGAAAGGTCGTTGGTCGATCAACATCCACCTCGATCCCGTGGACGATTCGCACATGGACCGGAAGCTGGAGGAAGGGTTGAGGTAGGAGGAGGAGTTTTTCAATAGAACAATGCAACAATGAGGCAATAGAACAATAGAGCGACAAGGCTACGGAAAGGCGGAAGAGCGAAACAACAAAGTCGCAGCCGAAGACGGGTACCACAGACCGCGCACAGGAGTGACCATGTAGAGCTGCGTACTATTGTTGCATTGCTCTATTGTTCTATTGCCCCATTGTCCTCTCTTCACTTCGGGGGCACTTGCGTCTCCACCGGATTCCCCGTCAGATCCGAGCCTCCCGACACGCCGCCCGAGACGATGAAGGTCAGCCAGCGCGAGCTCTCTCCCTGCGGTAGCAAGGTCACCCGCTCGCGAGGAACGAGGATGAGGTTGCCCGCGAAGTTGTAGGACTGCGGCAGGTAGACCGCCACCGAGTTTTCCATGCCGGGAATGTCGAGTCCGTCGGCGGTCACGAAACCGAGGATCTTGACCTCGCCACCCGTGCCCGCGATCGACACCATGGCAGGCCGATTGAAGCGCTTCTTTTCGCCGACGAAGGCGCCGACGAAATCCTTGAGGGAGAAGTAAATGAGCTTCGCCATGGGCACGCGCCCCACGGCCTTCTCGATGTCGATTACGATGCGGTTGACGAGCAGCGTCGAACCCAGCGCGCCGACGCCGATGATGATAAGGATGGTGAGGATGAACCCCAGGCCCGGGATGGAGAACCCCAGGAGTCCATCGATCTTGACGAAGACGAACCAGAACACGGCCAGCGTCACCGTCAGCGGGACAACGAGAAGCAGCCCCTTGAGGAAGGTCTTCAGAAGCCACTGCGGAAGTTCGCGACGATCGACGGGAAGACCTCTCATGGAATCACCTCCACACGATCGGGGTGTCCCACCACAATGGTCGAACGGGCCGCGTAGCGGGTGAAAAGTCCGTGGCCGACCACTCCGGGAATCGCCGCCAACGGGCCGTCGAGCCCGGCGACATCGCCGGTCGGATCGAAGCGGGCGTCGAGGATGTGGTTCTCCTGATCGGTGATCCAGGGGACTCCTCCGTTGAGGGCCGGGCGCAAAACCACCTCGTGGGCGCCCAGAGACTCGAGCTCCCGGCGCACCAGCTCCGCGGCGAAGGGCAGCACTTCGACCGGAATCGCGAACCGGCTTCCGAGACGCTCCACGCGCTTCGAGGGGTCAACGAGCACGAGGAAGCGCGCCGACATGTGCGCGAGGTGCTTTTCCCGCACCATGGCCCCGCCCCGCCCCTTGAGCAGGCGCTTCGCAGGATCCCATTCATCGGCCCCGTCGGCGTAGAGATCCAGGTCGGCCGCCGCGCCGAGGGGAATCACGGGGAGACCGAGGCCCGCGGCAAGGTCGGTGGACGCATTCGAGCTGGAAGCGACCGTCCGGGGCTTGAGCCCCTCCTCGCGGACGCGGCGGGCCAGCTCCCTGATGAAAAAGTCCGCGGTGGACCCGGTTCCCAGCCCCACCGCCATCCCGTTCTCGACCTGCGAGGCGGCCCAGATTCCTGCGCGTTCCTTGGCGTCCACACGACCCTCCTTGTGTGGATGAAACTTAGGAAACGGCGGGGAAACTGCTAAATTTCCACGTCCCGAATTCCCTGATTTTCAACGTTGGAGAGAACGCATGACAACGCAAGCACCCGAAAAAATGGAGTTCCAGACCGAGGTCCGGCAGCTGCTGCACCTCATGATCCATTCCCTCTACTCGAACCGCGAAATCTTTCTGCGCGAGCTCGTGTCCAACGCCTCGGACGCCATCGACAAGGCCCGCTTCGAGTCGCTGACGAACACGGAACTGTTGGGGGCCGACTCCGCCTTCAAGATCCGCCTCGAGGCGGACAAGGATCAAGGCGTCCTGCGCATCATCGACAACGGCATCGGCATGAACCGCGAGGAAGTGATCCGCAACATCGGCACCATCGCCAACTCGGGAACGAAGAAGTTCCTGGAATCGCTCACCGGAGACCAGAAGAAAGACGCCAATCTCATCGGCCAATTCGGCGTGGGGTTCTATTCCGCGTTCATGGTGGCCGACCGGGTCTCCCTGGAGACGCGACGCCTCGGGGAAGACGGCCCGGCCCTGCGCTGGGAATCCACCGGCGACGGGACGTTCACGCTGGGAGAGACCGAGAAGGAGAAGCGCGGCACGGTGATCGAGCTGCACCTCAAGGACGACGCGAAGGAGTTCCTCGAGGACTGGCGCGTGCGGTCGATCGTGAAGAAGTACAGCGAGTATGTCACCCACCCCATCGCCCTTGTGAACGACAAGGGCGAGGAAGAGATCCTCAACGACCGCGCCCCGTTGTGGCGCCGCCCCAAGGGCGAGGTGTCTGCGGAGCAGCACGCGGAATTCTACAAGCACCTGTCCCACGACACGGAAGCTCCCCTGGCTTGGTCCCACAACAAGGTCGAGGGCACGCTCGAGTTCACCACGCTGCTGTACGTGCCCTCCAAGGCCCCCCATGACCTTTTCTACCCCGACCGCCCGCACGGGCTTTCGCTCTACGTGAAGCGGGTGTTCATCATGAATGACTGCAAGGAACTGCTGCCGTCGTGGCTGCGCTTCATGCGCGGCGTGGTGGACTCCGAGGATCTGCCGCTCAATGTGTCGCGCGAGATCCTGCAAAAGAATGCCGTGGTGCGCAAGATCCAGGAATCGGCGGTGACCAAGTCGCTGAACCTTCTCGAGACATTGGCGAAGGACGAACCGGAGAAATACAAGGCGTTCTGGAAGGAGTTCGGCTCGGTGCTGAAGGAGGGGTTCCACATGAACTGGGAACACCTCGATGCGTTGACGCGCCTGCTGCGCTTCGAGTCGGGCCGACTCGCGGCGGGCGAGCTGACCGGCCTGCAGGATTATGTGGTGAACATGAAGGACGGGCAGAAGGACATCTATTACCTCACCGCCGAGAGCCGCAAAGCGGCCGAGGGCAGCCCGCACCTCGAAGTGTTCCGCAAGAAGGGCGTGGAGGTGCTGTACCTCGTCGACCCGATCGACGAATGGGTGGTGCAGGCCCTGCCCGACTTCGACGGTAAAAAACTCGTGCACGCGGCCAAGGGCGCGCTTGATCTCGGCGAACTGACGAAGGAGGAGAAGGAACGCGAAGAGAAGGCCAAGGGCGACTACGCGACGTTTACGGAAGACTTCGCGGCGAAGATGGGCGAAACGCTCAAGGAAGTACGGGTCACCTCGCGGCTCGACGAGAGCCCCTGTTGCCTGGTGTCGGGCGAGGACGAGCTCGGGGCGAACCTGGAGCGCATCCTGAAGATGTCGAACCAGAAGGTTCCCGAAAGCAAGCGCATCCTCGAAATCAACCCGGAGCATCCCATCATCGCCCGTCTGAAAGCCCGCTTCGAAGCCGACCCGCAGGATGCGAAGCTGACGGACTGGTACGCGGTGCTCGTCGACCAGGCCCTGCTCGCCGAGGGCTCGGAACCCCGCGACCCGGCAGGCTACGTCGCCAAGGTGAACGGGCTGTTGAAGGAAGCGCTGGGCGGCGGCGAAAATTGATGGACAGCATGGACTTTATGGACAAGGCGGTCATCCATTTTCTGTCCATAAAGTCCATGCTGTCCATCGGGTCCACCGGGTCCATTGACCGCCGCCGCGGTAACCCCTGATGTCGAACAGCACCTTCGGCCTTTTCCTCGCTCTCGGCGCCCTCAGCCTGTGGTCGCTGTCGCCGTTTTTCTTCACGGCCACCGGACGGCGCATCGGCCCGTTCGCCACGAACCTCCTGCGCCTGCAGCTGGCGATGCCCCTCCTGCTGGCGCTCTGTGTCGCGCAGCGGCTCGCCTCGGGATACAGCGGCCTCCCCGGCGCGGACGCCGTCCTGCTTCTCGCCTTGTCGGGTTGGGTCGGCCTCGGACTGGGCGACTACTATCTGTACCGCTCGTTCTACCACATCGGACCCGAACGTACCTCCCTGCTGATCTCGCTGGCACCTGCGGCCACCGCCGTCATCGCATGGTTCTGGTTGCGTGAGATCCTCTCGCTCGTGCAGATCGGCGGCATGGCCCTCATCCTGTCGGGACTGGTAGCCGCGACATGGCGGCCGGCGGGCGGTAACACGAGCGCATGGAGCGGCGCGTCGAACGGCGTCATCGCGGCGATGTGCCTCGGGCTGGGCACCGTACTGGCGCGCGAGGCTTTCCTGCGCGCGCCCGACCTCTCTCCGCTCGATGCAACCGTTGTCCGGGTGGGAGCTGCCGCCGCGCTCATCTTCGCCATCGCCGGCGCACGCGGGCTCGTTCCCCGAAGCTTCGCGACCTTGCGCGACCCGTGGATACGCAAGCGCATGCTGCTGGGAACCCTCGTCGGTCCCGTCGGCGGCATGAGTCTTTATGTCGCCGCGATGAAATACCAGCCCGCCGGCGTGGTCGCGACGATCACGTTCATGACGCCACTGATCGTGATGCCCTTGGGCGCCTGGCACTACGGCACACGCTTCGAGCCACGCACCCTGATCGGGGCCGCCGCCGCAGTCGCGGGAATCGCCTTGCTGGGACTCAACCCCGGCGACTGATTCGTTGCGGAATCAAAACCGCAAGGTCGCGCCGGGGACGCGCAATCGCATGGCAACCTCGCGACCCTCGGGTGTTTCGTAGGCATACATCTCGGGGACCGGCATCAGATCGAACGAAAAACCGGGGTGCCCCTTGTGCCGCACATCGCGGGGGGACTCCTGCAAATGGCTCGTCAGGCTGTAGGTGATGGCGTAACCGCCCACGGCTCCCGCGGTGGTGAGCCCCATCAACAGCTTCGGATCAGGTTCCCCTCCGAACAGCGCGGCCAATCCCAGGGGGATGACAGCGCCACCGATCGCACCCCAGCGGTCATAACGCGCCTTCTCGAAGGAATCGTACCGGTTCCGGAAGAAATACAAGCCCTCTGCGAGACCCGCGCCCGTGCCGGCCAGCATGAGGGCCGCGGCGGGGCGGACATCATCAAGATCGGCCCAAACCGCCAGCGTGGCACCCCCCAGGAACCCCAGAATCGCGTGCGTGCCGACACCGGTGCCCACCCCCGCGGGAACCGCCTCGTGCGCCCTGTAGGAGTAGGAGAGGTAATGGCCCGCCACACCTGCGGCGGCGGCCTGGGCGACCATTACCCGTCCGTAGATGTCACCGCCGTTTTCGGGAGTCCAGGTCATCCCCGTCAGGAACCCCATCGCGGCGGCGGTCACGGCCATCGTCGACTGCAATCTCACGCGACCCGGGTTATCCACGAGTTGGTCTCCGTGGGTGTACCCCATCCACAGGCCGACGGGATACCCGGCCATGGCGGCTAAGCTTCCCGTCCTGAAGGCGGTTTCGTTGAAGCCCAGAAGCGCGAACGGAATCGCGTAGGAGAGGGCGATCCCGCTGCCGGCGAAGTACGCGGTGGACCACACGTGGGCGTCGTGGAATTCCTTGTCGCGGGAGAGATAAAAGTGGGTGCCGAAACCCACCGGAATGCTGAGAAGCTGGGCGGCCGCAGCCTTGTCGGGAGCATCAAATGCCACGGGAACGGCGATCGAGTAGACGTACATGCTGTAGACCGTCTGGGTGATGACATAGTTGAGGCGGTTGCGCCTGAGCTCGCGCGGGCCCGACAGGTAATCCTCCCTGCGCCCGTCCCCATCCACCGTCGTCGCGTCGACGCGTCCTGCAACCCATGTTCCCACGGAGACGCCCTGCTCGAGCGCCTGCTCCCGCAGCCGCTCCGCCGCGCCCGCCGCGACCCGCTCCGTGAGCACGCGGCGCTCTCCGGATTCGGTGTCGACGACCTCGACGCGCAATTGCCCCGCGGCGGGCTGTTCAAGGCGCACGACCGAGTCCTGGGGAGCGAAGTCGAAAAACAGTTCGAGCTGGCCCCGCAAGCGCGCCTCGACGGCAACGGCCAGGCACAGGGAAAGCAGCACGCTGAGGCGGAGAATCTGATGCATGTCGGGCTCCCGGACGAAGGTGATCGGGGAAAATTTACCCTGTCCGGCCAGCGTGGGATTCACAAAGGATAATGTCCGTCACGTTTATTTTCGCCGGCCTCTCGACGATTTTGCGCTAAATTGGCGGCCATATGACTTTCCGTCCTTTCTTTCGCCCCGGAACCCCGTGGATCGCACTGCTCATCCTGCTCTCCACGGGAGCCTTCGCGCAAAATGCCCAGATGCTGCAAAGCCAGCACTACCGCATTTATTTCGCCAAGGAGCACGAACAGGTCGCCGGTGAAATCCTTCGCATTTCGGAGGCGGTCTGGCCGACCCTCGCCCGCGCCTACGACGCTTACGGCGACTACCAGATCATCGACATCTTTCTCTCCGACCGCGGCGACGTGGCGAACGGAAGCGCCATTTACCCCTTCTCCCGCGTGGAGATCTACCTGCCCCACATGAACTGGGTGATGCGCGGGCGGCGCAACTGGCTGGGCAACGTCGTCGTCCACGAGCTCGCGCACGTCTTCAGTCTGCGCCAGAAGGCCCGTCTCACTCCCTTCAGCCACGCCATGCTCGGCGGCTACACCTTCAACCGCCGCATCAACTACGGGCTGACGTTGCCGTGGATCCCCGTCGCCGCTCCCAACTGGTGGATCGAGGGCATCGCCCAGCTCGAGGCCGAGGAGGCAGGCTTCGACACGTGGGACTCGCAGCGCGACATGATCGTGCGCGACGCCTGGCTCACGGGCACCTTGCCCACGCTCGGCGAGATCGAAACCTTCGACGGCGACTGGGTCCAGGCCGAGCGCGTCTACAACACCGGCTACGCCTTCCTCCGCTGGCTGCGCGACCGCGACGGCATCGACGCCGTCCGCGAGCTCGCCTTCCCCAAGCCCCTGTTCCACTTCGGGCGGGCCGTCGAGGAAGCGTTCGGCAGGCCTCTCTCCGCCCTTTACGCCGAATGGACGCACTATCTGGCCGAAACCTACGGCGACTTCGAACAACTTCCCGAAGATGTCCCCGCCGACGCCGACATGAAGGGAAGCTACGTGCAATCGCTCGCCTTCTCGCGCGACGGCCGGTACATGGCCTGGCTGGGCAACGACGACCGCCGCTTCCCGCTCAACTGGATCCATTGGAAGGAAGTGGGGGGGCCGGAGGAAGGCCGCTCGGCGGAACCCGTGACGGACTATCCCGCCGAGGGAGGGGACTCCCCGCCGCGCAGCGCTCCGGGACTCGCGTCCCCGGCACCGGACTTCCGGTTCCCTGCAGGCGCCCACCCCGCCCTGCGCCCGCGATTCTCCCTGCCCGAGCCGGCGGTGGCCCACGATCCCCTGCACCTTCCCGGGGGGCGCAGCCGCGAGTTCGGGTCGGCCGGGCTCGAATTCAACCATGACGGCACGCGCCTGCTCACCACGCGCAACGCCTGGGGTTCGCCCTACAGCGACATCTGGGAGTACGCCTTCCGTGCCCGCGTACCGGAGCGGGAAAAATGGCGGCGACTCACCTGGCATGAGCGGGCTTCCGATGCCGCCTACCACCCGACCGAGTCGGGCACCATCGTATATGCCCGCTTCGAGCGCGGCAGCTCGAATGTCGCCGTGATGGACGCCTCGGGACGCATCCGCCAACTTACGCGCTTCACGAACGGCGAACAGGTTTACACCCCGCGCTACAACCCTGCGGCCGACAGCATCTACTTCGTGCTCGGCCGCCACGGCCGCGAGGCCATCGCCGCCGTGGCGGCCGACGTCCCCGCGTGGGACCCCTTCGCCGCGCTCGAGGACTCGGCGACCTTCCCGGACTCGCTACACGTCGCCGCGGGGCACTCCGTGCGGCTGGTCACCCCGCTGGAGGAAGCGTCGTATCGCGACCTGCGCTTCACGGGGGATACGCTGCTGTTCTCCACCGATGGACGCGACGGGGTCTACAACGCGTTCGCGCTCCCGCCCGGCGACACCCTGTACCGCATGACACGCAACCGCACCCAGGCGCTGGAACCGCAATTGCACGCCGGGCAGCTCTACTACCAAGGCTACCGAAACCAGCGCTTCGGCATCTTCCGAGGCCCGGCGGAGTTGACTCCGGAAGCCCCCTGGCAGGGAACGGCCGACACGCTGGCCCCCCTCCACCCCAAACGGCTGGAATATTCGAAGGCAGCGCAATCGCGCGAGCCGCGCGTGAAGAAAGTGGCATGGAACCTCGCGCCCTACCTGAGCGTCTCGCCGCAGTTCCTCGACGACACCACCTTCGCCGACCTCAATGTGGACATCGGGTTGCAGGTCGCGCTCGGCCCCGTCTCGGGAGGACTTTCGCAATTCTTCGGCGGGTACATGTCGAAGAAGGTTGATGCGAGCACGCAGCTCGACTACGGCCTTTCGTACGGAGGGCAATGGTCCGGCGTGACCGCATGGCACCACCGCTATGGCTGGACGCCCAACCTCTTCTATGTGGCGTCGCGCGACGTGCGGCACCAGGCGTTCGGTTTCACCCTGCGCGACACGGTCACCGACGGCGTCGACCTGTACGACGCGAGCATTCGCGTGGATGACCGCATCAAGTACACCTACGACGTGCTGCAGGGCGAGACGATGCTTCCACTCAACGGGCTGCGCCTGGGCGGCGGATTCCTCGGGACGTGGTGGCAGGCACGCTACTGGAACCAGAATGTGGTCTTCGACGAGTCGGTGACCGAACGCTACCGCAACCAGTCCACTGGCCAGGAGCTGGTCTTCCCCTACTCCTACAGGGTGCTGGAAACCTCCCTGCACCGCCACCTCTTCCAGCGCGCGACATTGCAGTGGTACCGCCCCGCCTTCGGCACCGCCCTGCCGCAATACTTCGGGTTCCAGGCCTCGCTGGCGCAATGGTGGACGCGCTACGCGGACGAGCCCATTCCCACCGACTCGATTCCCGGAGGCTTCGCGCAAGCTCTCTGGCAAGATCGACCGGTTCCCGCATTCCAATACACCAAGGCCGATTTCGCGCCGTGGCAGATGGACTTCGGAGGGTTCGGAGCCTGGTCGCACGGAGAACGCGTGACCCTCTCGCTGCAGCACCAGACCGGATTCTTCACCCACAAGTTTCCCGTGGTGCGCGACAGCATCGCCGTCTCACAGGCAAGCCGCACCGAGGCCGCCTCACTGCACCCCAACCTGTGGGTGATGCCCTATCGTCTGGCCTTTTTCATGCCGGGCTATCCCTACAGCTTCCAGTACCGGGGGCGCGACATCCTGCAGGGAACGGCGATGACCTGGACCCGGGTGCAGGCCGACTTCCCCCTGAAGGTCCGGAGTTATCTGGAGCCACCGTCGCCCTTCAGTTCGCTGAACAAGCTCCAACTGAGCCTGATCGGAAACGCGGGCACAGTGCTCAACCGAACGCCAGACAACCTTCCGGGAGCGCTGTCACGCGGCGAACACTACTTGTTGATGGATTACGGGGCGCGCGTGTCGGCAACCTTCATGTTCTACCACCGTATCCCCATGGATCTGTATGCGATGGTTTTCAAGCCCTGGAACCAACTCCGTGAGGAAAACGTCTACCTCCAGGAATGGGCGGGGCGCGGTTACGCCACTCCCGGGGATTACCTCGAAAACGTGCGCCAGGCGCGCTTCTTCGTGGGGTTCACGCTCGGCGGGTTCTGATTTTCAATGCATTTTTACCCCTGAAATGAAATCCGAGCCCCCTAAACACGGTCTGACCACGACCCTGCTGCACTCCGACCGCCTCGGCAAACCCGAACACGGCTCACTCCACAAGCCGATCCACACGTCCATTGCCTACGGTTACGAGAAGGCCGCCGATCTGGCCGCCGTGTTCCAGGGAAAACAAAAGGGTTACGCCTACGCCCGCCAATCGAACCCCACCGTCGCCGCGGTGGAAGCCAAGGTCACCGCGCTGGAACAGGGCGTGGGCACCGTGTGCTTCGGTACGGGCATGGCGGCATTGGGGGGACTCCTGCTGTCGCTGCTGCGCCAGGGGGATCACATCGTATCGAGCCGCTACCTGTTCGGAAACACTGCCAGCCAGTTGAACACACTGGCGCGTGTCGGCATTTCAGTCACCTTCGTGGATGCCACGGACGTTCGCACCGTGGAGTCGGCGCTTCGACCTGAAACCCGCGCCGTGCTGGTGGAAACCATCGCCAACCCCGTGACCCAGATCGCGGATCTGGCCGGCATCGGCGCTCTGTGCCACGACCGAGGCATCATGTACGTGGTCGACAACACCCTGACCTCGGCCTGCCTCTTCCTCCCGAAGAGCGTCGATGCGACGTTCTCGGTGAACTCCCTGTCGAAGCACTTCGGCGGACACGGCGACGCCCTGGGTGGCAGCGTGACCGATCTCGGCCGCTTCGACTGGACGAAATATTCGGGCATCCTCGATCTCTACAAGGTCCCCGACACGAAGCAGTGGGCGCTGCTGCAGCTGCGCAAGAAAGGCCTGCGCGACTTCGGAGGCACGCTTTCGCCCGAGGCCGCGCACACCTTGTCGATCGGATCGGAGACGCTGCCGCTGCGCATCGCCCGTGCCTGCGACAGCGCGCAGATCCTGGCCGAGGCCCTGTCGAAGCATCCACGTGTTCGCAAGGTCAATTACCCCGGGCTAGCCTCCCATCCGCAGTACGCGCGAACAAAAGAACTTTTTTCCCGTGCGGGAACCTTGCTGAGCTTTGAACTCGACGATGCCTCGGAAACCTTCGCCGTCCTCGACCGGTTGCAGGTCGCCATTCTCTCGAGCAACCTCGGTGACTCGCGCACCCTGGTGATCCCGGTCGCCCAGACCATTTTCTGGGAGATGGGCGCGGAGAAGCGCCACGAAATGGGGATCGCGGAATCCTTGGTGCGCGTGTCGGTCGGAATCGAGGACGTGGAAGACCTGGTCGCGGACTTCAGCCGCGCCCTGGGATAAATCGCGTGCGCGGGATGCCCTGCCGCGTTACGTTCACCTGAAACGCAGGAGGTCCGCATGGAATCACGCACATCCGACTCGAGATCGCTTCGCCTGACCCTTTGGGTCGCTCAACTCGTGCTCGCGTTGGTTTTCGGCATGGCGGGGTGGATGAAGGTCACCATGGCCCCTCTCGATCTGGCGATGTACGTCCCCTGGTCTCCGGATGTCCCGCTGTGGCTGGTGCGTTTCATCGGCTCCGCCGAGCTCGCAGGTGCGGCAGGGCTGGTGCTCCCCGCGCTCACGCGCATCAAGCCGTCGTTGACGCCGCTGTCAGGCGCGCTTCTTGCGATCGTCATGATTCTGGCCGTGTTCTTCCATATCGCCCGCGGCGAGGGGGGATCCCTGCTGATGCCGATCGTCCTTGGGTTGATCGCTGCCTTCGTGGCGTGGGGCCGCCACAAGAAGGCGCCGATCACGCCGCGCGCGTAGAGGTGCCCTAGAGCCTTAAATCACGGTTGGCGATCAACAAGCGCCGCCTGATCTCGGGCTCGAGTTCCTCGCTCCAGCGCATGCCCGCGTCCATCGCGTCGTGCACTGCGCGCGGCGCCAGGTCCCGATAGCGGCGACCGCCGTCCGAATCACGGAACCGCACCGCAAAGCGCAGGTCCTCTTCGGTGAAATAGCGATCGAAGATGACATGCACGCGATCCATAAGCCCCCCGCGACCACGCATGTTGGCCGCGTACACGCCGGCGATCGTGCGCCTGACGACTCGGACCTCGTCTTCGGTGAGGTCGGGATTGTCGTTGGCGATTCGACGCGCCTTGATGTCGATTTGCTGGTCGACCATCGACTGGATGCGGTCATCAAGGCGCATCGAAGCCATGGCATCCTTGATCATATCGAGCTTCTGCGGGGGGATGCGGGAGGCGTCCTGGGCCGGCGCGACAATGGCGCCGAGGAGCAGCACGGAAAAAGCGAAGCGGATCGGGAAACGCATGCAGGGAAGGTAATACGATCGACACGCGGCACCAACACCACGGAGATCCGCCCCTCCACCGCCGCGACCGCGCGGATTTCCCCGAAAACCCGTGATTTCTAAGTTGTTCCCCCAATGGAAACTTTGCAGATCCCGCACGTCGCGCGCCTCCCCCGGCCATTCTCCGTCAGGCCCCCCGGCTCCAAAAGCATCGCCAATCGCGTGTTGCCGCTGGCCGCCCTGGCGCGCGGAACCACCTCGCTGGAGAACCTCCCCGACGGCGAGGACGTCACGCTCATGCGGAAGGCGCTCGCATCGCTCGGGAATGCTGCCACCGGTTCCGGAACCTCCGAAACGCTGGAGGGCACCGGACTCTTCCGCGCGCAGGACGGAACCCTCGAACTCTTCCTGGGGAACTCCGGCACCGCCACCCGCATCCTCACCGCGCTGCTCGCGGCCGGAGAAGGAACCTTCCGTATCACCGGCATCCCTCGCATGTACGAACGCCCCATTGGCGATCTCGTGGACGCATTGCAACCGCTGTGCAGAGATACGGAAATCATCTATGACGGCAAGGTGGGGTTTCCTCCGCTGACCCTCAAGGCCAGGGGGCTCGCCGGAGGCAAGACCAAAATCAGGGGCAACCTGTCGAGTCAGTTCGTGACGGGTCTGCTCATGGCAATGCCGTTGTGCCGTGGCCCGGTCGAAGTGGAGATCGAGGGAACGCTTGTATCCGCGCCCTATGTGGACCTGACGCTCAAGGTCATGCGGGATTTCGGCGCGAGCATCGAACGCGACGATTATCGGAATTTCCGGATCGAAGAACCCTGCGGATACCAAAGCCCCGGGCGTTACGCCGTTGAACCGGACGCGTCATCCGCATCGTACTTTCTGGCGGCGGGAGCGATCGCATCGAGCAAGATCGTCGTCACGGACATCGGCAGGTCTTCACCGCAGGGCGAGGCCGGATTCATCAACGCTCTCGGTCGCATGGGTGCTCACGTCGAGCAGAGTGCGGATCGTCTGGCAGTTCGCGGCGGCGGCGACCTTCGCGGCATCGATATCGACATGGATCTCATGTCGGACACGGGCATGACGCTCGCCGTGACGGCGTTGTTCGCCGAAGGCAAGACCACCATCCGCAACGTGGGCAACTGGCGTCTCAAGGAAACCGACCGCCTCAAGGCCATGGCGACGGAGCTGCGCAAGCTCGGCGCGACGGTGGAAGAAGGCGACGACTGGATCTCCATCGATCCGCCGGAACGACTGATTCCGGACGTCGCCATCGACACCTACGACGACCACCGCATGGCCATGTGCTTCTCCCTCGTCAGTCTCGGACCCAAGGGCGTTCCGGTGACGATCAACGATCCCGACTGCGTGCGCAAGACCTATCCGGGTTACTGGAACGAGTTCGCGAGGATGACGACATGAAAGGCAGAGGCTGTGGGTGGCAGACGGGTGACGGGCGTCCTGTAGGGGCGACCCATGGGTCGCCCCTGCGGAGACTGGTGGTCGCGCCCGTCACCCGTCTCCTCCCCCTGCTCTCCCTCCTCGTCCTCGCCTCCTGCGCCTCCGCCGGGGGGGCCGAAGGCGCGCGCGACGCGGAGTACACCCCCTCGCGCAGCTGGCACGGCGAAGCGTCCCCCCTGCTGCTGAAGGAACTTCGCGAAGTGCACGCGCGTTCCGGCATCGGCGGAGATCTTGCCGTCTCAGTGTATTCCCTGCGGCACGGTCGTTTCGAGGCGCGGCAGAACGACACCGTTCCCTTCGTGCCCGCGTCCACGGCCAAGCTCGTCATCACCGCCGCGGCGATCGAGGCCTTTCCCGTGGACGCGGCCCCATACACCACGCTGGAAGTCGCTGGAACCCTGCGCGGGCGCACGCTCCACGGAACCCTGCGCGCCGTCGGCGGCGGCGACCCCAACGTTTCGAAACGCTTTTACCCGGACGCTCTCGCACCCTTGCGCGTCTGGGCCGACTCGCTGCGGGCGCTCGGCATCGACACCGTACGGGGGAGCGTGGTCGCGCTCGACACCTTCTTCACAGGACCGCATCGCCCCGCCGCCTGGCCGGAGCGGCATTTCAATGCGTGGTACGGTGCCGAGGTATCGGCCCTGTCGTACAACGACAACGCCTACGAAATCACCGTGGGCCCCGGAGAGCGCCCGGGTGTTCCCGCCGCCTTTGCGCTGGATCCCGACGTGGGCCACGTCCGCGTGGTGAACCAGGCCCGCACGGTGCAGGGCGCGCGCCACGGCGTGACGCTCACCCTGCGCGACGATGTGTCCGATGTCATCCTCACCGGGACTGTGGGTGCGGGAGCCGCGCCGCGCACCTGGGTCTTTCCCGTGCGCAACCCTCCGGAATACTTCCGCCGCGCGCTACTCGCCGCGCTGGACTCTTCGGGCATCCGCTTCATCGCGGAGGACGGCGCGGCCACGGCTCCCCTCCTGCGAGAGTACCGGTTCACCACGGCCCCCATGATCTCCCTGATCGACGAGGTGAACCAACGCAGCCAGAACCTCCATGCGGAGCGTCTCGTGCGCCATCTCGGCAAGAGGATCAAGGGCGAGGGCACGGCAAAGGCGGGCATCACGGCTGCCATGGACTTCGTCGCGCGGCAGGGCGTCGATCCCCGAGCGTTCGAACTTCACGACGGCAGCGGCCTTTCGGATCGCAACCGCCTGCAGGCCGGCGCCCTCACCGGGCTGCTCGCCCGCATGGCCCGTCACCCCGACGGCGGGGACTACATCGCCTCGCTCGCCCAGCCCGGCCTCGACGGAGCCACCGGGGCACGGCTGCGCGGCTTCACCGGCAGCGGCATGGCACGCTACAAGACCGGGTCGCTCAACGGCGTCTCCGGCCTCAGCGGATACGTTTTCGCCCTCGATGGCGACACCCTGGCGGCCACCCTGCTTCTGAACAACTTCGCCGGCCCCTCTGCACCCGCAGCGGACCTGCTCGACACGCTGTTGATGCGCACCGCCCTGTGGTACAACAAGGAACGCCCTGCAGCCGCGCGCGCCCATACGTTGCTGAACCGGCCCGATGTCCCGCGCGGGTACGCCGAGCGCCTGCGCCACTTCTCGAAGGAGCTCGAAGGAACCCCTTACTTCCTCGGCCCCACCGGCGAGGGGCGCCACGCCGATGTCGATCCGCTGCCGATCGTCGACATGGAGCGCATGGACTGCGTCACCTACATGGAAGCCGTTCTCGGCCTGGCGCGGGTGCGCCGCGCTGCCGATCTGGTACCCGCGATCATTCCCTTTCGCTACCGTGGTGACACCGTCAGCTACGAGAACCGCAACCACTACTTCGTCGGTGAATGGCTCGCCAACAACCCCGACGACTTCCGCGTGCTCGAACTCCCCGGCGACACGGTGTTCCGCAAGACGCTCCATCGCAGGCAACTGCTCGCGGGCAAGGGCGTCACGGGCCCCGACCTCACCGCCGAGATCAGGCAGCTTCCCTACGAGGAAGCGCTTCGCCTGGCACGGAACTGGACCCTCGGCGACCGCTTTCTCGGCATCGCCTTCCTGACCGACCGCGAAGGTCTCGATGCCACACATACCGGTTTCGTCGATGCGCGCGGCGGCGTCCCGATGCTTCGTCACGCCAGCCAGCTGCGCGGTCGCGTCGCCTCCGAAAGCCTCGCGGATTACCTCGAATCGCGGCGCGGACGCTGTTCGGGAATTGTTTTGTTCGAATTCCTCCCCCCCGTTTCCGAACGCGAACGTAACTTGTCACGGTGACCGGCATGAATAAAACCCAGATCGCGACCGCGCAGGCGCGCTACACCGAGTTCCTCAAGCGGAACAGGATGTTCCTGACCAAGGAGCGCATGGCGCTGCTCGAGTTCATCCTCGCGCAGAACGGCCACTTCAGCGCCGACGAACTTCTGTTCGAAATGCAGCGAACCGGTCTCAAGGCCTCACGCGCCACCCTCTACCGGACCCTGAGCCAACTCGTGGAAGCGGGAGTTCTCTCCGAATCCGACTTCGGACACGGGCACACGCACTACGAAATCGACCTGGACGACAAGCCCCACGCGCACCTGGTTTCGCTCGACAGCGACGACGTGCGCGAAGTCACCAGCGCAAAGCTCGATGCCGCGCTCACCGAATTGTTGCGCAAGGAGAATTTCACCGTCAAGCGCTACAATCTCCAGATCTTCGGCTCCTTCGAGGGCAAGAAAAAGTCCTGAACGAATCGACCGGAAGACAAAAGCGCGGGGGAACCCTGCGCCGCCACGCCTTCGCAGGGGATCCCGGAAATCGCCCAACAAAAAACCCTCCGCCTGAGGCGGAGGGTTTTTTGTTGGTTGCGGATGCAGGATCAGCGCGAGTAGTATTCGACCACGTGCTGCTCGGCGAGCTTCACGGGGATCTGGTCGCGCAGGGGCTTTGCCACCAGGCGACCTTCCATCTTGACCTTGTTGACCTCGTAGTAGTCGGGAACCACGACGCTGCCGGAGTGCGAGAGCGCCTCGACGATCTGGGGATGGTTCTTCGACTTCTCCACGACCGCGATCACGTCGCCGACCTTGAGCGGGTGGCTGGCCGTGAAGATGCGACGGCCATTGATGCTGAAGTGACCGTGCGCGATGTACTGGCGCGCGGCGTAGATGGTGCGGGCGAAGCCCATGCGGTAGATGGCCGCGTCG
The DNA here is from genome assembly GCA_050486505.1 of Fibrobacteria bacterium. Taxonomy (GTDB): domain Bacteria; phylum Fibrobacterota; class Fibrobacteria; order UBA11236; family UBA11236; genus UBA11236. Next base: position 46,645 of record JBJHDK010000003.1, on the reverse strand, counting down.
GCACGGGTCTCGAGCAAGGCAAGCATGGCCGTGCCGGTCGACTCGTGGCTGTGCGTGGCTCGCTCGTAGTACTTGCGGAGCTGCATCTCGGGCACGTCGTACGTGGCCTTGAGGCGCTGCTTCTCAAGCAACTGAAGCTTGTAGGTGGACGGGCTCTTCTTGCGCGCCAGACCGTGTTGTCCGGGAGGGAAGGAGCGACGCTCCATCACGCGGGCGGCCTTGGGGGTCAGGGCGATGCCCAAGGCACGGGAAATTTTGACCTTCGGTCCTGCTGCCATATTGCTTCCTTGCTTCCTAGCGTCCTCGAATAACCTGTAAACTCCGCAAAATCATGCGATTTTTAAGGCAGTAAAACCTAACTCCCCGACGACGGGATTTCAACGCGCGATTCCCCCGCCGGGAAGCGTTTCACGGGGGCTCCCCCCGACTCTTCCCCCTGCGTTTCCTCCCGTTCTGCCTATATTTCAGGGAAAACCGGGAAATTTTGCAAAAACAGGCCGGCTCCCGGCCATTCGGAGGCAACATGGTGGAAGATGAAATTTCGGTGCTGGAATTGAGCGAGTTGCTTGAAAGAAACCCTGACACCGTGCTGGTCGACGTGCGCGAACAGGAAGAGTTCGAAGAAGTCAACCTGGGTGGCACGCTCATCCCCCTCAGCGAATTCGAAGCCCGCTGGCAGGAAGTCCCCCGCGACAAGCCGGTCTACATCTACTGCCGCTCGGGGCGCCGTTCCCGCACCGCGCTCGAAGCCCTGAAAAAGCAGGGCTACACCAACGGATACAACGTCACCGGCGGCATCCTCGCCTGGTTGAACGAAATCAACCCGAACGGACGTTAAGGGCGACGCAAACGCACCTGCATGCGATCACCGGATAACCCCTGCAAGGGCGACCTCCCCGGCCTTCGCCGGGGTGACGAGGTCGCCCTTAACAAGGGGTCCTAGTACCTTTAGACCTCATGGAACTCCTCGTCATCCTGTCCCTGGCCTTCGCGGGCGGTGTCATCCTGAACCTGATGCCCTGCGTTTTGCCGGTGCTCTCGCTGAAGATCTTCGACTTCGTGCAGCGGGCCCACCGCAAGCGATCCCACCTGCTGGCGCACGGCCTGGCCTTCACGGCAGGCACCGTCACCTCGTTCTGGGTATTGGCGGGCCTGCTCATCGCCCTGCGCGGCGCCGGACAGAGCCTGGGATGGGGCTTCCAGCTGCAATCCCCCGCATTCCTGGTCGTCCTCAGCGCCTTCTTCCTGTTCTTCAGCCTGCATCTCTTCGGCGTGTTCGAGATGGGATACCTCTTCACCCGCCTGCGGCGCGGAGACGAGAACAAGGGATTGGGGGGATCCTTCCTCGCGGGCGTGACGGCCACCATCGTCGCGACTCCCTGCACGGGCCCCTTCATGGGCACCGCGCTGGCCTACGGGTTCACGCAGAGCAACGCCGTCTCCCTGCTGGTCTTCACCTTCCTGGCGCTCGGGGTGTCGTTCCCCTACCTGCTGCTCTCCGCCGCACCGGGTCTGGCGCGCTTCCTCCCCAAGCCCGGCCCGTGGATGGAGCACCTCAAACAGTTCATGGGCTTCCCGCTGCTGGCCACCGTGATCTGGCTGGCGTGGATCTTCGGCCGCCAGACCGACATCGACACCATGGCCATGTTGCTTGGACTGTTCCTCGCCGTGGGCCTGAGCGCCTGGGTCGTGGGCACATGGATGGCCCTGCATCATCCCGGCCGCGTGCGCCTCACCGCCGCCCTCGTCGCCGTGGTGATCTTCACGCCGACTTTGTTGTGGGTCCTCGACGGCGTGCAGAAGCGCGAGACGTTCGTCTCGGCCGCCGCCGCTCCCGCCGCAGGAACAACGGGCGATGCGACGCGGGCGAATGCCATCGCCTGGGCACCGTTCAGCCCCGAAGTGCTTGAGGCTGCGCTCGGCGACGGCAAAGCCGTGTTCATCGACTTCACGGCCGACTGGTGCCTGACCTGCAAGGTGAACGAGCGCGTGGCGCTGAACCGCCCCGAGGTGGTGCGGGCATTCGCGGAGGCGGAGATCGTGGCGCTGAAGGCCGACTGGACCAACTCTGATCCCGTGATCACGGAGACGCTGGCCGGCTACGGTCGCAACAGCATTCCGGTCTACGTGTATTACCCGGAAGGCAGCCGGGAGTACAAGATGCTGCCGCAGATCCTCACGCCCGGGATCGTGCTCGGCACATTAAACGCGGCGAACTGAACGGGCCGCGGGCCATCCCGCAAAGCGTCCCCAAAAGGAAGCGGGCGGCACTCCGGCCCCCCGCTTCACCTCAACTTGATCGCCGCTCATGTTCCTACGAACACCCGCTCGTGGTGCCGCAATCTTCGCACACCACGCAGGTGCCGTTGCGGCGCACGCGCATCGACCCGCACGAACCGCAGCCGTCGCCGGTGTAGCCCGCGCGGCGCGACATCTCGGCCGCCTCGGCGCGCGTCTGCGTCCCGGACGGCGTCGGCGCCGCCACGGGAGCGGGTTTCGGCTCCGGCGCGCGCGTCGGTGCCAGCGAACCCGGCGCCTCGACCGGTTTCAGGTGCACGAAGTCGGTCTGGCCGAGGTACGACAATCCCAGCGTGCGGAACACCAGGTCGAGCAGCGACGTGCAGTTCTTGATGTTGTCGTGCCCCTCGACGGGCCCCGCCGGCTCGAAGCGCGTGAAGGTGAACGTGTCGACCAGTTCCTCGAGCGGCACCCCGTATTGCAGGGCCTTCGAGGCCAGCACGGCGAAACAGTTGAGGATGGCGCGGTATCCCGCTCCCTCCTTGTACATGTCGATGAAAATCTCCCCGAGCGCTCCGTCAGGGTACTCCCCCGTGCGCAGGAACAACTTGTGACCGCCCACGGTCATCTCCTGCACGAACCCGCCGCGACGGGCCGGAAGCCGCCGCCGCATGGGGCCGGTCGCGGCACCGGGCCGCGCCACCGCATGGGCCGTCGCCGGAGCGGGAGCACCGGAGGATACCGTCTTCTTGCGCTCCTTGCGCACGTTGAGCGGTTGCGAAAGCTTGCACCCGTCGCGGTAGATCGAAATGGCCTTGAGCAGGCCGCGGTGTCCCTCGCGATAAATTCCCTGGATGTCGGCGACCGTCGCCTCGTTGGACAGGTTAACGGTCTTGGAGATCGCGCCCGAAATAAAGGGCTGCGCAGCCGACATGATGCGCACGTGCCCCATGGGCGCGATCATGCGCGTGCCCTTGCCGCACTTGCTCGCGCAGTCGAACACCGGGTAGTGCTCGGGCTTGAGCGAGGGCGCGCCTTCCACCGTCTGCGCGCCGCAGATGTGAAGATCTGCGGCGGTGATCTGCTCGTCGGTGAATCCCAGCGACTCGAGCACGTCGTAGCCGTCGCCCGCGAGGGCGACCGGGCTGACGCCGAGGCCAGCAAGGAAATCCGTGCCCAACAGGCGGGGGTGGAAGGCATCCTCCAGCGAAAGCGAAAGCGGCAGGGCCTTCTCCAGCTTGAGCAGAACGTCGGTCGTGAAGCCGCGTTCCGAGAGCGTGGCCTTGTTGACGTGGGGGGCCCCTTCGAGAGACCCGCTGCCGAGGCAGTAGCGTTCCACGGCCTCGGCCTCCTCGGGGGAATACCCCAGATGACGCAAGGCCACGGGCAAGGAGCGGTTCACGATCTTGAAGTAACCGCCGCCCGCCAGCTTCTTGAATTTCACCATGGCGAAGTCGGGCTCGATGCCTGTCGTGTCGCAATCCATCAGCAATCCGATGGTGCCGGTGGGCGCCAGTACAGTCACCTGCGCATTGCGGTAGCCGTGCTTCTCGCCGAGCTTCAGGGCGCGCGCCCACGACTCGCGGGCGGCCTTCACCATGGGCGCGGGACAGAACTCTCCGGAGAGGGCGCGCGGAATCACCGAGAGACCCTCGTACTCAGAGGCCGACACCGCGCGGGCCGCGCGCTCATGGTTGCGCATGACGCGCAGCATCGAGTCGCGGTTGGGAGCGAAGCGAGGGAAGGCGCCAAGGTTGGCGGCGATCTCCGCCGAGGTCGCGTACGACTCGCCCCCCAGCTGCGCGGTGATGGCCGCGGCCCAATCGGCCGCCTCGGGGGAATCGTAGGGAATGCCGGCGCGCATCAGGAACGCGCCCAGATTCGCGTAACCGAGACCGAGGGTGCGGTAGTCGTACGACTTGCGCGCGATCTGCGGCGAGGGGAACTGGGCCATGCCGACGGATACGTCGAGCACTACCGTCCACAGGCGTGCGGCGTGCGCGAAGCGCTCCGTGTCGAGCGTGCCGTCTTCCTTCTGAAAGCGCACGAGGTTGAGCGAGGCGAGGTTGCAGGCCGTGTCGTCGAGGAACATGTACTCGCTGCACGGGTTCGAGGCGCGGATGGGTCCGTCCGCGGGACAGGTGTGCCACTCGTTGATAAGGTCGTCGTACTGCACGCCGGGATCGGCACAGTTCCATGCCGCGCGCCCGATGCTGTCCCACAGCTTGCGTGCCTTCACCGTCTTGCGGACTGACCCGTCGACGCGGCCGATCAGGTTCCAGTCTCCGTCCGAGTCCACGGCATCAAGGAACCCGTTGGGCACGCGCACGGAATTGTTGGAGTTCTGCCCGCTCACCGTGACGTAGGCTTCCCCCTCGAAATGGGAGTCGTAGACTTCCCGTTCACCGAGGGACTGGCCCTGTGCCAACAGCGCGCGGTCACGATCCCAGACGCCCTCGGGCACGAATTCCGCGCCCGCGATGGCGGGATCCGCCGCATCCTTGCCCTGGCGGGCCATGGCCTGATCACCGGCACGCAGCAGGGCGGATCCCGCCATCAGCGCCGCCACCTTCTGCTCTTCGCGGCTCTTCCAGTCGATGAACTCCTCGATCTCGGGGTGATCGAGGTCGAGGCAGACCATCTTGGCGGCGCGGCGCGTGGTGCCGCCCGACTTGATCGCGCCCGCGGCGCGGTCGAACACCTTGAGGAACGACATCAGCCCCGAGGAAACCCCGCCGCCCGCGAGCGGCTCGCCCGCCGCGCGGATGGCGCTGAAGTTGGTCCCCGTGCCGGAGCCGTACTTGAAGATGCGCCCCTCGCGCTGCAGGAGCGAGAACACTCCGTTCTCGCCGAGCAGGTCGTCGTCCACCGACTGGATGAAGCAGGCGTGCGGCTGCGGGCGCGTGTAGGCGTCCCCGGAGGCCTTCACCTGGTCATCGGCGGGGTCGACGTAGAAGTGCCCTTGGGCGGAACCGGTGATGCCGTACTTCCAGTGAAGGCCGGTGTTGAACCACTGAGGAGAGTTGGGGGCCGCCATCTGCTGCAGGAGCATGTGCACGGTCTCATCGTAGAACACCTGCGCGTCGGCAGGTGTGTCGAAGTACCCCAGTTGCTCACCCCAGTGGCGCCAGCAACCCGCGAGGCGGTCGACCACCTGGCGCACGCTGTTCTCGCCGCCGGTCGCGGAAGGCTTGCCGTCCTTGCCCGCCGCGGCGGCGGGAACGTCGCGACGGCGCAGGTACTTCTGCGCGAGAATGTCGGTGGCCGTCTGCGACCAGAACTCAGGCACTTCGACGTCCATCACCGAAGAGGAGGATGCATCGAGGGATCGCACCTGTGACTTGCGCCACGCATATTGCACGGAGTCGAAGGGGTTCTTGCCTTCACGGGTGAAGAGTCGTTGAAAACGCATGTGGCCTCCTGCGGGGAATGTCGTGGCGCCGGCGGGGGTGAATCCGGCGACATTCCATTGGACAATTTAATCTGTTGATTTGCCGGTCCTGCAAGGCCCGAAATGCCTTCGAAGAGGTCCCGCAAAGGCCATAAAACCTTGATTTCAAAGGGATTTTGAGGGATTTCCCCGTCCCCGAAAAAATTCAGGGCCGAGGGAGGGTACCCCCGTAACTCCTTGAGTTCAAACAGAAAAGCTCCCGAAAAAAAATTTCCGGACTTCGGGGCCCCGCCCCGCGCCCGAGCGGTTTTCGGGGTTCGGACACGCGCGGATTTTCAGTATCTTCCCTGTTCCCGATTTCCCACTCCCAATCCCCGGAACCCCGGCATGAGACTTTGGATCAAGCGCACCGGAATTACGCTTGCCGCGACGGCAGCGGTGCTGCTCGTGCTCGTCACCGGCCTGGTGCTGAACGCCCTGCGCACCTACGAACGCACCTGGGACGTTCCCTTGCCCGACACGCGCGCGGTGTACGAGCCCGACGTGATCGCGCGCGGACAGTACCTCGTGCACGGCCCCGCGCACTGCGCCGACTGCCATGCGCCCGATCACGCCAAGGAGCGCATGTTCCGCGGCGAGATCGTGCCGCTGACCGGGGGCACGGGCGAGATCACCTTCCTCGGGGACTGGACGGCACCCAACCTCACCCCCGACACGGTGACGGGCATCGGCACCATGAGCGACGGAGAGATCGCCCGCCTGATCCGTACGGGCGTTAACCGCGAGGGCCGCATCGCCCTGCCGTTCAAGGACGCCTACGCCGACATGGCCGAGTCGGACCTGGTCGCCATCATCTCCTACCTGCGAACGCTCCCTCCCGAGCCGGGGGTGGGGCCGCGGAAAGACATCAACATCCTGGGGAAAATCACGCTCGCTTATTTCCTCGAGCCTTACGGGCCCACCGCGGAAATCCGCGGCAATTTTCCGCCTGAGGCCACGGCGGAGTACGGGAAGTACCTCGCGCATGTCGTGGGACGCTGCGAATCTTGCCACACCCCGCGCAATCTCAAGACGGGGGCCTTCCTGGGAGCCCCCCTCTCGGGAGGGATGCCGTTCCGGGCGCGCGGTCAACCTGGCATGGTGTACGTCAGCCCCAACCTGACGCCGGACTCAGCCACCGGGCACATCGCATTTTGGGACGAGGACTTCTTCGTCGCGCGCATGCAGGCCGGATCGATGCACGAAGACTCCCCCATGCCATGGGGTAATTACCGTCGCATGACGGAAACCGACCTGCGCGCCCTGTACCGCTACCTGCAAGGCCTGGATCCCGTTTATCGCGACAATGGTCCCATGCTGCAACCCGAAACGGAGTTCTCGGGACGCGCGAACCCCTGAAAAATGTTAGACTAACCGCATGCGCATCACACGAACCCGGATCCCTGTCGAAAGCGGGCCCGTCAAGGCCCTCGTCTCCGTCCACGGCAACGCCAGTCGTCCCGAGTACCCCTCCCGCATCGAAGAGGTCTCCCGCAAGGGTTGGGGCTCCACCTACTGGGGACGCGAATCCACCAGCAACTGGTTCCACCTTCCCTTCGCCATCCCCCACCAGATCGACGGCGGCACGCCCCGGCTGACCCGGGTTTTCCTTTACTACCACAACACTTCACGCTCTCCGATCACGGCTGTGCATCTCTATGACGGCGCGAATCTGTTGCAGGCTTGGGATGATGTTGAACTGTTCGGAGATCACGCCGCCAAGCCCGACAAATCGAACACCTTCCGCCTCGACCGGCCCGTTGCACTGAAGTACGGCCTCGGTCTCTCGGTTCAGGTGGACTTCCCCGCCGACCGTGGCGAACGCCCTCCCCGATGGATTCTGCTCACCTCGGCCGTAGCCGAGTTCCGGGGCTGAAGCGAAACCTGGTCCTTGCATCAAAAAAGCCTCCCCACGGAGGCTTTTTCGATGCAAGGACCAGGGCACAGGGGAGCTGATGCGGGGGGATCCTGAAGGGGCGCCTGCCCGGGGTTATCTGACGGGATCACGCCCCAGCAAGTCGCGCACCCCGCCCTCCCAGGGAACCAGCAGGGAGCCGCCTTCACGGTGCAACGGCTTGCCCCTGCCCGTGGGTGCAACTCCATGGGCAGGGGCCCCCCTTACGGAAACGACCGAAGTGTCCACGGGCGCCGTGATAACGCCCTGCGTCGAGTCGAGGGTCGGCCAGCCGTCCTCATCCCAGTACAAAGGGCGAATCATCAGGCGTGTCTGTCCTTGCGGCCAGGTATAGCCGTGGTTCACGAGGAAGACCGTGTCGTTATCCACGAAGATGTCATTGTGGCCGGTGGCAGCCCAGTTGATGGAGTCGCCCTGCGACACCAGCGTCCCGGCATTGGCTGCCTGCCAGGTTCCGGTCGTCGCTCCCCCCGCCCTGTAGGGCGGGTGGGCCATGTTGCTGTCCTTGTCGAAATAGGGCCCCATGACATTGTCGGCGCGCGTCACCTTGATCTTGTAGGTGCTCCCCGCGCTGTTGCAGCAACGATCGTGCGAATACCAGAGATAATACCACGGCCCGTGCTTGGTAATCACCGGAGCCTCAATGGAATGGAAGTAACCGGAACCTGCAGGCGTGTGGTAGCGGTGAGCGATGGTGCGCCGTTCCGAGCCGGGAATGAACGGACGCATCTCGGGAGGATAGGGCTTCCCCGTTTCGGGATTGAGCCTGATCAACTGGATTCCGGCGCCGAACGAACCGAATGACAGCCATATGCTGCCGTCGTCATCGATGAAGATGTCCGGGTCGATCGCATTGAAGGCCGAATCGTTATTGGAGGTCACGCTCTGGGTGGGAGCGTGAAAACACTCGGGATGGGTGGTAGCGTTGTCATAGGTGCAAACCACCATGCCTTGATCCACCCACTCATAGGCAGGATCGTCCTGATGCAAGGTCGTGTTCGTTCGCAAGCCGATCGCCGATCGCCGCGATCCGAAGTTCGACATTGAGTAGTACAACCAATACTTGCCTCCCCAGTGCGCGATAGCGGGAGCCCACATGCTGTTGGCGGTCGAGTACTTCGCCTGCCATTCGGGGTTTCCACCCTGGGGGATCACCCTGTCGGGGCTCCCGGTTTCCCAATGCACCCGGTTCGTGGATCGCTTGATCTGCGCCCCGTTTCCCGTGTGGAACAGGTAGTAGATGCTGTCCTGCTTCATGATCACGGGATCGTGGGTGTTCAGGGACCCCGTCAGGGGGCTGACATACCCCGGTTGAGCCTGCGACGCGACTGCAAGCACAAGTGCGGGACAGAGGATTTTGAATGCCCCGGAGGTTCTTGGGAAGGAAAATTTCATGGAGAAAATCTACCCCGATCCCGCCTGCCAGACGTCCTGTTTCTTGGCCGATTCCGGCCCCTAAACGAAATGGGGCCCACAAGGTGCCCCCCATTTCGCGATCAAGACGTTTTAAGGGGCCGAATCAGGTTCCGGACTCACCACGCGCCATGATGACCTTGCCCGTGCGCACCATCTCGAGGATGCCGTATTTGTCGAGCATGGCTTCAGCGGCATCAAGCTTCTCGGTGCCGCCCGTGATCTGGAGCATCAAGGTGTTCTCGGAAAGATCCACGGTCTGGGACTTGAAGTGCTCGGCGATCTGAAGAATCTCTGAGCGCTTCTCCGGCACGCAACGCACCTTGACCAGAGCCAGTTCCTTTTCGACCGAAGCTTCACCGGTATGGTCCTTGGCGTGCAACACATCGATCAACTTGTTCAGTTGCTTGAGGATTTGCTCCAGGGTTTTTGGCTCTCCGGACGCGACGATGTTCATGCGCGCGAACTTCCCGTTGTGTGCCGGAGACACCACGAGGCTATCGATGTTGTAGCCGCGCCTCGCGAACACGAGCGCGATACGGATGAGCACGCCGGGCTTGTTGTTGACAAGCAGGCTGATGCTGTGCTGATTGCCCCGCAGTGCCGCGGAGAGTTGTGCCTGTCCCTCATTGACCGGGACGCGGACGGTGCCGTTGATCATGGTTTCCTCGTTTGCGTTTCGGTCAAGTGCTTCCGGTGGGCTTTTCCATTTTGTGGCGCGGAGCCTCGAGGACCATTTCCTCATAACTCGCGCCCGCGGGGATCATCGGAAAGACGTTGTCTTCCTTCTCGACTTCCGCTTCGATGATGCAGGGGCCTTCATTATAGTCCAAGGCCCGCTCGAGTACGCGACCCGCGTCGGCGTTCCGCTTGATGCGGAAGCCTTTCATGCCATAGGCTTCCGCAAGTTTCACGAAATCGGGGTTCCCTTCGAGGTCCACGCCGGAGAGGCGATTGTCGAAGAAAAGACTCTGCCACTGGCGCACCATCCCCAGATACCTGTTGTTCAGGATCAGGATTTTGATCGGGAGCTTGTTGACTGCTGCAGTCGCCAACTCCGCCTGCGTCATCTGGAAGCCGCCGTCACCTACGACTGCGACGACCAGGGCGTCGGGTTTGGCGAGCTGCGCGCCAATGGCAGAGGGCATGCCAAAGCCCATCGTGCCGGCTCCACCGCTCGAAATCCAATAGTTGCGTTGGTCGGTGCGGTAAAACTGCGCCGCCCACATCTGGTGCTGCCCGACGTCCGTCGTCACGATCGCCTTGCCCTTGGTAATGCGGTATAACTCATCGAGAACGTACTGCGCCTTGAGCCCGCCGTGCTTGCGATATTGCAGGGGGAAGCGCTTGCGCAGCTTCTTGACATGTGAGACCCAAGCGGCGGTATCGCCCTTGCGCGTCTGCGGCAGCAGTTCTTCGAGCACGAGGCGCGCATCGCCTACGATGGCGCAATCCGGACGGACCATCTTGCCGATTTCCGCGGGATCGATGTCCACGTGGATTTTAACGGCATCGGGACAGAAGTGCGAAAGTTTGCCTGTGATGCGGTCGTCCCAGCGGGAGCCGATGGACATGATGAGATCACATTCTACCACCGCCTTGTTGGCATAGGCGGTTCCATGCATGCCGAGCATGCCGAGGCTGAGCTCATGTGATTCGGGGAATGCGCCCTTTCCATGGAGCGTATTCACCACAGGAATCTGCAGTTTCTCCACGAGCTCCTTGAGTGGCTTGCTGGCGTCGGCAATGACTGCACCGTGTCCCACGAGGAGAAGCGGCTTCTTCGCCTGCTGAAGCAGGTCGGCGCACCGAGCGATCGCGACGGAATCGCCGCCCGAAGGAACCGAGTATCCCGGAAGGTCGATTTCGACGTTATAGTCCGGCTCAAAGAGGGCACCGGAAACGTCTTTGGGCACATCGATGAGCACGGGGCCCGGGCGGCCGCTTTCAGCGATGTAGAAGGCCTCCTTGACGATTCTGGGAATATCCTTGGGATCGCGCACCAGATACGAGTGTTTCACGGTCGCATAGGTCAAACCCGACACGTCCGCTTCCTGGAAAGCGTCCAGACCCAACATGCTCTGGATGGTCTGCCCCGTAACCACGACGATAGGCACAGAGTCCATGAGCGCCGTCAAAAGGCCTGTCACGGTATTGGTTGCCCCCGGTCCCGAGGTCACCAGGCAAACTCCGGCCTTTCCGGACGCGCGCGCGTAGCCGTCGGCCATGTGGGTTGCACCTTGTTCGTGGCGCGTCAGGATAAACTTGATGGAAGAGTCCACCAATGCGTCAAAAATCGGGATCGCGGCACCACCGGGGTGCCCAAACATGTATTCGACACCTTGCTGCTCCATACAATGGATCAGGGCCTCCGCGCCTGTGCAAATTTTTTTCTGCATTTTCCCCAACTTTGTTCAAGAATGCATACCTAATATAAAAAATACCAACTGAAGTCGGTTATTTTTTTGACTTTACTTTAATTAGACCTAAATATCCTCAAGTTACTAACGAATATAGGGTAACCTTGACCACTCTTTCATAAAAAGATCGTTTTGATAAGATCGCGGCGGATACGGATAAAAACAAAAAAGGCGACCAGTGGTCGCCTTTTTTGAACTCACGGGAAAGATTTGTCAGTTCAATGCGATCCGGGTGGCCGCAGTGCCCCGGTCAGGAGTGGTGACGCGCAGGACGTAGTTGCCGCGTGTCAGTCCCGTCGCCTCGATCATTTGGGTGGAAGCTCCCCCAAGCGCGGCTTGCGAGAACACCGTACGACCGTTCAGGTCGGTGATGAGCACGCGATAAGCGCCATGCTCGGGAGTCGGAACGCGAACCACGCCGGCCTCAACCCGAACCCCGGGAAGCATCCCGTTGCGGCCTGTCCCCGGAAGAACCGAGACCGGTGTCTGGCAGGGCGCCTGGTTGTCGATCAGGGTCAGCCATTCGACGGAGGCCTGCGGGTTGTATTCCTCGTATCCGGGATCCATGCATCCCACGTAGTCGCGGGCCAGATACTTCATCAGGCGCCAGTTGTACTTCTGCATCAAGCTGTCGTTGACCGTCGCACCACCGACGCTGCGCGTACGGATGAACACGTCGCCGTGACCGGCGTTGTTGTAGGCAGCCAGACCGAAGCCCACTGTGCGCGTCCACGAGATCGGACGGTCACCCGTCTTGCAGGGCGACGACTGGTTGCAGCCGACGTTGTTGGGCTGGGACGTTTCGTCAAGGCTCAACAGGATGTTGATGGGGCCATAGGTCGGACCGCCGGCAACACCGTAGTTCGTGCCCGCAACGTTGTTTTCACGGCGGGGGTGATTACGATAATTGTACCACTCGTCCCAAAGAGCGTCCCAGATGTGGCGGCTGGTCGACGTGGCGCCGGTCCCGCCATTCATGGGGAGCTGCTGGCGTGGATCGGCGATTCCGATGGTTTCGATGTCGGCGAAGATGTTGCGCGTCGCCTCGTTGGTCTTGCCGTGGTTCAGGGTTGCGGGTTGGATGTCAACACCGATCGCATTGGGCGGGATCTGGCCGATCGTCACCGAGTCGACGTAGATTCGTGCGGTCGCGTTGGAGGAGTGGTTGTTGTGCTGCCAGAACTGCGTGCGGTATGCGCGCAGGAACCAACGGCAGTTGGCATTGGTCATGTCCTCGTTCGGGCACGGAATAAAGGCCAGTGCCGCGTGGGTCGCGAACATCGATTTGCCTTCCAGCTCGATGTAGTTGCGCATCGCCTGAAGCGAGGTCGAGTTCTGCAGGGGGTCCTGGTCACCGTTGTTGAAAACGACGATGTCGACGCCCTGCAAGGTCGAGGCGGTGATGTAGGTCTGGGCCTGGCTGCGGTCAAGGCGGAAGCCATAGTCGCGAGCGAGGCGGAGCATGTTGCGCTGGGTATGGCCGCGGTTGTGGCCGCCTGCGGACCAGTCATACAGAAGGACATGCTTGATGTTGGTCTGGGCCTGAACGTTGACGGCCTCATTGAAGGCACAGACGTTCGGGGAAGCGCCAGCGTTGGCGTTGACATCGGCGGCCGAAGTGAAGGCCTGGCAGTTTTGTGCTTCAACAGTCGCGGCGGCACCCAAGGTCACGGCAACAATCGCCGCACCAGCGAGGCGCCAGTAACCGGCCCCATACTTCCCGTTTCTAACAGACATATTCTCTCCTTGATGCACCGGGGATACCCCGAGACCGGTTGGTTGAAATGAAGACCCTAAAGATACGGCCAAAGTTCTTTTTTCGCTCGCAGAAAACACGCCGACCCGCTGAAAAGGCCACATGGGCCATTTTCAGCGGGATTTAGCGGCTAGATCCCGAAATTCACCCGCAGGACGTAGTACCAGTGACTGGGGGTCTGGGTGTACGGTTCGCTGGGAGGGTTCGCCACGTTGCTCGGGGGGCGGAGGTGGTCACTGGCCGCTTGGGCCGTGATCGTGACGCCTTCCGTGATTTCGTGGGTCGCGTACACAGACCATTTCCAGTTCTCACGCGCCTGCCAACGACGCTCCTTGCCCTCATAGTCGTACGAAATGTCGCCACTCGCAATGGGAAGGGGAATCGCGCCGAGGTTATCGAACGGGTAGGCGAAGGTGTTCGGGAACCTTGACCGGCGATACTCGCCTTCGACGGCGATCCGGTCGATGAAGCCGAAGGTCGGAATCGACAGGCCGGCCATGACGGGCATGCGCTCATACCGCTCTTCGTAGAAGAACGGCTGGTTCTCGACGCCCAGCAACGCGATTTCCGAGTAGATCCGGAAATCGCCACGACGCGGGCTGAACGACGGCAATCCCAGCAACACGCCCATGTCGACTGACGCACGCGCCATCGTCTTCACGCCCCGGAAGGTGTAAAAGCCGATATTGCTGCAATCACCGTTCTGGCACTGCTCCCAGTCCGCCCAGGTCTGCGCGGCCCGGATCGTGTCCTGGTCGGCGCAGAACTGGCGTGCGGCCGACGTCTCGCTGCAAACGAACTCGTTAAGGCCCTGAACCGGCATGTTCGTCGTCTTGCTGTAAGCATTGTCGGCATCACGGGGAGCGAGCCGGCTGGAGTTGAACGTGATTGCATTCGACCAGACCAGGCCGGCGCCGAGCTCCAAGAAGGAATTCGGTCGCGCCGTGATCATGTAACTGGGCGAAAAGTCGTGGAGAGGTTGTGCGATATCGCGCTCCATGTGCATGCCGAAGTCATGAAGCAGCGTACCGTTCATGGTCGACAAGTGCACCCTGACACCCTGCATCAGAAAGCTGGCAGAGTTGAGGTAGGACCAGCCCCCCGTCCAGAGATAGGCGGGGTAGGTTCCCGACCGGTAGAGATACTCACCGAGATTGGCTGCATCGCGGTTGTACTTGACAGGGAACAGACCGAACTGGATGCGCGAACCGGTGGCAGACGGCTCGTCACCCAGGCGGTAGATGGCCTGGGCCTGACCGACGCCAGGTCCGAACCGCAAGACACGGGAGGACTGGGCAAGCTCGGGAAAGGCATACCAGAACAAGCCGCCGATGGTGGCCCGCACCTCGAGGCGCTCATTGTGCACGCCCGAAATGGTCAGATACGCGCCCGTGCGTTGCAAGGGCTGTTTGTCGTCATCCTTGAACGCCTGCCCGATGTCGACATAGCCGGCGATCTGCTTGGGATTCACAACAAGCCCCTGCTGCAAGCCTGCCGGCGCGGACAGCGCGTCGTCCGGGCAGTCCATGCCGATGCAAGGCGCCGGCATCGTGCTGGCACTTGCGCTGAAGGGGGCCGCCGCGAATGCGGCTGCGCAAAGCAGCGGAGTCAATCCGCTCATCAGGTTGATTTTTTTCATTCCTTCCCCCCTTACATTCCGAACTCAAGACGAATGACGTAGTACCAGTCGCTGGCCTTGGGGGTCGCGGTCTGCGCCGCAGGAACCGCCGCATAGTCGAAGTGGCGCAAATGGTCGCTGGCGGCCTGCGCATAGAGCGTCACGCCGTCGACGACGCGACGCCGCGCGTACACCGTCCACTTCCAGCTGTCGTCGTTCATGTCGTAGGAGTAGGGATCCGAAACGGGGATGGGATAGCGGGCCTGCAGCACCTCGACGTTGGAGTTCGGGAAAGAGGAGTTCAGGTATTCCGCTTCCACTGCCAAGCGATCGAGAAGGCCGAAGGTGGGAAGGTTCACGCCGAACATGATGGGCAGGCGCTCCATCTTGTCTTCGTAGTAGTAGGGCTGATCCTCGACGCCCAGCAAGGCGGCTTCGGCGTAAAGCTTGAAGTCTCCGGGGCGAATGCCGTCGACCCCGAGCAGGGAGCCGATGTCAGCGGAAACCCGCGCCATGGCCTTGAACCCCTTGAAGGTGTAGTAGCCGCAGTTGGTTTGATTGTCGCGGCACTCGTTGACCGCGGCGGTGTCTCCCGTAACAGGACGTCCCGTGGTCTTGTCGTAGGCGTTCGCAGGATCCTCGGGAGCGAGACGGTCGGAGTCAAGCGAGATCGCGTGCGACCAAACCACGCCGGCACCGAGCTCGAGGAACGGCAGGGGCTTGTATGTCACCATGTAGCCGGGCGACAGGTCGTGCGCCGGCGCGAGACCGCGCTCCATGTACACGGTCAGGTCATGCTTGAGGGTCCCGTTCAGCATCGGCACGGTCAGGCGGATGCCCTGCGCGAGGAAGCTCGCGGCGTTGATGTAGGACCAGCCCCCCGAGGTGAGCATGCTCGGGTAGGTACCGCTGCGATACAGATACTCACCAAGGTTCACCGATTCGGAGTACTTGTGCGGGAAGAGTCCGAACTGGAGCGTGGCGACCGGGTTCTTCGGATCGTGCCCAAAGGCGTAAATGCCCTGCACCTGGCCGACGCCGGGGCCGAACTGCACGCGACGGGTCTGGAAGTCCTGGGTTTCGGGAATGGCGAACCAGAAAAGACCGCCGATGGTCATGCGGATGGTCAGACGATCGTGGTACACCCCCGATTCCGTCAAATAGACACCCGTGCGCGTAATGGTCTGGTTCTCGATCGGACCTTCGAGAACGGCACCCGCGTAGATGTTGCCCTCGACAATTTGTCCCACGTCAACGTATGCCGAGACCTGGGGGGGATTACGCACAAGGTCGGCATTCGCCGTCACAGCGGCGAAAATTCCGGCCAAAGCAGACACTTGGAGGAATTTGGCGGTGTTTTTGTTCATTCTGCTCAACCCTTCTTTTGGAAGTCAGACACCGGGCACGACCCTGCGCCCGTTTGTTAAAGCCTAACATATCGAGAAAGGTGGTTAAATATCAGTAAACAAGTCGCTTTTTGAAAAAAAAGTCCCATTGAAAGCAATTTTCGCGCGAAGTCCGTTCCGGGATTTACGTTCGGGGAAAATCGAGCTAAAATTTGGCATGGCCAGAATCCTTCCTGACGTCTCCCGTACTTTCGCCGAATACCTCCTCCTTCCGGGCTTGAGCCGCAAGGAGCACCTCCCTCGTAACGTTTCCCTGACCACACCCGTCGCGGCCTTCCGCAACGGAGAAAAGAGCCGTTTCTCGCTGAACGCGCCCGTCGTGTCGGCAAGCATGCAGGCTGTTTCCGGCGCGGAAATGGCCATCGCCTTGGCCCGGCAGGGCGGGCTGGCATTCGTGTACTGCTCCCAGTCCATCGAAAACCAGGCCGCGATGATCGCCAAGGTCAAGGCGCACAAGGCCGGGTTCGTTCGCAGCGACACCACCGTGCACCCCGAATCGACATTGCGCCAACTGCTCGCCGTGCAAAAGCGCACCGGACACTCCACGGCCGCGGTCACCGACGACGGCACCAACGCGGGCAAGTTCCTGGGCATCATCACCGACAAGGATTTCTGGGAGTTCGAAGACGACCTCGAGAGCAAGGTCTCCGAACACATGACTCCGCTGGAAAAAGTGGTGCACGGCCGCGTCGGCATCACGCTCGCGGAGGCCAACAGGCTCCTCCATCGCCACAAAAAGGAATGCCTCCCCGTTCTCGAGGAAGACGGCAGGCTCAACTCCCTGGTCTTCAAGAAGGACTACGTCGACCACATGAATAACCCCGACGAGGTGCTGGACGCTCACAAGCGCCTTGGCGTGGGGGCGGGAATCAACACCCACGACTACCGCGAACGCGTCCCGGCACTCGTCGAGGCGGGCGCGGACGTTCTCGCCTTCGATTCTTCAGACGGGTACTCCGAGTTCCAAAAGGACGCCGCGCTGTGGATCAGGGAGAAGTACGGCGACTCCGTCGTGGTGGGAGGCGGCAATGTTGTCTCCGCCGAGGGCTTCCATTACCTCGTGGAAGAGGGCAAGCTCGATTTCATCAAGGTGGGGATCGGGGGGGGCTCGATTTGCATCACGCGCGAACAGAAGGGGATCGGACGCGGTCAGGCCTCCGCCCTCATGGACGTCGTGCGCGCCCGGGACGAACTCCATGCGAGAACCGGGCGCTACGTGCCGGTTTGCTCCGATGGGGGCCTCTCCAACGACACGCAAATCATTCTTGCCCTTGCCATGGGCGCGGACTTCGTGATGATGGGACGCTACTTCGCGATGACCGCAGAGAGCCCGACCCCGAAGGTTTCCATTGGAAACCGCATCTACAAGCCCTACTGGGGCGAGGGTTCGAATCGCGCCCGCAACTGGCAACGCTACTCCGATGAGGGCGAAAGCAAGCTCAAGTTCGAAGAGGGGGTCGACGGTTATGTCCCGGTGGTGGGGACCGTGTCTGAAGCCCTCAGCGTCACGTTGTCGAAGCTGCGTGCCACCATGTGCAATCTCGGCTCGCTGAATCTCCGGGATTTTACGGAAAACGCCGTGCTCACGATGGTTTCGGAACAAAGCATCGTCGAAGGGGGCACCTCCAACATCGTGCGCCCCGAAACCGTCTCCGGAAGCCAGGAGTAGCCCCCGCAGGGGCCCCGGGCAGGAAAAAAGAAAGCCCGGCGTTCGCGGGAACGCCGGGCCCCGGGTCATACGGCTGCCCCCAGCCGCACTCCCCCTCTCCCCCTTATTGTTCTTCTGCGGGATCGTCTCCAGGCGGGTCGACCGGCTGCGGGCAAACCAACTCATGGTGGGCGCGCTTCCTGTCGTATTCCGGTGTACCCGGGGTCAGGGTTCCAAGCATCTCGGCCTGGCGCGCGCAGACATGCGGTGGCGCCGGAGGCGGTGGGGGAGGCACCGGACGCTCCGGGCGGGGCGGAGGCGGCAACGCGCAAACGGCCGCGACATGTCGCAGGAAGTGCTGGTAATCAGCGGAATTCGTGTCGAGACCCGCGAGCACCGTCTGCAGCGAGTCGCAACGCGCCTGCCGCGCCGGAGGCAATTGCGGGGGATTCGGGCGGGGAGGCGGCGGCAAGCCGCACACCGCCGCGCGATGCCTGGCAAGTTCATGGTACCCCGGAGAGGCGGTATCAGCCACCTCGAGCTCCGCAGTCAGGGAGTCGCAACGCGCCTGGCGAGGCTCGGGAAGCGGCGGGCGCGGGGGGAGAACGCACAAGCGCTCATGCGCCTCCGTGTCGGTTTGGGCCAAATGCGCGCATGTCGCGGCACAATGACGCACGAATCCCGGGATCAAGCCTGTTCTGCCCGCCTCGATTTCAGCGGCCGCCCATTCGCAACGGAGTTCGGGCGTGGGATGCAGGCCGGGGGGAACGGGTGTTCCGGGAGGCAATTCCTCGAGACATTCCGCGACGAAAGCCGCACGGGCTTCGGCGTCCGCTTCGCCCGCCCTGATCGCGGCCCTCAACGCGATGCAATCCTCCGTGTTCTTCACGGCGACACGAAACCCGGCGTCGGCCGTCGCGGGGTCTTCCGAGACCGCGGCAACCCCCTGGTCGGGAACGGTTTGGCACCCCGCCAGCACCAACAGGGCAAAGGCAGGGAACAACAAGCCTGTTTTCATTCTCACATCAATCATGAGATCCTCCTGTGATGTGCACATGACCGGCACACGTCGGCAATCTATCCCGGCTCGACCATGACGCGCCACTGTTTTTCGCATGCGATCCGGGACGATTTGTCCCCAGCCGGGATCACGGAACAACAGCCGCATCCCCCCGCCTGAGAGTATACTCCGGGGTATGCCCCGATCCGTTTCCGACACGTCCGCGCGCGCGGACAAGCGCCCCGAGGCCCTGCAATATCTCGATTACAGGGCATTCCTTGCGGACCATTGCGCATGGCGACGGAGCCACGACCCCGGCTTTTCGCAACGAACCTTCGCGCGGGAAGCCGGCCTCCCCCCCTCCAGCTCGAGCCTGCTGCCCGCGGTCATTCGCGGGCGACGCAACCTCAGCCAGACCTTGCGGGTAAAATTCGCATCGGCACTCGCCCTGCCGGAACGGGAGGCGCAATACTTCGACCTGCTGGTGCAATTCAACCAAGCCAAGGGCATGGCAGAAAAGAATCATTTCTTCGACCAACTCTCGAAGTTCCGGGCTTCACGCGCCCGGGTGCTGGGAGAGTCCCAGTTCGAGTTTTTTTCGAAATGGCATTACAGCGCCGTACGCAACTTTTTCAGCATGGAAACCGGCGTGCGCGACCCGGAAACGATTGCCCGGAAGCTTTTCCCGTCCGTCAGCGAAACCCAGGTCGCCGAAGCCATCCGCCTTCTTCTCGATCTCGACCTGATCAAGCGGACGGCCAACGGCTACATGGTCACCGAAAGGCATATTTCCAGCCCGAAGGACGTGCAGGCAAAGGCCGCGCGCGAACACATGCTGGAACTGACGCGCATGTCGCAAGAGCTTCTTGACAAGGTCCCGCCCGCGCTGCGCCAGTACAATGCGCTCATGTTCACGGTCTCTCCGGGCGGCTTCGCCACCGTGAAGGAACGCGTCCGCTCCTTCCTCGAGGAGTTGCGCGAGATCCTCGACCGCGACAGCGGGGAGGATCGCATCTACAGCCTGACCCTCCAGTTGTTTCCCAACAGTCGCCTCCCGGAGCTCGACGCGGGTGAAGGCAAGGCGGAATCTCCATGACCTCGTTCGGACGTCACCTGCGCGCGGCGCTGTGGGTGGTTCCCCTGCTCGCACTTTCGGGATGCAACAGCGACGGGCATCTCGCGGGCGGCAGTTCCGAGGTCGACAACCCGTTGCAGATCACCTTCGTCGATGGGGAGGGCGTCGCCGCGCGCGTCTCGGGATCCCTCGCCGTCTACGCATCCGACCAGAACCCCGCGTTGAACCCTTCGGCCATCGTCAGCAAGCGGGTCGAGGATGGAACCGGGATCATTCTCTCCGCGCACGACATCGTCGGCCACGTTCCCTTCAACGTGCTGCTGGTCGCCGACGACTCCACCGGAGGGTTGTTGCTTCGACTCTCCTACGACCCCGCCGCCGGACGCTACGCGCGCGACGGGATCCCGGGCGAGCCGGCCGCATCCATCACGGTTTCGCGGCTCGTGCGCTACGAAGCGGAGCTCGATCTCCCCAATGATTCCGGGATCAACCGGATCTTCGTTCCCGGTTCACCCTTCCAGGCCGTGATGGTGGACAGCACCTTCGTGTTCGAGGCCATTCCCGAGGGCGAGTTTCCGGCGCACGTGCTGACGTCCGAAGGCATCGAACTGCCCTTGCCCGAGCCCATCACTCCCGGACAACCGCGACGCCACCAGGTCGACCCCGATGCTCCGCCCGTGCCCAGGCCGCATCCGCCCGCGCCGCCCGTGCCGCCGGTCGTGCAGGCCGGGCCCGACCGCACGGTGTGGATCGGTTCCCCGACCTTTCTTGCGGGGACCGTATCGGGCGCATCCCTCCAGGATCCGAGGCTCGCCCTGCTATGGCGGCAGGTGCCGCCGATCCCCCAAGGCACACGGGCCCACATCGAGAACCCCACCTCCCTCGGAACGCGCGTGCAATTTCCAAGGCCGGGCCTTTACCGCTTCGCGCTCTCCGCGGCAATGGGACCGCACCGATCCTCGGACACGGTGACGATCGGCGTGCACGGGGCCATCGAACTCCCGGCATTCATCGTGCCGACGGAAAGCGACACGCTACGCGCGGGCCAGCCGACGGAAATCGCCTGGGAAGCAGGAACGCAGGAAACACTGGTTCTGGAATTCACCCGCAACGGCGGAGCGACCTGGACGATATTCGACGCGGGCTATCCTTCGCGCCCCGGCATCAACAAGCGCATGTGGATGCCGCCCGGCCAAAATCTCCCGGCCACCTGCCAGATTCGCCTGCGCACGATTGCGGGAGAAGAATTGGCGAGGACGGGGGTGTTCCTCGTGGTCAGCCCCTGAGTTGGGGGCCCTGGCCCGGGCGACGATCTCGCCTGGCCACCGGTGGGTCGAGAATCTCGCGCACCACAACCGCCTCGCGCAGTTTTTGAGGACTCGAAAGATCGATTCTCACCGGCTTGGGGCGCGCACGCGCTTCCGAAGTTTCGACGGCGACCGGCTTCACGGGTTGCGCGGCCTTGATGCGCTCGAATTTCCCGAGCTCCGGTGCGCGCAGAGGGCGGCGACGCAACTCTTCGCGGCGCATCCGGCGTTCTTCGTCGCGGGCTCCGGGAATCTCGATGCCGAGATCCCTGGCGATCCTCTCCAGAAAACCTCCGCCTTTCGAGGCGTGTTCACCGGGTTCCCCGACCCGCCGACTCATCTCCTCGACCTTCCGCACCGGGTCGCGAACCTGGCGCGACTCGTCGGAAACCGCATGCCGACGTTCCTCAGCGCGCTGTTCGTAGCGGGTCGAACGATCGGCAGGGGGTCCACGCCGGGACGTCTCGCGCGACGAGGCGGGAACCTCGACGGGATCCTCCCACTCCTGCTCCCAGGCATCGAATGCGTCCTCGTCGGCGGGAGGCAAAGGTTCCCTGCCCTGCGCGGCGGCAGCACGGGCCTCATCTTCCTCGCGCGCCTTCCGCGCACGCTTCTGCGCCATCGCGGTGACGATGTTGAAGAGAATGATCAGAAGGATGAGGTATTCGAACCGCATGCGTGTTCCCGTGCCTTGCGTCTGCCGTCGTCCGGTCAGGACTTGGGGTTGCCGCCGCCCTTGCCCGAAGAACCACCCTCTCCACCGGCGATCTGCTCGCGCATGGTGGTGTCGGCGATGACGTTCTTCATGTTGTAGTAGTCCATGACCCCGAGCTTCCCGTTGCGGAAGGCATCGGCGATCGCTTGGGGGACGAGCGCCTCCATCTCGACGACCTTGGCGCGCATCTCGGCGACGCGCGCGATCATCTCCTGCTCGTGGGCGATGGCCATCGCGCGACGCTCCTCGGCCTTCGCCTGGGCGATCTTCTTGTCGGCCTCGGCGCGATCGGTCTCGAGCTCGGCTCCGATGTTCTTGCCGACGTCCACGTCCGCGATGTCGATCGAAAGGATGTCGTAGGCGGTCCCGGAATCAAGGCCCTTGCTGAGTACTGTCTTCGAAATCTGGTCGGGGTTCTCCAGCACCGACTTGTGGTTTTTGGCTGAACCGATGGTCGACACGATCCCCTCGCCGACGCGCGCGAGAATCGTCTCTTCACCCGCACCGCCGACCAACTTGTCGAGGTTCGCCCGCACGGTCACGCGCGCGACGGCCTTGAGCTGAATGCCGTCGGTCGCCATGGCCGCAACCACGGGGGTCTCGATGACCTTGGGATTCACCGACATCTGCACGGCCTCGAGCACATTGCGGCCCGCCAGGTCGATGGCTGCGGCACGCTTGAAGTTCAGGGGAATGTTCGCCTTGTCGGCGGCGATCAGGGCCTGCACGACGCGCATGACGTGACCACCGGCCATGTAGTGCGCCTCGAGTTCCTCCGTGCCGAGCTCAAGGCCTGCCTTGAGGCCCATGATCTTGGCTTCCACCACGTTCTTGGCCGGCACTTTCCGGAAGCGCATTCCGATGAGTTGGACCAGCGAGACATTGGCCTTCGACATGAGCGCCTGGAACCACAGGCTGAAGAAGTTCAAGAGAATGATCGCCATCACCACGATGACGAGGATGGCGACGATGACTAGAATGAAACTGATGTCCATGTGTTTGTTCTCCTTTGAATGAATCCGTTCAAGCCCGCTCGACGATGAAGCCGCTTCCGCGCACGGCGACGACGCGCACCTCGGCGCCTTTCTCCACGAAATCTCCCGTGGTTTGCGCCTCGTAAAGATCCCCTTCGATCCGGACCTTGCCCGAAGGGCGAAGGAAACTCTCCGTCACGCCGGTGGATCCCACAAGGCGCGACAGGGCGACGCTTTTTTCTTCCAGTCCGGAGCCGATCTCGAGCCGCGCCTGATGGGACACCGGCGACTTGCCGAGGTAAGCGAAACCGTAGCGGATGACGACCGGGATCAGGATCATGTCGGCGATGGCGAACCCGATGATCGCACCCTGGGGAAGTTCCGTCACGATGTAGTACCAGGACCAGGCCCCCAAGGCGAACGCGATAAGCGCCAACAGGCCGAACGAGGGGATCAGGACCTCCGCGAACACCACGGCGAAGGCCAGCAGTTGCAGCACGATCGGCCACGCGTAGCTCATCATGGCTTGTTCTCCAGGGCACGGACGACCACGTTCCGTCCGTGCACACGCACCACCTCGACCGTTTTTCCGGGCTCCACGAACTCGCCGCGCGAAACCACCTCGAATGTGGTGCCGTCGAACACGGCCTTGCCCGCGGGGCGCAAGCCGGTGCGCGTCTCGCCGACGGCGCCGACGGCCAGCGGCGGTGTGTCGAACGCGGCGCTGCGGGCATCGCCCAAAGTAACGTCCGCAACAACGGCGGCGCGTTTCGGAAGCTTCGGAAGCGCGTACCGGATCGCCAGCAGGGGAAGGAAAAGCGCCAGCGCCGCCATGCCGAAAGTGAGGGCAAGGTTGTCCACCAGCGTGTTGAACTCCCAGGGCAGGTCGGGGTTCGGAATCACAAACCCCTGCATCGACAACGTCAACGCGACAATGATGAGAATGATGCCGATCGCACCGGCGA
This sequence comes from Fibrobacteria bacterium, assembly GCA_050486505.1. GTDB lineage: Bacteria > Fibrobacterota > Fibrobacteria > UBA11236 > UBA11236 > UBA11236. The sequence goes on along the minus strand of JBJHDK010000003.1, from coordinate 22,765 downwards.
TGAACGTGCCTGGTACGACGAAAATCTCGATGGCGAAGAGGACGAACCCCCCGATGAGCAGGAGGAGTTCGGTATGCGCGGCCAGCCCCACGGCGTACTTTGCCCCGAAGGCCACCCCGAGCAGGAGGATCCCCAACGTGCCGAACAGCCCGAACCCCGGCGACTTGAATTCCATGTACAGCGCCCCAAACCCCAGCAGCATCAGGATGGGCGTAAACTTGCCCAGCACCCGGACCATGCTCTCCGACCATGTCGGGGAGAAGGTCTTGACGACGTCCCACCCCTTGTGCTCGAGGAATGCCTCGAAATCAACGAAGGACCCCTGCGAAAACCCGTGCTCCAGCGCCTCCCGGTCCGTGAGGGTGAGAAGCTCTCCCTCGCGCACGATCGTACGGTGGCTCGCATACTTCGCTTTCCGTTCATCGGACAGGGCGTTCCACTCCGCGACGGTGAAATAATCCGGGGCCTTCGTCGTGTCGGCGAAGTAGGCCCCCACCACCCCGATGTCCATCGTCACCATCGACTCGCTCAGCAAACTGGGATAGCCGTTCCGCTCGGCGAGATTCCTGAACTTCGCGCGTAACGGCGACTGGATCTTTTCCCCGAGAACGACGATCCCCCCCTCGGAAGAACGCATGATCGGCGCGCAATCCCCGATCGTGGTGCCCTCGCCCATGGCCATGCGGTTGCAGGCCAGTGAAATCAAAGCTCCCGCCGAAATCGCCTTCTGATCAACGAAGACGTAGGTGCTGCACTGGCGGATCGACAAGATCAGATCGGTGATCTCGAAGGCCGAATTCAGTTCACCGCCCCAGGTGTTGACCTTGAAGACGATGTAATCCGGCTCCATCTCCAGAGCCTCGGAAACCGCGCGTTTGAGAAAAGCGTAAAGCCCGTAATCCACTTCCCGCTCGACGGGAATCACCACCGCCCGCGGCGCAACGGAACCGCCTTCCTCTTCGTCCGGGAGAGCGGCAAATGCACCTGTCGCAAGAAGGGTGAGCAAAAACAACAAAAAAGCACGAAAATGCATGGTACGCGCAAGATAGCCACTTCCGCATTCAGTCGTGTTTCGGCGGGCGCGAAGACGATCATGGGGGTATTTTAAGACTACACGAGAACCCTATGTTCCCGCGTAAATTTGTTTTTCAGCCGATCGGGCCCGCATGCACCCTCCAGCGCCGTCAGTTTTTGAGTATACCGATTATCGCGCCTTTCTGCGTGATTTCTATGCGTGGTCAAAAAGCCACAAACGCGGCTTTTCGCACCGCTCCTTCCTTAAAAAAGCGGGAATGTCCGGCCCCACCTACCTCAAACGTGTCATGGAAGGCCACAACGACCTGACCGACGGGAGCATTCCGAAGTTTCTGCGGGCACTCGAGCTCGCCCCGCCGGAATCGGCTTTTTTCGAGGCTCTCGTGCGCTTCAACCAGGCGGCGACCCTTGCGGAGAAGGACAAGCAGTTCGCCCTCGTCATGGAACTCAAGTGTCCGCCTTCGGTCGCGACCCTGGAGCGTCACCAGTACGAGTACTATCAGGACTGGTACAACGTCGCGATCCGGGAAATGCTGGCCTTCCTCCCCTACCGTGACAACCCCTCGGATTTTGCGAAGCAGCTCGTCCCCCCGATCCAGCCAAAGCGTGTCAAGAAAGCGGTGGAACTACTCGACGCCCTCGACCTGCTCACGCGCGACGCCGACGGCGGTTTGCGCGCGGCGACGGCGTTGCTCAAAACCGACCCTAGCATGGAGTCGCTGCTGCTCCCCCGCTTCCATCAGTCCATGGCGAAGCTCGCCGTGGAGGCTCTCGACCGGTTCCGCAAGCATGAGCGTTACTTCAGCGGAACGACCGTCAGCATTTCGCCGGAGGTGTACTCCGTCATCGTGGAAAAAGTGCGCGCCCTGCGTCGTGAAATCCTCGAGCATGTCAAGGCGGATCCATCGCCCGAGCGCGTCTACCACTTGAACATGCAGCTTTTTCCCTTGACGACAGGCCCGCGCAAACGCGGAAGGAGGAAACGGCAATGAGCGGGGGTATCCTCCGCCGGCATCTCCCTGTCAGGGGACTGGTCCGACTCGCTGCCGGGTTTCTCCTCGTGTTGTCCGGTTTTTCAGCATGCATGGGGGGGACGGGAACCGACACCGAAAACGGGCTCCAACCCGTCCACATGCGTGCCCGCGTGGTGGACAGCTCCGGAGTCCCCGTGGCGGGAGTCGAACTCGAGCTGCGCCACGCGCAATCGCGCCCCGACTCCGGAGCCTCGCCCGCTGTCACCGCCCCACGAACCGACGCCCATGGCTTTACGTCCTTCACTGTCCGGCAACCGGGAGTTTACATGGCCGAAGGAAGGCTGCTCGGCATCATGGTCATTCTCGACACGGTCCGTGCCTTCAAGGCGACTGAGCGCGACACGGCCCGTTTTCTGGCGCGCGCGCCGGAGTCTTTCAATGGATCGGTCCGCCTTAAATCGGGATACCTGCCCGACGAGGGCACCGTCTTCCTCCGGGGCACGAGCAGGTTCGCTCCCATCCTTCCCGACGGAACGTACGATCTTGGTCTGATGCCTCCGGAAGCCGCCCACCTGGAGCCGGAAATCCGCTTTCGCGCACACCCCCGCGGCCTTCGCTTCGTGCAAGTCTCCGGGGAAGACTCCGCCCTGCTGGAAGAAGGACGCATCGGCCTCTTGGGCGATGCCGATTCCACATGGGCCACATGCCTTCTGGACAGTCTCACGAGCACCGCCTTCGCCTTCGAGGTCAACGGTCACGTGGAGGATGAATACAGTCTCGCGCAAATCGTGAGCAACGTCTGCCCTGATCTTCCCGGGATGCTCATCCGTGTCGAAATGGTGGGGGTCAATGACGCTCCCAAAATCCTGCTGGGCGAATACGTGCGCCCCGACGACGAAGTCTTTCCCAACGAGACCCCCCTCTACCGTCCGGTCGCGCTGCCTGCGGCATGCATCCACGATGGAGCTTCGGAGACGCGCATGCGTGCCCGCTTCAAGGACGGGGAAATCCGGGTAAACGACATCCGGCGCGGACAGGGTTGCCTGGAGTAGCGGCGCCTTGATGCCGACGGACGCGAAGCGTCACGTCCGGATCGTCTTGTTGTCGCCCTCGGTCTTGTTCCCGCGCGCGTAGTCGTTCTCCTGGCGCGCGTGATTGACGGCGTTCTTCTGCATGTAGATGTCGAACACCTCGTCGGGCCCGAGCCCGGCGGTGAGGGCCATCGACATCCAGAAATGCAACTGGTCGATGATCTCGACCCGGATGTTCTGCATGTCGAGGTGATCCTTCGACCACCACTTCCACAGCAGCTCTTCGCGCAACTCGCGCGACTCGTCATCGAGGGCCGTCAGGTATTTCCCCAGCCATTCGTTCACCTTGGTGTTCGGGCCGAGGGGACTCCCCGCGCGCGCCTCGGCGATCAGGGTTTCCATGGTCAGCACCTTGCCCTCCGCATCGCGGATGTCCTTCTTGGCGAAGATGCGGTCATTGAGTTCGGACTGAAGTGCAAAAAGGCGGTCGAGTTTGTCTTGGTTCGGCATGGGGAATCCGGGGAAAAGTGAGTGGGGCGAAAATTACGAATTACGAGTTACGAATTACGGAAAACAAGGAACGAATCAAAACGCCAGGACATAAGGCGGACAGGAACATCGGTTCCAAGATTCGAACGCCCTTCGTGTCATTCGTAACTCGTAATTCGTAATTCGTATTTCGTAACTCGTCATTGGCTTAATCCGGCAGCAAGGCCTTCCAGTCACCGCCTGTTTCCCGGACAAGCCACCGCAGCCTTTCCTCCCCTGCCGGGATGTGGTCCGCGAAGGCCGCGAGCCCCTTGACCCGCGACAGGAAACAATACGCGCCGAGCGCCTGCATGACACGCTGCAGGCCCGCTTCGAGGAAGGCGGTGCGGAACGCCGAAAACCCCGTGCCCCCGCCGCGTGCGGCGTGAAAGCCGCGCAGAAGTCCCTCGATTTCATCATCCGCAAGCATCACGTAGGGATCGAGCAACAGCGAGGCCGCGTCGTAGAACATCGAACCGAGCCGGCTTCCCTGATAATCGATGACGTGCACCGATTCATCGGGCTTCACCATCAGGTTTTGCGACTGGAAGTCGCGGTGCATGATGACCTTGGGGTGCGTATCGACGCGGGCCGCGAGCCGGTCGAAGGCCTCCTGCATCGCGGGCGCGGGACGCAAGCCGCGGTAAGCTTCAAGATAGTGGGCGCGATAATACCCTGTTTCCCACAGCAACTGCGACGTGTCGAATACGCGCGACTTGATGTCGGGACATTCGTCGCGGAAGGGGTCGCAGCGCCCCTGCAAGTCGGCCAGGATCGCGAGCGCCTTTTGGTAGGCCCCGAGGCCCGCGGCCCGGTCGGACTTGAGGACGTCATAGAGCCGGCGTTCTCCCAGGTCCTCGAGCAACACCTGGCGCGCGGCGTCGTCCACGGCGTGGACACGCGGCACGGGCACGCGCAGCATGCGGTAGAACTGGGTGATGCGCAGAAAGCGGCCGAAGTCGGCGTCCTCGTCCGGGGAGACCAGCAGCACGAGGCCCGTGCCGTGCACGCGGTAGTACGCCCTGCCCGACCCGGCCGACCCCGCGAGGGAAAGCGGGGCGTCCCGCGTGCCGCCGCGCGCGAGCACCTCGCGCAGGGCGGGCGAGATGTCGACGTACCCGAACGACGCCGCGTCTGCGGAGGTGGCCCCCATCATGCCTTCCCTTCCGATGTTTCCGGAAACTTCCTGCGATCCCACGACAGCGCTTCGAGCAAGGCGTCGTGCAGCGTTCCGTTGGAGAACAAGATCGTGCGCGACTCGAGCGTCCACGGCTTGCCGGCAAGGTCGGTGACACGGCCGCCCGCCTCGGTGACGAGCAGGCTGGTGACGGCGACGTCCCAGGGCTTGAGATACCCCATCCAATAGCCGTCCATGCGGCCGCAGGCGACGTAAGCGCCCTCGACCACTGCGGAACCGAGGCACTTCACGCGCTGCACGCCGGAGACGGTGCGCATGCGGCCCCAGAAGTTGGCGGCGTTGAGGTCGCGGCGCGCGTTGTCGTCGGCGCCGACGTTGAAATCACCGTGCGACACGATGGCGGTGGAGAGGTCGGACCGGGGGGCCACCCGGATCGGCTCTCCGTTCAGGGTGGCTCCGCCGCCCGCGACGGCGGTGAAGAGTTCGTCGAACACGGGGAGGTATATCGCGCCGCACAGCATGCGCCCCTCGTGCGCAAGACCGACGGAAACTCCCCACAGCGGGATTCCCCGGGAATAGTTGATGGTACCGTCGATCGGGTCGACGAGCCAGCGCCAGGCGCTGCCTTGGTCGAGCGCGCCTTCTTCTTCGGTGAGCAGGTCGTGGCCGGGGAAGCGCTCGAGGATCTTCGCGCGGATGAGCCCGTCGCATTCGATGTCGGCGTCGGTGACGAGGTCCTTTTCGCCCTTGAAGCGTGCGGGACCCAACGCGGCCCGGCGACGCAGCGCCACCGCACCCGCGGCACGCACGGCGTCGATCGCGGTTTCGAGGAAGATGTTCACCGGCGCGGCGGGCATGATGTAAAGGTAGCCCTGTACGGGCGACCTGCAGGTCGCCCTTACTACCTTCGAGGTCACAATGCCCGCCGCGTCGAACGAACCCCTGCTGCGTGTTGAGAACCTCTCGCTCGGTTTCCGGGACGAAGGGCGCGTGACACCCGTGACCGACGGCGTGTCCTTCGACGTCAGGGAAGGCGAGATCTTCGGGCTCGTCGGCGAGTCGGGATGCGGCAAAACCGTCACCTGCCTCGGCCTGCTGCGGCTTCTGCCCGCGAACTCCACGGTCGTGCTCTCGGGCCGCGCGCTCTATCGCGGGCGCGACCTGCTGCGGCTCCCGCCCGACGAGATGCGCGCGACACGCGGAGCCGACATCGCCATGATCTTCCAGGAGCCGTCGGCCGCGATGAACCCCCTGCAGACCATTCGCACGCAGCTGCGCTTCCCCTTCCGGCACCATAAACACGCGGGAGACCCCGCGACGCGCATCCGCGAGCTGCTCGACCGCGTGGGCTTCCGCGACCCCGACCGCGTGCTGCGCTCCTACCCCCACGAGCTCTCGGGCGGCATGCTGCAGCGTGTGCTCATCGCGCACGCCCTGTTGCTCAAGCCGAAGCTCATCCTCGCCGACGAGCCGACCACCGCGCTCGACGTGACCATTCAGGCGCAAATCCTCGACCTGCTGGCGGAACTCCGCCGCGAGACCGGCACCGGCATCGTGCTGATCACGCACAACCTCAACCTCGTCGCCCAGTACGCAGATCGTGCGGCGGTGATGTACGCCGGCCGCGTCGTCGAATCGGGGCCCGCGCTCGACCTGTTGCGGGATCCGCTGCATCCGTACGCGCGCGGCCTGCTCGACGCGCTGCCCAACCTCGAAACCGGCGCCATCCCCCGCCCCATTCCCGGATCCGTCCCCCCGCCGGGGCGCTATCCCGCGGGGTGTCGCTTCCACGACCGCTGCCCGCGCGTCTTCGACCCTTGCACGACCGACCCTGCATGGACGGAGGCGCACACCGGGCATCATGTGGCGTGCCATTTGTATCAGGGGGGAACGAGTGGCTGACATCGGCAATGAGACAGGAGGCAAGAGCTTGGAGGGAAACAAGACCCATTCGCCCCGATCTCTGCTGTCCGCACGGAACCTCCGTACCTGGTTCCCGATCACGGGCGGGTTGCTGCAGCGCACCGTCGATCACGTGCGCGCGGTCGACGGCGTGTCACTGGAAATCTTTCCGGGAGAGATCGTGGCATTGGTGGGGGAATCAGGTTGCGGCAAGAGCACCTTGGGGTTCTCCCTGTTGGGACTGACCCAGCCCACCTCCGGAGACATCACCCTTTCGGGGAAGCGCATCGACACGACGAATCCCTCCGCGTGGAAGCCGCACCGCCGCGACTTCCAGATCATCTTTCAGGATCCCTACACGGCGCTCAACCCACGGTTGACTGTCTTCGAGTTGCTCGCGGAGCCGCTGCGCACCCACAAGATGGTTCCCGCATCCGGGTTGAAGGCCGCCGCGGCGGAACTGCTGCATCGCGTCGGGCTCCCCGAGGATGCACTGGGGCGCTTCCCGCACGCGTTCTCGGGAGGTCAGCGCCAACGCCTGTGCATCGCCCGCGCGCTGGGGCTCAAGCCGAAGCTGATCGTGTGCGACGAGGTGGTCTCGGCACTCGACGTGTCGGTGCAGGCGCAGATCGTGAACCTGTTGCTCGACCTGAAGCGCGAGGAGGGCCTGGCGCTGTTGTTCATCACGCACGACCTGTCCCTTGTGCGCGCGATCGCGGACCGGGTGTTGGTGATGAACGCGGGGAAGGTGGTCGAGGAAGGCCCGACGGCGGAGCTTTTCGCGAACCCGCAGCATCCGTATACGCGGACGCTTCTCGATGCGGTGCCGAGGATGGAGAAGCGGGGAGAAGTTGCACGAAATCCCGAAACGCATCTTCACTCGTAACTCGTCACTCAACTACTCCCCAAACACAACCGTCCGCCGTCCCGACGTCAGCACGCGGTGCTGCAGGTGCAACCGCACCGCGCGGGTGAGGACGCTCCGTTCGAGATCGCGGCCTTTCCGCACCATGTCCGACACCGCGTCGCGGTGCGTCACCGCCGTCGTCGCCTGCGCGATGATCGGCCCCTCGTCTAGATCGGACGTCACATAGTGCGCCGTCGCACCGATGAGCTTCACCCCGCGTTCCTTCGCCTGATGGTAGGGGCGCGCCCCCGCGAAGGCCGGGAGAAACGAGTGGTGGATATTGATCGCCCGCCCCTCCCATTCCGCGGCGAATTCGGGCGACAACACCTGCATGTAGCGAGCCAGCACGACAAGATCCACGCCCTCGTTGCGCAATAGTTGCCGCTGCCGCTTCTCGGCCTCCATCTTTCCCTGTTCCTCCACGGGAATGTGGTGAAACGGAACCGAGAAGTGGCGGGCGACTTCGCCGACATCCGGATGGTTCGAAATCACCATCGCGATCTCGCCGGGAAGCTCATCCAGCTGCCGGTTGAGCAGGAGGTCATAAAGGCAATGCGGAGTCTTGCTCGCGAACACCGCCACGCGCGGCAGGGCTCCGGCATCATGCAACAACCAGGACATCCCAAGACGGGCGCCGAGCCCCTGCAGGGAGACGCGCGTTTGCCCTGCATCAAGCCGAAAGCGGCCGCGGTCGAACTCGATGCGCATGAAGAACTGTCCCGTGTCGGGGTCGGTGTGCTGGTCCGCGTCGAGAATATTGCCACCGTTCTCGTGAACCCATCCGGACAACCCGGCCACGATGCCGGCACGATCCCCGCACTGCACAAGCAAGATCGAATTCACAGGTACTTCCCTTCCAGATAACGCAGAAAATGTGACGCATCAAGTTCCTTGCCCGTCGCGCGGAGACACAGCTCGGCGGCGGAAAACTCCCGGCCGTGCCGATGGATGTTTTCGCGCAACCAGTCCCGCATCGGCGCGAAGTCGCCGACTCTAATCTTCGTGTCGAGATCACCGAGATCACTCTCCATCGCCGCCGCGAACTGCGCCGCGTACAGGTTCCCCAACGTGTAGGTCGGAAAGTACCCGAACAACCCGCAGCTCCAATGCACGTCCTGCAAAAATCCGCGCGCGGCATCGGGCGGACGAATGCCCAGGAGCTTCTCCATTCCTTCATCCCATGCGGCAGATAGTCCCTCGACTTCGAGAGCACCGGAGAAAATCGCCTCCTCGAGCTGGAAGCGCAGCAGCACATGGAGGTTGTATGTCATCTCATCCGCCTCCACGCGGATGAAGGACCTCTCCACCGCATTGACCCGGGCAAGCACCCCGTCCACCGTTGCGCCCGCGAGCAGCCCCCCGAAATATTCGCCCGCCACCGGCAGGCAAAACTCCCAGTACGCGCGCGAACGCCCCACGCGGTTCTCCCAGAAGCGCGACTGAGACTCATGGATCGCCAGCGAGGTCGCCTCGCCCAGCGGCGTTCCCCAGTCTTCTTGCGGAAGCCCTTGCTCGTACAACCCGTGCCCCCCTTCATGCAGAGTACTGAACGGGGCGTTGAGCCAATCATCCTCGCGATACCGCGTCGTCAAACGCACGTCGCCGGGCGCCATGCCCTGCGTGAAAGGATGCGCGCTCGCATCGAGCCGACCGGATTCGAGATCAAACCCCATGTCGCGCAGCAGGCGCTCGTTGTAGCGCGCCTGCGCATCCAGCGGAAAGGCCTTTCCTTCCCAAGGCTCGGCAGAAAGGGAGCCGGGGGGACTCTTTGCAAGCACGCGATTCAGCAGGGGAACCAGGCCGTCGCGCAAGCTTTGGAGCACGGGGCTCACCGTCGCGACGCGCGCGCCCGGCTCGAACTGGTCGAGCAACGCATCGTACGCCGAGTCGCCGCGTGCCAGGCACTCGGCCTCGCGACGCTTGAGCGCAACCATCTTGCGCAGCCACGGCAGAAACTCCGCGGGCGCGCCCTTGCCTCCGTCGGCGGCGCGCGCCTTCGACCACGCCTGTTGCGCCAGCGAGGCCGTGCGCGCGAGGTCCTCCGCGAGGTCCGCCGGAACCTTGCGCGCGTCCTCTGCATCGCGGCGCAGCTCCCGCACCAATGCGCGCTCGCGCGGCGCAAGGTCCATTGCGGACGCGTCTTCGATGAGACGCCAATGCGCATCGGACGTGAGCAGGCGGTGGATGAGCGCGCCCAGGGCGGCCTGGCTCTCGGCGCGCGCCGCTCCGCCGTGCGGGGGCATGAAGGTTTCCTGGTCCCAGCCGAGCAAGCCGGCGGCGGACCGCAGCGCGCCGATCTCGCGGGCGGATTTACGGAGAGCTTCGATGTGCTTGTGCATGGGCCCAAAGGTAGACCTGTAAGGGCAAGCAGGCACAGATGCGGGACGGACGACAAGGCAAAACAGGGCGACGCTCGCGACGGTCATGAAGACAACTTCTCTGCCGAACAGGGGCGCCGGAACGAGGACGTGTCAGGCCAGGAGGACCGAAGGAGCGGTACCGGGAGTACCGCGACTGAGGCCGACGCCGCATGGCGCGTCCGCAGTCCGGCGAAACGAAGACATCAGCCCGCCGCAAACTCCATGAAAAGGGCTATGGCATCCAATGCAGCAGCCCCTTTTCCTACCTTCACGGCGCATGTACAAGTACATCATCATGGGCATCCAAGGGGTGGGCAAAGGCACGCAGGCAAAGCTCCTGTGCGAGGCCTACGATTTCGTGCACATTTCGATCGGCGACCAGTTCCGCTGGAACATCGCCAACCACACCAAGCTGGCCGCCAAGGTCCACCGCGTCATCTCGCGCGGCCGCATGGTCGACGACGAACTCGTTGCGGGCGTGGTCTCGGAGCGTCTCGCCATGCACGACTGGAATTACGGCTTCGTGCTCGACGGTTATCCACGCAACTTCGCGCAGGCCGAGTTTCTCTTCGAGAATTACAACATCAATGCGGTCATCCATCTCGATGCGCCCGACAGCCTCGTGACCGAGCGCATGCTCGCCCGGCGCGCCTGTTCCCGCTGCGGGCTCGACTACAACCTGATCGGTCACCGCCCCAAGGTCGATGGCATCTGCGACGTGTGCGGAGGCACTCTGGTGCAGCGCAGCGATGACCACGCAGACGCCATCCACAAGCGCCTTTCGGATTACCACGACAAGACCGAGCCCATGCTGCGCTTCTTTCGCGACGTCGGCGTGCTCGCCGAGGTCGACGCCACGCAGGAAATCCCCAAGGTGCACGATGACATCCGCACGGCGCTCGGCCTTCCTGACCCGCAACCCCTGAACTTCCGTACCTTCCGGACCCCAGGCAAGGGGAACAAGAAAGGGCGCCACGCGTGAAGGGCATCATCCTTGCCGGGGGGGCCGGGTCCCGGTTGTATCCCCTGTCACGGGTCGCGAGCAAGCAGCTCCAGCCCGTGTACGACAAGCCGATGATCTACTACCCCCTGTCCACGCTCATGCTGGGGGGCATCCGCGACATCCTGATCATTTCGACGCCGGAGGACACCCCCCGCTTCGAGGCCTTGCTCGGGGACGGTTCCCAATGGGGAATCCACCTCTCCTACAAGGTGCAACCCAAGCCCGAGGGCCTGGCGCAGGCCTTCCTGCTCGGTGAAGAGTTCCTGGCCGGAAGCCCGGCAACCTTGATCCTGGGCGACAACATCTTCTACGGCGAGCTCGATCTCGAAGGCATCATCGCATCGTTCCGCGAAGGCGCGCGTATCTTCGGCTATCCGGTGAAGGATCCCGAGCGTTACGGAGTGGTGGAGTTCGACGCATCCGGAAAGGCCGTCGGCATCGAGGAAAAACCCGCGAAGCCGAAATCGCACCATGCCGTGCCCGGCCTCTACGTGTATGACTCCACCGTGGTCGCGCGCGCAAAAGCGCTGCGCCCCTCGCCGCGCGGGGAACTGGAGATCACCGATCTCAACCTCTCCTACATGCGCGACGGAAAGCTCGCCGTCTCCCCGCTGGGCCGCGGCATCGCGTGGCTCGACACCGGGACGCACGCCTCATTGCTCGAGGCCAGCCACTTCATCTACACACTGGAAGCCAGGCAGGGTCTGAAGATCGCCTGCCTCGAGGAAATCGCATACGAGCGCGGGTTCATCGACCGCGCCCGCTTCGACAAGACTCTCGCCGACATGCCGAAGTCACCCTACCGGGAGTACCTGGAGAAACGATTTCCTAAAGCGGGGTAATCGTCATGTCATCCCCTGGGCGCCGTTATGCTCGGCCTTTCCTGGTAGGCCTTGTTGGGGATCTCTTCGCGTCGGCCCGGGTCGTGCGGGGATCATAGTACGGCGCCTCTTCACGGATCCAGGTATCGATCTGCGGATCACGCAAAAGATCGGAGAGGGTGATCTCGAGTCCCGCGCAGATTTTCGCGAGCGTGGTGAGCTTGGGGTCGTTTTTTCCGTTCAGCAACTCGCTCAGGGTGGACTTCGGAATCCCGTTTTCATGGGCGAACAACTCAATGCTCGGGTATCCCCTGCCCAAGATGCGCTTCCTGATGCGCTCGCCGATGAGACTGAGTAGTTCCAAGTTTTGGGCACCCCGAAAGTGCCGCAAAAGCTAGGGGTTCGGGAAAAACCGAAGTTCGCCAAAGCGAACTCTCTTCCCGTACGCAGCCTCGCCATCACCGTGCACCCCACAACAAAAAACCCCTCGGGACGAGGTCCCAAGGGGTTATGAATTTCGTGCCTCTGGATTCCGGCGCGGTCCTCTTAACCCAACGTCTTAAGCGCCTCAGCGACCGTCACCGACGCCTTGGCCTTCACGTGCACCATGAAGCGCTGACGGGCGTCCTGCTCGCGCTCCAGCGTATAGCCGTCCGCGCCGTAAACCTTGGACAACAAGGCGTCGAGCTCGGGTTTCACGGTGGCGAGCGTCTCATCGGTGTTCGGAGCGATGGCGCGGTTGTTGACGATGAACTTCACGTCACCTGCGAGGAACTTCGGAGCCTTGTCACCGAACACCGGATCCGTTTCAAGACGTGCGGCGTGCAGCAGCAGCGTCTTGAAGGACGCATGCAGCTTCTCGGCGTTCGTGCCGTCGGCCGGCTGGCGACGCTCGTACAGGAGGCCGAGACGACGCGAAGTCGCGTCGAGGGTATAGCACTCGTTGTGCCCGGAGAGGAACACGATCGGTCCATCCTGCACGTGACTGTAATCCGCGACGTCGACAAACACCTCGGGACTGTCGGGGATCCAGGCCGCGAAGGCCTTGAACCAGTTGTGGTGGTCACCGACGGTGTTCTCGTCGACGTGGAGTTTCCATTGGATGTTCTGCAGGTTCATAGTCTTCCTTGTTGCGCACTCGCCCAAAGGCGGCACTGGGTATGGGCAACCAGCGGGTCGCCCTTACGAAGGTTCATGTCGATGCCGGTGCCGCCAGGCTCGTGCGCGCGTGGCAGCTGTGGGCCGCCTCCACGAATAGCTGTGCCTCATGGAGGAACAGGGAGGCCTTCTCCTTGTCGAGCCCGGCGCCGCGGTGCTTGTGGGCTGCGAAGTAGTATTGCGCGAACTTGGGACCCGCATACGGATCGTGAAAGATCGCGGTCTCGTGGAAGTCCTTGATGAACAGATCCATGACCGTGTCGGGATCCTCGTTCACGTAGGGATGCTTCGCCTTAAGAAGGCCCTGTGCCGCCAGCACCATGGCGCGGTACGCCATCGCACCGACTTCCGCGGAGCCACCGCCCTGTTCCAGCTTGAGCTGCGCGTCGAAAAGCTCTCGGTCTGCGGCCTTGAGACCGAAGTCGGTGAGCGTCACCACTTCGCCCGCGCACTCGCCCATGCCCTTGTCCTTCACGGAATACTCGCGCACGTCACCCCAGTCCACGTACCAGGACTTGTCCTGGTCGTAGGCGGGAACGGCCATGAGATCTTGCAGGCCCTGCATGATGGTGGCCTTGCCGGTGCGCTCCACCCAGTCGCGGAACTTCTCGTTCTCGTTGCGCTGCGCCACGAACTGCTCGAGCAGGCGCTCGACCACCACCGGAACGGCCTTCGAGGGCACGCCGCCCACGCCGATGCCGAAGGCGCCGCCGTTGTTCTCGAACTGGCCGCCCAGCACCATCTGGAAGTGCGGCACCACGTAGCCGCCGACGTTCCGGGAGATTCCGTAGAACCCGATGTCGGCGATGTGGTGATGCGAGCAGGAATTGAAGCAGCCGGAGACCTTGATGCGCAGCGCGCGCGCCGCCTCGGCAATCTCGGGCCCCTTGGCGTAGAGACGCTTGCGCAGTTCGCCCGCAAGGCCGCGCGACGAAGAAACCCCCAGCTTGCAGGTATCGGTTCCGGGGCAAGCTGTGACATCAAGGATCGACTCCGCACCGGGCAGGGCCAGTCCGATCACCTTCAGGTCCTTGTAGAGTGCGGGCAGATCGTCGATGCTGACCCAGCGCAGCAGCAGGTTCTGCTCGACCATCGTGCGCACGGTGTCCTTGAGGTACTTGCGGGTGATGTCGGCGAGGTCGCGCATCTGGTTCGACGTAATGTCGCCCAGCGGAAGCGTCACGATCACGGCAGCGTAGCCTTCCTGACGCTGGGGCTTGACGTTGGTCTTCACCCAGAAATCGTATTCCTTGTCACCCGTGGGGGCAATCGCCTTTCCCGCGGGACGCGAGGGCTTCTCCTCGAACTTCGCGATGTCCTTGATGTATGAGGACCAGCGATCGTCGTGCGGCAGGATGGCGCGCTCGGCGAGCACGAGTTCCTTGAACTTCTCGAATCCGAGATCGGCAATGAGAAACTTGATGCGGGCACGATGGCGCTTCTTCTTTTCGCCGTAACGACCGTAGATGCGGCACACCGCCTGCGCGAGCGGAAGGATTTCCTCCTCGGGCACGAAATCACTGAACAGCTTCGCCGCGTAGGGCACGGCACCGAGGCCCCCGCCCACGTAATACTCGAACCCGCGCTTGCCGTCGCGAATCGTCGCAATCAGACCGAGGTCGTGGATGTTGACCAGACCCGAGGCCCCCGCCTTGTCGCCCGACAGGGCGATCTTGAACTTGCGACCGAAGTCCTGCGCGTCGGGGTGGCCCAGCAGGAACTCGAACAGCGCGTGCGCGTAAGGCGTCACGTCGAAGGCTTCGGTGGGCGAGACGCCCGCCATGGGATCGGCCGACACGTTGCGCACCGCGTTGCCGCAGGCCTCGCGGGTGGTGATGCCGAGCGCGCCCAAGCGACGGAACATCGAGGGGCAGTTCTCGATGTGAATGTAGTGGAGCTGAATCGCCTGGCGCGTGGTGATGTGGCAGATGCCGTCGCTGTACTCTTCCGCGAGGTCGGCGAAGAGCTCCATCTGCTCGGCGGTGAGGCCGCCCCAGGGCAGCTTGATGCGCTCCATGCCGGGAGCGTCCCAGTAGGTCTCGGGGCCTTTGAACGCGTCGGGAAACGCCAGCTTGCGCACTTCCTTGCCGTCGTAGCGGTTGCCGTTGTCGTAGCGCTGCCCGTACGCACCCATGCGCAGCCGGGTTTCCGCGAAGAGCTTGTGGTCGATCTTCCCCAGCTTCTTGAGGGCGATGTCGGACTCGAACTCATCCACATTCACGCGCCATTCGTCGGGAAGCTTGTCGTTGAGACGTTCCTTCCAGATCTTTGCGGCTTCGCTGGTGTACAGTTCCTGTGTGGTGGCCATGTGGACCTCCGGGGTTTAATATCCTAGTAGAGTGAAAGGTTAACCGTTTTCGCGATTCCCGACAACCCTGATATTTCGGCCTAAAAAAGAAAATTTTTGATGATATTCGACAGATTAAAACCATATGGGATATGTAGGATATTGGGTGTGCGTCGTCGAGATGCGGTGGATGGGACGCTCCGCGATCGCGCCCACAACGCGCAAAGGCGGCGCAGGTCATGCACCGCCTTCATCAGGAAAATGTGTCGGGAGGACTACTCTTCGGCAACGAGCGCCGAGACCTGGATGATCGTCCCGTCTTCACTGTCCGCGTCGGGATAGTACGCGATGTGCGTCAGGGTTTCCGTCGCGACCTCGACGAAAAGGCGGATCCGGCGCTGGGGCAGGTCACCGACGGGATTGATTTCGATCTGAATGCGCGGACCGTGCGGAGGCAGGTCGACATCGAGGCGGTCGTACACGCCGAGATAGTCCTCGGGGCCGAACGAGAGATCCGTGTCGAAATCGACGGAGCCGTCAAAGCCGATCACCACCGAACCCCGCTCATGAGTCCCCTCGAGGGTCGTATCCACGCTCCAGGTGCCTGCATAGCCCGCAACCAGCATCAGGGAGGCGGCGTCCTCGACCGACTCGACATCCTTGAGATCATCGAGAATGCATGCGCTCAAGGCGAATGCCGCCACGATGGCGGAGAAAAGGGACAAAAACGAAAAACGGATGCGCGCGATGGTGCGATTCATGAAACCTCCCGGAACACGTGATGAATGACGCGTGGCACGAAACGTAACACATGAACCCCCGAAGGCAGCTTTCCGGGCAAACAAAACCCCCTCGCCTTGCGGCAAGGGGGCTTCGACTCCGTTTCGGCCTGCTGGCCAAAAAACCCTAGTTCTGGAAGTAGAGCTCGAATTCGACCGGATTCGGGCGAAGCTTCACCGGAGCGATTTCGTTCGCCTTCTTGTAGTCCGTGTAGGCGGCGATGAAGTCCTCCGCGAACACGTCGCCGGCGGTGAGCCAGTCCTTGTCGGCTTCGAGTTCCTCGACGGCCTGCTCGAGGCTGTAGCACGTCGAAGGAACCTGCTTCAACTCCTCGGGAGGCAGCTCGTAGATGTTCTTGTCGAGCGGCTGACCCGGATCGACCTGGTTCTTGATGCCATCGATCATCGCCATCAGCATGGCGGCGAAGGTCAGGTACGGCGAACCGGAGCTGTCGGGGCAGCGGAACTCGAAGCGGCGCGCCTTGTCGCCCTGCACGTACGGGATGCGGATCGAGGCCGAACGGTTGGTGGCCGAGTAGGCCAGGTTCACCGGAGCCTCGTAGCCGGGCACCAGGCGACGGTAGCTGTTCACCGAGGCGTTCGAGAACACCTGAATGGCACGCCCGTGCTTGAGGATGCCGCCGATGGCCCACAGGGCCTGCTTGCTCATGTTGGCATAGCCGTCACCCGCGAACAGGTTCTTGCCGTCCTTCCAGATGGAGGAGTGCACGTGCATGCCGGAGCCGTTGTCGCCCCAGATGGGCTTGGGCATGAAGGTCGCGGTCTTGCCGTGCTTGGCGGCGGTGTTCTTGACGGCGTACTTCAGCTTGTGCACCTGGTCGGCCGCACCGATGAGCTCGTCGAACTTGGTGCCGATCTCGCACTGGGCGGTGGCAACCTCGTGGTGATGAATTTCGGGAGTCACGCCCATCTTCATCAGGTTCACGAGCATTTCGTCGCGAAGATCGGACATGGTGTCGATGGGCGCAGCGGGAGCGTAACCGAACTTGTGGTGCACCTTGTGACCGAGGCTTCCCTCATCGGCGCTCGTCCACGGGCCCTCGTCGGTGAGCAGCTCATAGAATCCCATGTTGGGGGAGCTCTGGTAGCGCACGCCGTCGAACACGAAGAACTCGGGTTCGGGGCCGAAGTACGCAGTATCGCCGATACCGGAGGCCTTCAGGTACGACAATGCCTTCTTGGCGATGGAGCGGGGGTCGCGATCATAGAGCTCGCCGGTACGGGGCTCGAGGATGTCGCAGAACATGCACAGGGTCGTATGGGCACGGAACGGATCAATGAAGGCCGACTTGGGATCGGGCATCATGAGCATGTCCGACTTGTCGATGCTCTTCCAGCCACGAATCGACGAACCGTCGAAGGCCACGCCATCTTTGAACATGTCTTCGTCGAGACGATAGACGGGGTAGCTGAAGTGCTGCAGGATGCCGAACATGTCGCCGTACATCAGGTCGACGAACTCGACGTTATTCTTCTTGGCAAGCTCGATTACTTCTTTGGGAGTCATGGACCGGCCTCTCCTTGAGAGATGAAATGTGGGTGTTGGTCTTGGAAACCGACGCTCAAGCGTAGAAAAAAGCGTGCCGTAAATTTGTAACAGTGAGCCCGCGAGAACGGCAACTAAATCGCAGGATTCGTCACAAAAAAGCGCCAATTCTCCCGAAGCATAAGCGATTGTCAGACTATTTGTACGCGAATGACTTTAATTGTCACATATTGGAAATGACAATTAAAGTCGGTTTCGACTCAAGACTTCGTTTCGAAATCCCTGAACAACCTGCTGGCCTGAGGCTCTTTCTGGGACGAGTATTTGCCCTTGTAATATGACAGGGATCCCTCGGGCCGCATGAAGTACACCTGCCCGATCCGCACTCCGGGGTACACGCGAATGGGGTGCACAACCTCGATCTCGAGCGTCCAGGTGGGAAACTGGCAGACCAGCTCGCCTTTCTCGTCGGGAAGGTACCCCCAACCCACGTCACCGAAACCCGCAGTGATGTGGGTGTTGATACCGAGTCGACCAATGCTGGATCGTCCCTCGAACATGGGCACGAAGCGCTTGCTCGTGGCCGTTTCGTTGGTGCACCCGATATACAGGGTCCCCGGCTGCAGCACGAGTCCGTCCGCCGGAATCACCAGTGCCCGCGTGGGGTTGTCGCGCTTCATGTCGAGCGCCTCGCCGGGGGCAAGGTCGTACACGAGGAGTTTCGAATTGAGGGTCACGTCGTAGGAGTTCGGCCCCACGTGCACCGGTTCGAACGGTGCGATGTGAATTTCACCCGCTTCGACCTGCTTGATGATTTCCGGACCCGTGAGAATCATGGAGCGACAAGGTAGGAGGTAGGAGGTAGGAGGTAAAGCCCCCCTGTTGCATCCCGCACCCGAAATCCCCCCGTACTCCATTGTTCCGCTGCTGCATTATTCTATTGCCCACTGCCCATTGCCCACTGCCCTACGTATCTTCCCCGCATGCGCCGCCCGTTCACCGGAGTTCTGCTGCTGCTCGCGGCGCTGTCCCCAACGCAGGGTTTCGCGGGGGTTTTCGAGCTCGACGCCTCCCTGCCCGGGGAATCCCCGCCCGTGCACGTCAGCTGGGTGTTGCACTTCCCCGATACCTTGGCCGACACCGACACCCGCGCGATTCTGGAGTCGCTCGCCCCCGACAAGGGCCCGCCCCTGCTTCCTCGCGGACGTTTGACCCCTGCCGAAGAAGCCTTCGTGACCGGGCTGCGCGCCATGATGGACGGAGCTCCCCGCACGGCCGCGCAACACTGGGGCCGGCTACGCCAGCGCGCGCTTACGCCGGAGTTGCGCGGCAGCCTGCGGGTCAATGCGGGAGTTCTGCTGGTGCTGCAAGGGGAAACCGCCGACGCGGAGAAGAACTGGCTCGAGCAAGTGCGCGACGGCGGCGCCGCGCGTGACGCGGCTTGGCGCAACCTGCTTTCGCTCTACCTGGCACAGCGCCGTCACCGGGAAGCCGGCGCCCTCATCGACAGCGTGCTCGCGGAGGAGCCCGGAAATCGCCTCGCGCTGCTCGCCAAGGCGGCGTACATCAGACAATTCGGCTCGCCAGCGGAATGGGTCGATTTTCTGCGCACGCAGGCGACGTCAACCGACGCGTCCCCCGACATGCAGCTCGCCTGGGGCGAGTGGCTGGTCGAGCGCGGTCGCTACGAAGAAGCGGTTCGGCACCTCGACCAAGGCCTCCTCAAGCTGCCGGGATCAGGACGCGGATGGTACCTGCTTGCACAGGCGCACTTCCGTCAGGGATACCACTACTTCGCCATCGATGCGCTGCAGAACGCGGGGCGCGCGGGACACCAGTCGCCGGATTTCTACGAGCTTTACGCCCGGGTCCTGCATGCCTGCTGCACCGGCGACGAGGACGCACGTGCGGTGCGGGCGCGCAGGGCCGCGGAAGAACTGCTGGTGAAAGGGCTGGAGCAGGACATCCACAGGCGTTCGATGGCGCAATTGCTCTACCACCTGTACAGCCTGAACGGTAAGCCCGATGCCGCACGCGCGCTGCGGCGAAGCTTGTGGTTTCATTTCGAGGGGCCGCGTCGTGACATCCCTCCGC
>JBJHDK010000003.1:0-3231 GCA_050486505.1 Fibrobacteria bacterium | reverse complement strand
GAGTCCTGCGTGGGGCCACGGTTTCGGGGAGAATCCGATGTTGGCCGTAAGGCCCGGGATTTACGGCCTGGAGTGGATACTGGCGATGCGGGAGAGTGATGTGTACAGGAGCGGGTATGAGTTATGAGTTATGAGTTATGAGTTATGAGTTATGAGTTATGAGTTATGAGTTATGAGTTATGAGTTATGAGTCGTCTGGTGCCGAAGGTCACTCCGTCAACAATACACGCCGGGTTTCGGTGAATCCTGGTGTCCGCAGTCGTACGACGTACAGTCCTGCAGGCAATGACATCGCATCGATCCGCGCCGTGTGACTGCCCGCAGCAAGCTCCCCGGTCAGCAAAGTCGCCCGCGTGCGGCCCGACAGGTCATGCAATGTCAGCGAGACGGGAGTCCGCGCTGGGAGCGAGAAGGCGACGGTCTGGCTTCCCACCAGTCGCAACTGTGAGAGCGCTGACGATCGGGGCATGGGCCGAATACTCGTTGGCATCACTTCGGACATGGGGCGACGCCAAACTCCTGTCTCAGTGCCGACGAACATGTAACCATAGGGACCAGTATTCTCGGGCAGGGCAGTAGCGCGGACATCAAGATCTGTCAGGCCTTCATTGACCGCAACCCACTCTAACAAGCTAGGTGGATAGCCCCAAAACACGCCGTCATTTGTTCCGGCAAGGATTGCATCCCCTGTCGCATCCGGGATCCCCGCAGAAGCAGAAAGACTGAGTATTTCCGTTCCCGGTACACTGGATACCTGGATCCATGATGGATTCGAGCCGTGTTCACGCCACAGGAAAACGCCCGAGTCGGTTCCGGCACAGAGAGTGGGACTGATTGTGCGCACGTCGAGATTCGTCAGTCCGTTGTTGATGGGAACCCATACAGAATCTCCGGGTGGAAGATAAAAGACGCCGCTATCGGTTCCGGCATACGCGCGATTCCAGTTGAAAATCACGTCTCGCACATCAAGAGTCGGGAGCCCTGAGTTGAATGCCGTCCAAGTCGCTCCGCTGTCGGAAGACCGAAATACACCTGCGGGAGTTCCGGCGAGAAGGGTTCGCAGCGGGAAGGAAAAGGCGACCGAGCGTACATCAAGATCCGTCAGCCCATGGTTGGCTGACTCCCAGTTGGCCCCGTTGTCGGGGGAGCGAAAAATACCGCCACCTGCCGTTCCGGCGAAGAGACGACCGGCGGCGATGGCAAGCGCCTGAATGTTCCGGTTAGAGAGCCCCGTGCTGATCTCCACCCATGTTGTGCCGGTGTCGCTTGACGAGAACACTCCGTGCTTCGTCCCGGCATAAACCCTGTGCGGATCCGCATGCAGCAGTACCTGAACACTGTCAGGGCCGTCGGTCTTGACCCATTGGGCGTGCAACGGAGCCGCGCTGAGGGACAGGACACATGCCAACAGGATTCTGTAAAAACTCCTCATAACATTCATGCTCTCACATACTTGCCACTTAACGACCACTTTTTCGCTATAGCGTACTTTTGGAATTTATCGTGAGGCTTCAGGATTGTCAGTCGATTTTTCTAAAAACCTCATCAAACACGTTTTGTCAGGAGAACCGTGAAATTTTCGCCAAGCAGGATACATGAGGAATATGCGACACTCTAAACATCAAACGGAACTCCGCAAATTCCCGTCTCATCCGTGACCGGCTTGATACAGGCAACTTCTCCACTCTAATGAAACGAAGTTGGCGGAGTGCGTACATCGGGACTTAGGGGCCCCTCAACTCATCACTCATCACTCGCAACTGTCAACTCCCCCTGTGTTCCGCCCGCATCAAGTCCGCCGCGGTCTTCACCGGCGCGAACTGGGCCAGCGGAATCTCCACGCAATGCGTCCCCCAATACGCCATCGCCCCGTTCCAGAGCCCCGGCCACTCAAGCGCCCGCAGGGGACGCCCCCCATGTGTTTTCTCCGCAATGAAACAGGCCGACGGCTCGGCGAACTCCTCCAGCCGGAACGCCTTGCCCGTCGGATCGCGCAGTGCGCAGGCCAGATCCACGGGATTGAAATGCGTGGCCGCCGCGAAGATCTTGTTCTGGGCTCCGTCCTCCTTGTCAACCTCCGCCGACTCCACGATGCGGATTGAGGAACCCTCCGCCGTGCGAATCCAGAACGGTCCGCCGCCGGGCTCACCCGTGTTCCGAACCATGCCCGCCACGCGCACGGGCCTGTCGTCCGAAAGCTTCGCCGTGCGCATCAGCATCCCGCCCAACGCAAGGCGCAGGGGGCGCCCCTCCGCGCGCACCGCCTCCACGGGAATATTGTCGATGTTGCGTACCCACACGAACTCCCCGCCGCACGCCTCGAGGTTCCGCAGCAACGAACCGTGGCCGCCCGGACGCAGCACCAGCCGCCCCTCCGCGTCACGAAACGGATTCCCCTCCTCGTCGAGCGCGAGCGTCTGCGTCGACGGCTCCTGGAAGGAATGCGTGACCTCGGCGCGGATACCCTCGCCGCGCAGCAGTGCCAGCACGCGCTCCACTTCCCTCAAGAACCCCTTCTCATGCTCCGGGGAAATCGTGAAATGCAGGCGCGCCTCGGCGCCGCCCGCAAGGGCCGCGGCCTCGCGCACATGCTCCTCCACGGGCGTGCGCACGACGCTCCCGTACTTGTGGAAGGGCATCAGTGCCTTGGGAAGATCGGCAAGCGCGTCGGGGTCCCCGAGCAAGTCGAAGAGTTCCGCGGGATCGTGGCCCTGTTCGCGCAAGGTCTTTTCCAACGCCTCGCGGTCGCGCAAGCTGTCGGCCATGCGCGTGGCCGCCCCCGAAGCTGGAATGAAGTGGATCCAGCGGCCTTCCCTGCAAGCCTCGCGATACATGCGCGCCGACTCCTCAAAACCCTCGGGATCGGGCATCCCGATGCCATCGCCCAGCGTGCACGGGCGAAGCAGCTTCGGACGCTTCATGCCTCCGCGCAGCATCGCAACCTGCCGCTCCGCATCTTCTTTCACGATGCTGGCTTCCTTCAGAACAAGTAAATCGGCGTCCGTCAGGGGCTGGGGGTTCCGGGGGGTACCTGCGGAAGTCGTGGCGGTCATGGGAAATCCTTGAGGCTCGAGGTGAAATTCCTGAGGCGGTCCCGGGCGCGGCTTTCCCTCCAGCGCTCGCCCAGAAGAACCGCCGTCCTGAAAAGGACATTCCCCCAGGCAATGCGCCTGAACCACAGCGCGACCAGCGTGAGTCCGAGTGAAGCGAGGGCGGCGAGGCCGAATGCGC
>JBJHDK010000002.1:0-79276 GCA_050486505.1 Fibrobacteria bacterium | reverse complement strand
CTGGGGTTATCCGTCTCGAACGCCCTTGCCGCGGGGGACTCCGCCAACGACCTGCCGTTGTTGCGCCGTGCCGGGCGCGCGGTGGCCATGCCGCATGCCCCGGATCCTGTGCGCGAGGCCGCGCACTAAAGGGGTAGCGTGGCCGACGCCGTGCGGGGGTGGTTGTAGGGGCAAATGATCATTTGCCCCTACAACCGGCCCATCGTCCGATACCCCCACGATCCATGCGCGCGTGGACTCAGCGGCGGTGCGCCGATCCGGATACCCTGAAACAGCTTCCCGGAACACGATGCGCGCAGTCAGTCCGCGCGCGCAAAACAACTGCCACAGGTGCGGCAGGAACTCCGCGTCGCCGATCCACACGGCAAGATCTTCGGGGTCGCGAGGGTGCTTGCGCGTCCACGCGATCGCCGAGGCCTGCACGGGAACTCCCGCGCGCAGGGCGGGCTCGAACAGGGAGGGATGGAAGGGCAAGACGCAGTGCCCGTTCGAAGTCGTGCCCTCGGGAAAGACGATGACGCGCCGTCCTTCCCGGAAGGCGGCCTGCATGGCATTGCCGACATTGGTCACGGCGCGCGGGCTGCCGCGCTTGAGAAAAAGCGTGCCGACCGATCTGCCGAGGAATCCCAGCACGGGCCAGCCCGCGAGATCATCCTTCGAGACGAAGAGCGCAGGCGACATGGCGGAGAGCGCCACGACGTCGAGGTAACCGGCATGGTTTCCCGCAAGCAGCGCGGGCCCGCGACAGGGCGCCCCCCGAATGACCATCGTGATGTCCAGCAGGCGAAGCAACCCGCGCGACCACAAATGCAATGTCCATGCGCCACCCGCGGCGTGACGCGTCCGGGGAAGGACGGTTCGCACGCAGAGCCACGCTCCGCCGACCGCCAACGTCCACGCGACGAATCCCGCAGCGCGCAGGCAACCGCGCATCCACCGGACAGGCGGGCGCTTTGGCACCATGGAGATGTGATGGTGGCGCGCTGTCACCCCTACGCCACGAAACGACGAAACAACCCAGGCGGCATCGATTCGATGTCAAGCAGCACGAGGTAGTCGATGGTTTTGAAGGCGCGATCGAGGGCGGGCTCGCCGCACACGTGTCCGCCCAGGTTGAGGTAACCCTTGAGCAGTCGCGGCACCTCTGGCGTTTGCGTGACGACGGGAACCGATCCTTCGATGCGGCACTCCCACCCCGCACGCGGGGCGACGCGGATTTCCGGATGCAGCGAACCCGTCGTAGAGAGTTCGCGGTACAGGGCAACCCCTTCCGCCGGATCCTGGCTCGAAAGGGAGCACGCTCCGAAGAGATAGCGCTTGCCGTTCCACAACAGGTAGTTCGCGAG
Source organism: Fibrobacteria bacterium (assembly GCA_050486505.1). Lineage (GTDB taxonomy): Bacteria > Fibrobacterota > Fibrobacteria > UBA11236 > UBA11236 > UBA11236. Next base: position 77,930 of record JBJHDK010000002.1, on the reverse strand, counting down.
CCCTTTCCACAACAGTTGCAGCACGTGCCCGTTGCGATGCGCGCGACCGACGCAGGCGCGACCCACTTCGACGCCGTCTTCGCGCACGGCCTCGGGAAGGTCGCCGATGCGGAATTCCTGATCCGTGTAGAAGCCGCATCCCGAACGCGCCATGGCGGCGGTTTGCAGGCGGTAGGTTCCCACGCACTCTCCGCTGTCTTTGTGTTGCACGAAGAGGTGGTGGCATTGCGCGTCGAAGGCGTCCGTATCGCGCGCGGTCCGCTCGGACTCCTTCAATCCCTCGCCCATTTCGAGGTTGTAGACGTCGTAACGCAGGCGCAGGAGAGCGTCGAGTTCGGCGGCGGTGGTGGCGAAGTGCAGGCGGTAGTCGCCACGCTCGAGCACCATGGGGGGCACGCCTTGCGCGTGGCGCGGATAGTGGCGAACAGGGAGTCGGGGCCGCCGAGGTCGGTCGGCGCGGAGAGGAGAACGGGGGGTTCCGTTGCGGGCGCGACGGTGGAGGGGAGCGCTGGGGACATGGATGCCCTTTCTTGCCGGGGGATGTTCCGGAGACGGGGCATAGAGTAGGAGGGCTGTGCTTCGGGGATGTTGCAGGCACGTGTGCCCGCGGTTGCAGGCGTTGAAAAATCGGGTTGACACGCTGAAAAGGCGACAGTAGATTACCTATCAGTTATGCAACCGATTGGATATGGACATGCCTACGGACTGGCCGAAAACACTCTGAATGCGGTGTTTTCGGCCCTGGCCGATCCCACACGGCGAGCGATCCTGGAGCGTTTGGCCCAAGGCGAAGCTTCCGTGCAGGAGTTGGCGGAACCTTTCGACCTGAGCCAGCCGGCGATCTCGAAGCATTTGCGCGTGCTTGAGGATGCCGGGCTGGTCTCGCGCGGGCGCTCGGCGCAGCGCCGTCCGCGGCGGCTTGAGGCGAAGCCGCTGGGTGAAGCGGTGGAGTGGTTGGAGAACTACCGGCGCTTCTGGGAAGGGCGGTACCAACAACTCGACGCGTTGCTCGACACCCTCAAGGCTGCGGAGAAGCGGCCGCGACGCATCATCCCCGGCAAAGGAGAATCACGATGAAGACAGGAAAACTGAACGTCGAACTCATGGGCGATCGCGAATTGCGCATCACGCGCACTTTTGACGCGCGCCGTCAACTGGTTTTCGACGCGCATACGAAGCCCGAGTTGCTCAAGCGCTGGCTGACCGGGCCCGACGGCTGGGAGATGGCTGTGTGCGAAGTCGATTTGCGCGCGGGCGGCTCATTCCGGTACGAGTTGCGAAGAAACGGCGAGCCCGTGGAAGAGGGTTGGGACGGCGGACCCGAGGCGATGGGATGGGGCGGAAAATTCCTGGAGGTCGATCCGCCCGCGCGCATCGTGCACACGGAGTTGTTCGACGAGGACTGGACGGGGGGCGAGACCCGGGTCACGATCCTGTTCCGGGAACTGTCGCCGGACAGGACGGAGCTTGAGATGACGGTGTTGTACGCTTCGAAGGAAGCACGCGAAGCCGCGCTGCAGACCGGCATGACCGATGGCATGGAGATGAGCTACGTCAAGCTCGATGCGATGTGCGCGGAGGCCGCGCCGTAAACGCATCGTTGCGGTGCTTTAGCAGGACAAAGAAAGGGCGGATCATTGATCCGCCCTTTCTTTGTGTTCCTTGTGCCCTTTCGTGGCCGTTCCCCTAACAGGGAGTCCTCAGCCAAGCGACCCCACGTATTCCGCTTCCTTCTTCCGGTATTCCTCGCGGAACTTCGCGTAGACCTCCGCATGCGCCGGATTCGGCTGCAGCGTATAGGTCGCGTTCACATGAGGTTGCGTCAGCTCTTCGAACGACACCGTGGATCCGGACTCTTTCAGGGCCACGAACTGCGCCTGCACCGCAGCGCCCAATCCTGCCGAGTTGGACGTTTCTTGCCGCATCACCGGCACCCCGAACACATCGGCCATGATCTGCAGGATCTCGCGGTTATTCGAGGCGCCACCGGTCGCCTGGATGCGCTTCGGTGTTTCGCCCATCCACTCGGAGTGGATGCGCATGCTGGTCATCTGCGCCTCGACCACGGCGCGCACCTCGGCTTCGGTGTCACCCTCGCCGAACCCGAAGCGCTGCGCGCCCGCCTTCTGGACGTGGGGAACGATTTCGGTGTCGAAGTAGGGCAACAAAATGCGTCCGTCGTTGCCCGCGGGTGTCTGCGCGAGAATCGCTGAGAACTGGTCCCAGTTGAGCCCGTGGCGCTGGCGCACGGCCTCGCGCGCGAGGCTGCCGTTCTTGTAGACGGAGATGGCCATGTAGCCGCCGGTGGGACTGCCGAAGACGTGCGACGCACCGGAAGGATCGGTGCTGACATTGTTCATGTATGCGAAGACGGTATCGCTGGTGCCGAGCGAAATGCCGAGCGCGCCTCCGGAAACGAGGCCGAGCCCCACGAGGCTGGCGGGGTTGTCGCCGGTTCCGGGAAGAACCTTGCAGTCGGGCGAAAACCCGAAACGGTCGACGAAGTAGGCGGAGATCGTTGCGGCCGCCTCGGTGGTTTCGAGAATCGGCAGCAGCTTGTCGGTGAGGCCGGGCGCGGTCGCTTCCAGGGCCTCGGGGCTCCACTGACGCTTCGCGATGTCCATCAGGTTCATGCCTGCACCGTCACCGGGATCGACGGGAACGATCTTGCCTGCAAGCAAGGACGGAATGAAGCTAGAGACCAGGCAGATCTGGGCGGTGGCGAGGTAGTGCTCCGGCTCGGTCTTGTAAAATTTGCGGATCTGCGGGCCGGTGAAGCGCTCGAAGGTGCGCGAGCCGGTCAGGGCGCATACGGCGTCGTCGCCGCCGAGAGCCTCCGCGATCTCCTTGCATTCCGCCGAGGTGCTGGAATCCATCCAGATGGGGGAAGTCTTGCGGGAGTAGATCCAATCGAGTTGGGGGGTCAGTGCCCGCGTCGCGTCGAGTTGGGCGAGGGCGCGCTTCGCCGATGCGTTGAGGTAGACGGATCCGTGCTGCTGCCCCGAGGTTCCGATGGCGGTGATCTTATCGAGGGGGATTCCCTGCTTCTTCAGCAGCGCGAGGGTCTCCTCCAGTGCGCGCACCCACATTTGCGGCGGGGAGTGGACGACGCCGTCCTTGCCGGCCAGCACGCCGTTGCGGGTCTTGAACTCGGGAAAATGCTCGTCGAAGTTGAGGCTGCGTTCCGCCAGGATCCGGGTCGAGGAGGGATCCGTCGCCGTGCCTTGTTCAAGCACGAGGGCGGTGAAACTTTGGGTGGAACAGTCGAGTCCGAGGTAGAGGTTTGCCATGGTGCGAGCTTGCGGGAAAAAGGTGAAACGAATCCTGGACGCGGCATTGCGCGGGACGGGTAAAAGTACCCAATCTGCACGAAAAACGTGTCAGGAAAGCATCGGGGAAAGGGGGATGCAGCCCCTCAAAAGGTCGTTTGCGGCCGGAAAGAATCTCTGCAACCCCCGCAACCGGATTATATTTGAGGCACCCGTTCGGATTGATTTCAGTGTTTTTCGTGCTTTTCCGGGGCCCATGAGAGGCCGCCCCGGTCCCCCATAATCCTCACGGTCAAGTTCCCAACAAGGAAACATGGATGAACATCTACGTCAGCAATATTTCGTACACGGCCACCGATGAGGCATTGCAGGAAGCTTTTGCCGCCCACGGCACTGTGGAGTCGGCCCGCATCATTCGTGACAGGCTTTCGGGCCGCTCCCGCGGATTCGGTTTCGTCGAGATGCCGAACGAGGAAGAGGGGCGCAAGGCCGTCGAGGCGTTGGCGGGGTTTGACCTGATGGGACGCACGATCAACGTGCGTGAAGCCCGTCCCAAGGAAGAGGGCGCCCAGAAACAGAACGGTCAGAACGGGCAACGGAATGGAAACGGCCAGGCGCAAGGAGAGAGAAAGCCGCGTGCCGAGAAACCGAAGGAGCCGGAGTTGGTGATCATTCAACGAGGGATGTATTGACCGCGAAGAGCTAACAGCTAACAGCACTTTTCCCCAATCGGTTCTTTGTTTTATGTGCTGCTGTCAGCTGTAAGCTGTTCGCTTTTTTGTCTCCGGAGCCCCTCCCCATGTCCCGCCACCTTTTCTTCGTCGCCTGCGCGCGTAACCTGGAGCAGATGCTGCTCACCGAGCTCAAGGAGCTCGGTGTGGAAAACGCGCGCGCCGTGCATCTTGGGGTCGAGGCGGAGCTGAGCCGCGAGGAGGTCTATCGCGTCGTGTATGCTTCGCGCCTGGCTTCACGCGTATTGCGTCCCCTGGGAACCTTCGACTGCCCTGACGAAGAGGCCTTGTACGAAAACGCCGCCGCGTACAACTGGGATGCAATCATTCGCCCCGGCCGCACCTTCAAAATCACGGCCTCGGTCGCCGACTCCACGATCACGCACAGCCAATACGCCGCGCTCAAGTTCAAGGATGCCGTGGCCGACTCCATCCGCGAGGTGCGCGGCGAGCGCCCCGATGTGGACAAGGACGACCCCGATGTGCGGTTGCACCTGCACCTGCATCGCGATCGTGCCACCATCAGCCTGTCCTACTCGACAGGGGTGATGCACCGGCGCGGTTATCGTGAGAATGCCGTGGAGGCTCCCCTCAAGGAGAACCTTGCGGCGGCGATGCTGCGCCTCGTGAAGTGGGATCCGATCGAAAAGCGGGAACCCCTGCGCGACTTCCTCTGCGGCAGCGGCACGATCCTGCTCGAGGCTGCGATGCTGGCGACGCGCACTCCCGCGGGGTGGTTTCGCGCGCGGCAGGGCTTCGAGGCGTTGCCCGACTTCGACGCGGAAACGTGGAACCGGATCAAGGCGGAATTCGACGCGGCGATCCTTCCGCTCACTCCCGGGCAGATCGGCGGGCTCGACATCTCCGCCAAGGCAGTCAAGGCCGCGCGCGCGAACATCGCGACGACACCGTGGGCGGGGGCGATTCCCGTGTCGCTCGGCGATTTCCGCACGGTGGAAGGGCAATTCCCCGATGCGGTGATCGTGACCAACCCGCCCTACGGCGAGCGCGTGGGTGCGGGCGAGGGCGAGGCGGGAAAGTCCGATGCGGCGATCCACAAACTCTATGCCGACTTCGGGTATTTCCTGAAGATGCGCTGCCCCGGAAGCCGCGTGTGCATGTTGTTCCCGGATCCGGCGTTCGAAAAAGACATCTGGTTCAAGCCGGTGCGCGGCATGTTCCTCGACAACGGAGCGATCTCGGTGCGGGCGAATGTTTATGAGGTCAAGGCGACGACGCCCTAGTCCCTGCACAGCCTCTGCAGGATTTCCGCGTGCTGCGGAAACTCCTTCAGCATCTCCTCCCGCTTCGCCATCTCGAACACGGAGAAGTCGAACGCCGGCGCGACCGCGCAGCTCACCAGCGAGAACCCCGACTTCGAGGGAAGCTCCGCGGCGAACCAGATGCCCGGCTCGATCGCGAGCGACAGGGAGCTTCCGGAACCGTCCCCACCCAGCGTGTGCAAGGAATAATTCCCCGCATCATCAATACAATGGATGTGAAGGGGGGATCCTGCGTGGAAATACCACAGCTCGGGGTACCCCAGGCGGTGGAAGCCCGAGAAGTCCGCGTCTTGCAGCAGGTAGTGAATCGACGTGCACGCGCCCGTCATGCGTCCCGCCGGCGATCCGACCTGAAAGGAGGCCCGATAGGTTTCCGCGAAGAATCCGCCCTCGGGGTGGGGCGTGAGGCCGAGTTGCTCGATCCAGGATTGCGCGTTCATGGTGGTGGGCCGGGTCAGGCGATCGCCGGGCGCGTGGCGAAGAACTTTTCGAGATCCTCGCGCGCATGCGCGAGCTTCTCCTTCCAGTGTTCCACCGAGTTATTCCCGATGATATCGGTGACATACTTGACGGAAAGAAAGGGCACGCGCCGCGCCTTGCAAACCTGCGCGATGGCGAAGGCCTCCATGTCGAAGCAGTCTCCCTTCGCATCGATGAGCTCGGTCAGGAAAGAGTCGCCCGTGTTGCACACTCCCTGTTCCCGCCAGTCGCGGCAGTAGCCGCGCTCGGCCAGCTCGTCGTGGAACCCGTACTCCGAGGCGAGCCCCAGTCCGGAGACCTTGGCGAGGTCGCGGTCCACGAACTCGCGGCACACAAAGATGTCCCCGACCTTGTGCTCGATGGCGGCGCAGGTGCCGATGTTCAGGACCAGGTCCGGAGACTGCTCGAAGATTCCGTGGGTGGCGGCCATGGACGCGTTGACCTTGCCCATGCCGCTGGTGATGTGCGCCAGCGCGTGTTCCCCGAGGGCGAGCGGAAAGCGTTCTTCTTCGATGGCCTGCAGCACAAGGATTTTCATGGAGAGGCAGGGTAGAAAAGGAGCGGGGGGCGGGCAATGTGATCGCCGCGCTGTTTGGGGTTGGAGGTATCCCGTGTGGTTGGTGCGCCGTGCGGGCCATCAGGGCGCGGGCGACCCAGCGGGTCGTTTTTTTGGTTATGTCGCGGGCGACCCAGCGGGTCGCCCATACATTCCTGTGGAATCGATCCAGCCGCGCCACCCCCCGAAGCGGCTGATGTCTTCGGCAGTCGAACACGCGGATGACTCGGCAAGAAACCCCTTCACCCAGGCGCCGTCTTCCAGTTCGACGGAACCCAGGCAAAGCGGTGGAAGCACGCGCGTGAAAAACGCGCCGACCTTGTCCTGCGGCAACGACCACACTTCGCCCTCCAGCGAAATTCCGGTCGCACCGGGTTGGCGCCATACACCGGGCAATCGTTTTTCTCCACGGCGCAGCAGGGCCATGCGATAGTGCGGCGAGGTGCGTACTGTTCCTTCCAGCCGCGCGCCGAGCGCGGTCAGTTCATGGTTCAACGGCTGATCCGTCATGTGCAATCCGAAGACGAGCAGGGATGTGCGGGGCGTGTGCCCCTGTAAGGGCGCCCCCCCCGGCCTTCGCCGGGGTGACGGGGTCGCCCTTACGACACCGACACGCCCCTCCCACAGGGCCGCCACGTCTCCCAACGTATCATCATGCCATGCGGGCGCCATCAAGGTGATGCCGAAGGGCAGCCCGTCGGGACGAAACCCGGCGGGCAGCGCGACGGCGCAGAGGTCCATGAGGTTGACGAAGTTGGTCCAGCGGCCCAGGATCGCGTTGCGCCCGACGGGGTCTTCCGCGATCTGCGCCCGCGTGAAAATCGTGGGCGCCGTGGGCATCAGGAGAAAATCCGTCGCGTCCCACAGGGGTTCTGCGGCGCGACGCAGGCGCGCGAGTTCCCCGAAGCCGCGGAAGGCGTCCATCGCGGAGAGCGCGGGTGCGGGCGCGAGGATCTCGCGCAACAGCGGAAGCAACGCCTTCGGGTGCTTCGCTCCGAAGGTTCCCGGGCCCATGATCGCTTCGGCGCGCTCCGCCAGCCAGGGCCCGGTGTAGAGGAGGCGCGCGCAAGCGAGCAGGGGTTCGATGTCCACCGGCACGGGAGTTCCGCCGCGCGCGCGCATCGTCTCGACGACTTCCCCGTAGAGGGCCTCGTATGCGGAGTCCCCCTCAAAGTCGAGCTGGCCGCGCAGCGGAACCCCGAACCGGAATCCCGTCGTGATCGCGGAGTGACCGGGAGCGCTTTCCGGTGGTTTGTCCGGAATCCTTCGCGACCACGGATCGTCCGCGTCGAAACCATCCATCACGCGTAACACGGCATACGCGTCCGCCGCTTCGCGCGCGAAGACCGTGACGCAATCGAGGCTCGGGCATGCGGGCACCACGCCGCGCGTACCGACGCGGCCGCGCGTGGGCTTGACGCCGACGAGGTTGCAGAAGGCGGCAGGAACGCGCCCCGATCCGGCGGTGTCGGTGCCGAGGGCGAACGACACCATGCCCGTGGCGACGGCCAGCGCCGATCCCGAGCTGGATCCGCCGGTGATGTACTCCGGGTCGAACGGGTTGCGGCACTCCCCGTAGGGGCTGCGGGTTCCGACCAGGCCGGTCGCGAATTGATCCATGTTGGTCTTGCCGACGAAGAGCGCGCCCGCGTCGAGCAGGCGCTGCACCGCAGGCGCGGAGGCTTCCGGCATGCGCGCGAAGTCCCGACAGGCGGCCGTGGTGGGCGCACCCGCGACGTCGATGTTGTCCTTGACCGCGAAAGGAACCCCGAACAGCGGAAGCTTTTGCCGCGCGGATTCGGGAAGGGACTGGAGGCGGGTCGCCTCCGCCATCAAAACCTGTTCGGGGACGCGGTGGATCCATGCTTCCTTGTGTTCCGGGCGGCCGGACAGTTCCAGGACCCGCGCCGCGACTTCCGGCACGGTGACGGAGCCGGACACGTAGAGGTCACGGAGTTCCACGATGCGGGGGATGTTCATCGTACTCGTACTCCTGTTCGAGAAAGGGACGTCGTCATGCCCGCGAAGGCGGGCATCCAGTCAGCAGGGGATTGACAAGACCCATGGGGGACGTTCCTTCGCTGGCTGGACCCCCGCCTTCGCGGGGGTGACGTCATTTGTTCATCTGATTGACAGGTTCTGTGACGCCTCCCTTTTCTCCCTCCCCACCTCCCCCTTCTCATTTTTCGGTTCTCCTCTCCACCACCATCAACACCTGCCCCGCCTGCGCCATGCCGCCGGGCTTGCAGCGCAGGGTGCGCACCGTTCCGCCCACGGGCGCCGGCGCGGGAAACTCCATCTTCATGCTTTCGAGCACGGCCACGGATTGCCCCGCCTCCACGACGTCGCCTTCCTCCACGAGCACGCGCAGCACGTTGCCCGCGATGGGAGCCGCCACTCCGGCGCAGCCTTCCGGGATCACGGCGTCTTCGGCGGGAGCATCGTCCTCGCGCTCCTCCACCGTCGCCAGGCCCGCTTCTTCCCAGCGGGCGCGCTCCTCGGCGAAGGCTTGCCGTTGCGTCGCGCGGAACGCGGCGATCTCGACGTCGTTCTCCTCGAGAAAACGCGAGTACTCTCCGAGATCGAAGGTCGTGTCTTCTGTCTTCAGGGATGCGCGCCCAAGCAGGAAGTCCTCGCGGAAGTCCATCAACTCCGCGTACGACACGGGATAAAAACGGATCTGGTCGAAGAAGCGCAGCAGCCAGGGTTTGTCCTGCGCGAAGTCGCGCGTGACGCGGTGCGTGTTCCACACCTGGCAGGTCCGTCCGAAGAGTTGATAGCCTCCGGGCCCCTCCATGCCGTAGACGCACATATAGGCCCCCCCGATCCCCACCACGTTGTCCACCGTCCAGGTGCGGGCCGGATTGTACTTGGTGGTGACGAGGCGATGGCGCGGATCCAGCGGCGTGGCGACCGGCGCGCCGAGATACACGTCGCCGAGTCCGAGCACGAGATAGGATGCATCGAACACGATGCGCTTCACGTCCTCGATTGAACCGAGGCCGTTGATGCGGCGGATGAACTCGATGTTGCTCGGGCACCAGGGCGCGTCGGCGCGCACCGCGGTCATGTAGCGCTCGATGACGCGATGAATGGCCTCGTCGTCCCAGCTCAGGGGCATGTGCACGATGCGCGACGGGAAGCGCAATGCGTCCGCAGGCGGCAGGGCCGCGTCGAGTTCGAGCACGAGGTCGATCAGGCGCGTGAGCGGAAGGCGGCGCGGGTCGAAATGGATTTGCAGCGACCGGATTCCTGGCGTGCATTCGAGGATTCCGGGGGTGCTCCCCGCGGCCAAGGCTTCGAGCAGGGCCTGCACGCGGGCGCGCAAGGTCAGGTCGAGCTCCAGCGGCCCGTATTCGACGAGCAGGTGCGCGTCGCCCTGGCGGCGCAGGCACAGCCCCGGGTGCGCACCCCGCGCCGCGACGCGCTCCAGCACCGCCGCGTCGGGGTCGAAGACGGACGCGCGCAGGGCGCCGAAGGCGAGCGACACCGCCGCGCGTTCCTCCGGAATGGCTCCCGTTGTCGCGATGGTCGCGATCACGTGCTCCTGCTGCTCCAGCGCGGCGGCGGCGTGGGCGGCGTCCCAGCGATGGAAACGCACCGTGTCGCCGGGGCGCAGTTGGCCCAGCTTCCACAGCTCGGCCTGTGCCGTGACGGCGGGACAGACGAATCCTCCGAGACTGGGCCCGTCGGGGCCGAGCAAAATCGGCATGTCGCCGGTGAAGTCGATCGCGCCCACGGCGTAGGCGTTGTCGTGGATGTTGGACGGGTGCAGTCCCGCCTCGCCGCCGTCGGCGCGGGCCCATTCGGGTTTCGGCCCCTTGAGCCGCACGCCCGTGCGGCTGCTGTTGTGGTGCACGGTGTAGGTCGCGGAGAACAGCGTTTCGATGTCGTCCTGCGCGAAGAAGTCGGGCGCGCCGTGCGGGCCGTAGAGCACACCGATGTCCCAATGGCGCGCCATGGACACCGGTGAAGCCGGAGGGGCGGGCGGGGTGCGGTCACCCCCTGTATGGGCGACCTGCGGGTCGCCCATACCGACGTGCACCACATCCCCAGGCAGCAACGCCCGCCCGAAGGGCCCGCCGAAGCGGCCGAGGTCGAAGGTGGCGCGGCTGCCGAGATAGGGCGTGGCCTCGATGCCGCCGCGCACGCAGAGGTAGCCGCGCAGACCGGCACCCGCGCAGGCGCCGATGCGCAGGACTTGTCCTGCGCGCACGGGGAAAGGCTGCCAGCAAGCGACGGGGCGTCCTTCCAGGGTGGCGGGCAGGTCTCCGCCGGTGAGGCACACGGTCGTGTCCGCGTGAAAGCGCAAGGCCGGGCCGGTGAAGGTGTATTCGATCCCGGCCGCGTCGGGAGGGTTCCCGAGCAGGGCGTTGCCGATGCGGAAGGAGAGCGCGTCCATCGGCCCGGAGGGCGGCACGCCCACGTCCCAGTAGCCGGTGCGGCCCGGCCAGTCCTGCACGGTGGTGTGCGCGCCGGCCTCCAGGATTTCGAGGGCTCCCGGGCCGTAGGTGAAACGTCCAAGGAACCCCGTGTCCACCGCGCCGCGCGCAAACTCCTGCGATGAGGCGACCGCGGCGAGGTAATCGACGTTGGTGACAAGACCTTCGAGCGCGGTGAGGTCGAGCGCGTCGAGCAGGCGTTGGCGCGCGTCCTCGCGATCCGCACCGCGCGTGATGATCTTCGCCAGCATCGGGTCGTACAGCGCGGTGACCTCGGTGCCGCGCTCGACCCAGGTCTCCACGCGCGCGATGTCGCGGATGGCGGGAAAGTCGGCGCGGGAAAGAACACCGGTGGAGGGGCGGAAGTCCGCGACCGGGTTTTCCGCGTACACGCGGGCCTGCATCGAGTGCCCCTCGGGAACGCGCGGCCACGACTCCAGCGGGCCGGCCACGGAGGACAGAGGCTCCCCCATAGCCAATCGGACCATCCACTCCACGAGATCGATGCCCGTGACTTCCTCGGTGACGCCGTGTTCGACCTGCAGGCGCGTGTTCACCTCGAGGAAGTAGAACTCCTCGCGCGCGGCGTCGTAGAGAAACTCCACCGTCCCCACCGAGCGGTACTTCACGGCGGCGCACAGGCGCACGGCGCAGGCGTGCAGTTCCGCACGGATGGCGTCGGGGATGTCGGGGGCGGGAGCTTCCTCGATCACCTTCTGGTGTCGGCGCTGCGCCGAGCAGTCGCGATCGCCGACGGCGATGACGGCTCCGGTTCCGTCGCCCGCGATTTGCACCTCGACGTGCCGCCCGCATTCGACGAAGCGCTCGACGTAGGCGCCCGCGTGTCCGAAGTTGGCCGTGGCCAGGCGCTCGACGCTGTCCCACGCGGCTTCAAGTTCCTTCGCGTCGCGGCAGAGCCGCATGCCGATACCGCCTCCGCCCGCGGTGCTTTTGAGCATGACGGGGTACCCGATGCGGTCCGCTTCCTTCAGGGCTTCCCGCGCATCCGCGAGCAGGCTGCTGCCGGGAGTGAGGGGGACGTTGTGGCGGGCCGCGAGTTCGCGCGCGGTGTGCTTGAGGCCGAAGGCGCGCATCTGTTCCGGAGTGGGGCCGATGAAGGTGATGCCCGCGTGCTCGCAGGCTTCGGCGAAGTCCGCGTTCTCGCTGAGGAATCCGTAACCGGGGTGGATGGCTTCCGCGCCGGTTCGCTTCGCGGCTTCCAGGATTTTCTCCGTGCGGAGGTAGGACTCCGCCGGGCGAGACCCTCCCAGCGGGACGGCTTCGTCCGCATCGGTGACGTGCAAGGATCCCCGGTCCGCATCGGAGTGCACGACGACGGAGCGAACCCCCAACCGCTTCAGGGTGCGCGCCACGCGCCGCGCGATCGCACCGCGGTTGGCGATCAACACGGCCCGTACAGGCACCGGTCGCGGCGATCCCGTGTCGGGCGTCAATTCCATACCGTCAGCCTCACGGGCGTGGGGTTGTAGGCATTGCAGGGGTTGTTCAGTTGCGGGCAATTCGAGATCAACGCGATCACGTCCATCTCGGCGCGCATCTCGACGTACTTGCCCGGTTCCGACACGCCGTCTGCGAAGGTGAGGGCGCCTTCGGGAGTCACGGGCACGTTCATGAAGAAGTTGATGTTGTGGGAGATGTCCCGTTTTCCCCAGGGGTGATGCGCATGGTCGCAGCGGCCCAGCTCCAGCAGGAAGGTGTCGCGGCAGCTGTGCATGTGGCGCTTGTCCAGCGCGTAGCGCACCGAGTTGCTTTCGGCGGAGCAGGCGCCGCCGAGGGTGTCGTGCCGCCCGCAGGTGTCGGCCGTGATGACCAGCAGGGCGTTTCCTTCCGTTGACATCAGGCGGGTTCCCGTGGAGAGGAACAGGTTGCCCTGGGCGAGGAGGGTTTCCGTGGCATCGTAGCGTTCCTCGGGAGCGGCGGCGTTGTAGAACAGGGTGTCGACCGCCTGGTTCCCTTCGAGGTCGGTGATGCGAAACGTCTGCCCCTTCAGGATGCGGTGCATCCAGCCTTCGCCGGCGGGGAGGATATGGTCGTAGACCGCATTCTCGATCTGCAGTTCGCTTTCGACGTAGTTCAGGATGGCCATCAGGCGGTCTCCAACCGGTTCAGGGTTTCGGTGTTGACGAAGGCGCGCCCGTTCTCGGGACGGGATGTCCGGCATGCGTCGTCCATGTCGGGAGGCGGCACGGCGCGCACGGAGAGCCCGACCGGCGGCGGATTCCACGCGCCTGCGGGCGCGAGCGGATGCGGGGTGTTCGATAAAACGACCAAGGTGTTCATCTCCGCGCGCAGCTCCACGAAGGATTCCGCAGACGCGTGTCCCTCGACGAAGCGCAGGCTGCCTTCCTCATCCACGGCGACCTTGCTGAAGAAATTGACGTTGGCGTGCAGGTCGCGCTTGCCGAGCCCGTGCTTGGCGAGTTCGATCAGAAAATTATCGCGCCCGTTGCGGTGGAAATCGTTGCGGGCCTGCTGGTAGGTCAGCACACCGTACTTTCCCGCAGCGCGCCGGGCATCAAGCACCCCTCCGATGGTGTCGTGCCACCCGCAGGAGTCTTCCGTGATCGAGCACAGCACCCGTCCCATGTCGGAGTACAGGGCGCGGCCCGCCGTCAGGAAGGCGGTGTACTGCCCCTTCAGGGTATCGGGCATGTTGTAGCGTTCCAGCGGACGGTCGGAGTTGAAGAGCAGGGCGGAGACGTTCGCGCTGTTGCCTCCCGACGTCAGTCGCAGTGCGAGGCCGCGCCGCAGGATGAGCGAGGTGGCCGCCCCGCCGGGGAGGGTTTCGGTGTGGAAAGTGGGTGTCATATCATCTCCCTGTTGGGATGAGGCATGCCTCATCCGTACGGTTTTTTTGGGCGACGAGGGTAGGGGCAAATGATCATTTGCCCCTACATCGGTCCCCTGTCATTCCACCTCGTCGCCCACGCGGGTGAGGCGCAGGCGGGGCAGGTTGTCCTCGTTCGTGTTCTCCGATCCGGCGGGATGGATCCACTCTTCGAGGCGGCGACGCGTGGCGACGAACTCGGGTGAGGCGAACTGTTCCGGGGTGCGCGGTCGCGGGACGGAGACTTCGATGCGTTCCGCGATGCTCTCGCGTCCGGGGCCGGGCTTGGGGCGCAGCACGAGGATGCGGTCCGCGAGGTAGATGGCCTCGTCGAGATCGTGCGTGATGAAGACGATGGTGACGTCGGCGTTGCGCCAGATGTGGAGCAGGTTGCGCTGCATTTGTGCGCGCGTCTGCGCGTCGAGGGCTCCGAAGGGTTCGTCCATGAGCAGGATGCGCGGTGAGTTTGCCAGGGCCCGCGCGATCGCGACGCGCTGCTTCATGCCTCCCGAAAGCTGGTGCGGGTAAGCGTCCGCGAAATCGGAAAGCCCCACGAGCTGGATCCACTGGTCGGCCTCCTCGGCGGAAGCCTCGCGTCCCTTGCCCTGCATGCGCGGGCCGAACATGATGTTGCGACGCACGTTCAACCATGGAAACAGCGTGTAACCCTGAAAGACCATTCCCCGTGAGGCGCAGGGCCCGCGCGCGGGCTTGCCGTCGAGCAGCACCTCGCCGCCGTCCGGATCCTCAAGCCCGGCGAGAAGACGCACGAGTGTCGACTTGCCGCACCCCGATGCGCCGACCACGCAGAGGAACTCCCGTCGCCGCACCTCGAGGTTCACTTCCTTCAGCACATGCATTCCGCTGAAACTCTTTTGCAGGCCGTTGACTTCCAGGACGACGGGGCGTTCCTTGAGCTTGCGAAAACGTTCCGCGACGGCCTCGGACTGCGTCTTGTAGTTGAAGCCGTTCACGGCGTGCCTCCGGGGTTCAACGCGGCAGGCACAACGCGCGTCGCGCGCCGACGGAACGGATTGCTGAAGGAACGCGCACCTTCCTGCCAGGGAAAGATCCGCTTTTCGATCCAGGCGAGGATCTGGTCGGAGAACAACCCGATCAACCCGATCATCAGCATGGCGGCATACACGTTGTCGAATTGCTTGTAGCGTTGCGCCTGATAAAGGAAGGCCGTGATGCCTGACTTCACCCCGATGAGTTCCGCCACCACGAGGTAGGTCCAAGCCCAGCCGAGCAGGATGCGCAGGTCGCGGTACAGCCCCGGCATCGCGGACGGGATGATCACGTGCAAAAGCATTTGGCGGCGCGAGCACCCCAAGGTTTGTGCGGCCTCCAGGAGCGCCCCGTCCACTTTTCTTGTCGTGTTGGCCGTCACCAGCACGAGCTGAAAGAACGTTCCGATGAAGATGACCGCGACCTTGGGTGCGTCGTGCAGTCCCCAGATCGCGACGGCCAGCGCGCCGAACACGGGCGCGGGCATGTAGCGGATGAAGTCGACGAAGGGCTCGAAGATGCGCGACCAGAAGGCGAAGGATCCGCACAGGACCCCGAGCGGAAGGCCGAGAAGGACCGCGAGAAAGAATCCCTTGAAGATCACGCGGACGCTGTGCGCGAGGCTCTCGTGCAACCACAGGTCCCCCGTGCGTACGGGAGGGGTTCTGAAGCCTGTGTAGAAGGCGACGGCGACCTGGTGCGGGGCGGGCAGGTAGATGGGGTTCTTGCGGATGCCCGTGGCGAGTGCGGCGCCGGCATCGGCAAGCTCCGCGTTACGCTCGTTGAAGACGTCGCGTTCGACAAGCATGCCGCGCGCGAGATAGTCGTGAAACCCTTCGACGCTCGCGTCCCCGGGGTCGGTGATCAACACCAGCGGGTGCCAGAGAAACGGGAGATAACTGACCGCCGACCAAACCCCCAGCGGCACCACGAAGGCCATCACCAGCATCAGCCCGCGCGCGCGCACCGGAACGTCCTTGCGCAGGGCGAACCAGGGCGCATTGGATGTGGAAGTCATTTCGAAAAAGGCTCCAGGCGACGGCGACGGCCCAGACAGTGCGGAACGCCGTTGCACCTTGATTTCAACCGGGCCCGGAGACCCGTCACGCGGGCTTTATTTCGCCAACTCCAGCACGAGCGAGGGATCGAGATAGGAGGGATCGTTCTGCGACTCCTCGTAGACCCCGTACTCGAGATTGAACGCGTCGACCACCCGGTTGGAGTGGAACACCGAGGTCAGGTCGTTTCCTTCGCGGAAGTGCTTCAGGTTGCCTTCCTTGCCCAGAAAGAAGGTGCCTTTCATCAGTTTCGCGTACTCGTCGGCGGGAAGCCCCACGCGTGCTCCCATGATGCGGCTGGCTTCCGCGAGATTGGCGGGGTCGTTGATGAAGTCGGCGATGCGGAACCACACGCCCACGACCTTCTTCCAGTCGTCGCGGCGGGTGGCGAGGGAGCGTGGATTGACGGCAAGCACGTCGTAGATGATTCCCGGCGCGTCTGCGCTGGTGAAGAGTGCGCGCGAACCGGGCAGGGCGGTGAGGGCTTGTCCGCTGTTCGGTTGCCAGGCGACGATGGCATCGACCTGACCGCCTCCGAGGGCCTGCGGGGTCTGGTCGGTGGGAATGTCGACGAGGGTCACGTCGGTTTCCTTCAGTCCTGCGGACTGCAGGGCATTGAGCAGCAGCAAGTGACCGACGAAGCCGACCTCGACGCCGATCCGCTTCCCCTTGAGTTGCCCGAGATTACGGATGCCGGGGCGTGCGACCAGCATGTCATTGCCGTTGCTGTAGTCGTTGAGGAGGATGGCGACGCTTTTCGCGCCTGTTGACCCCGTGACGAGGGCGTCTCCATTGGTCATCGCCACCGCGTCGAGTTGGCCGGCGGCGAAAGCGTCCATGGAGGGGACGTATTCGAACCACAGAAACTCCACGTCGACTCCTGCTTCCCTGAACCACCCTTTCTGGATGCCGATATCCCAGGCGACCCAGCCCGGCCAGTCGCTGTAACCGATCTTGAGCGGGCTTGCCTGCGCCTTGAGCGCGACGATGGAGAGTGAAAAGGCGAGAGCGGCGACGACGCCGGAGAGACCGGCGCGCTGCAGGAAAACCTTGATCGTGTGCATGCTTGACCCCGTGCATAAAATGAAAGGGAGGACTCCGTCACCAAGTCCGAAACAAAAACCGTGCCGCGCCGATTCTGTCGGGTGCAGGCACAGAAACGAACATTTGTCACCCCGGGGCCGCATCAAGAACGACAATCCCGGACAAAGCGCGGTTTGTCCGGGATTGTCATGGCCGCTTTCCTTGCGAACAGCCATGCTCCTCCCTGCTTTGACTATTTTGGGTAACCGTTTGAGTTTCCTGGAGACCGCATGAATTCATCTTTGTTGATCGTGACCGTGGCGGCAACGGCTGCGTTTGTGTTGATCACGGCCCTGACCCTGCCTCCCCGATCCGGAAACAGGCAGGGAATCCACCTGGTATACGGTCTGGTGGTTGCACTGATCGCGGCGGTAGCCACATGGTACTGGCATGCGGATTACCGGGTGGTGCAGGCTTCGAAGAAAGCGGAGGAAGTGCTTGACGGGCATTACCAGCCCGAGGCCTTCATCCATGTCGGCATGGCGTTTCTCGAACGTCATCGCAGGGCGTTCCCGGATGCCTATGCGCGCGCCGTGCGGTATTGCGAACTACGCGATTGTCTCGCGCCCTTTCCTGAGGATGAGGAGTCCGAAGAGGCGCGGCTGCGCATGAACACCCTGATCGAAGTCGCCATCATGCTCCAGGAAACCCTCCGCGGCATCGCGCCGCCCGATCCCGACGACTTCTACCACCGCCACCACGGGCACTAGCCTGCCTGTCGAAGCGATCTTGGGTTGATGCTGCGTCAGCCCAAGGTCACATCGAGAACCATCATCACGACGAAGCCGATCATGAGGCCTGCAGTGGCCTCGCGCTCGTTCCCCTGCGCGTGAGTCTCCGGGATGATCTCGTTGCTGATGACGAAGAGCATCGCCCCGGCCGCGAAGGCGAGTCCCCACGGAAGCAGCAGGACCGACGTCGTCACAAGCCCGGCGCCGATCGCTCCGCCCACGGGCTCGAGCAGGCCCGTCAGCAAAGCGATGCCTGCCGCCCTCCAGGGCGTCATTCCCTTGATTCCCAACAATGCGACCGCCACAGCGAAACCCTCGGGCAGGTTTTGCAGCCCGATGCCGATGGCGAGGGCGACTCCGTTTCCGATGTTTTCTCCTCCGAATCCGACGCCGACGGCCAGTCCCTCGGGAAGGTTGTGGACCGCGATGGCGAGGATGAACAGCCAGATGCGACGGATTTTGCGGGCCTCGGCAACCGTCGTCCCTTCCGCCCCCTTCACGAAGTGCTCGTGCGGCACCAAGGCGTGGATCAACCAAACGAAGCCGCCGCCCAGCAGGATCCCCGCACCGACGATGACCGCGGCGATCGTCGTGCCCGTGCGCTCCGAAGCGGCTTCGATTCCGGGGATGATCAGGGAGAACGCCGACGCCGCGAGCATGACGCCTGCGCTGAAGCCGAGGAACCCGTCGCGCATGCGTGCGGACAGTGTGCGGAAGAAAAGAACCGGAAGCGCCCCAAGTCCCGTGGCGGCGCCCGCGGCAAGGCTGGCCAGGACCGCGATCCAGAAAATGTCCATGCGCGCACTTCCTTTCGCGGGCGAACGCAAACATCATAAGTATCCGCCGCGGCTTCGTGCGCTGCGACGGGCGAAAACGGTGGAGGCTCCGGACGGATCCGGAGCCTCCTGGCAACGGAGAACCGAATTGGCTCCGGCCCCCTCCGTTGCGCCCCCGCTTTGTCTCCGTAGTCGCAGCGCGGGGGCAGGCTTGCTTACAGGGGGTCCCCCGCATCACTTTCGTCGAAAGCGTGCGGAAGACCGGAAGGGTCAGGCCGACTTCGCCAGGTACGCACCCACGGAGTCGCGGGTTTCCTTGATGGCCTCGTCGCCCTTGTGCCAGTTGGCCGGGCAGACTTCGCCGTTCTCCTCGAAGAACTGCAGTGCGTCGAGCGTGCGGATGGCTTCATCCACACTGCGGCCGAGCGGCAGGTCGTTCACCAGCGCGTGGCGCACGACGCCCTCCTTGTCGATCAGGAACAGTCCGCGCAGGGCGACTTCCTCGTTGAAGAGGATGCCGTAGTCACGTGCGATCTGCTTGTTCAGGTCGGACACCACCGGGTGACGGATGGCGCCGATGCCGCCCTCCTTGACCGGCGTGTTGCGCCAGGCCGCGAGGGTGTGGTGCGAGTCGACGGAGACGCCGACGATTTCACAGCCGCGCGCCTTGAACTCCTCGATCTTCTTGTCGAAGGCGATGATTTCGGTCGGACACACGAAGGTGAACGCCAGCGGGTAGAAATACACGATGACGTGCTTGCCGCGGTACTGTGCGAGGTCGACTTCGCCGAAGCTGCCGTCGGGCAGCACGGCCTTGGCCTTGAACGCGGGCGCGGGTTTGGTGACGAGGGTTGACATGTGATGGATCCTTTCGTTTGGGTGACTCTGTGTGGTTGGCTCTCTGTTGAGGGCGACGCATGCGTCGCCCCTGCACATCTATTCCAGCAGCGACCGCAGCATCCACGCGGTTTTCTCGTGGACCTGCATGCGCTGGGTCAGCAGGTCGGCGGTGGGTTCGTCTCCGGCCTTCTCCGCGGCGGGGAAGGTTTCGCGCGCCGTACGGGCGACGGCCTCGTTTCCCTGCACGAGCAAGCGGATCATTTCCTTCGCCTCGGGCACGCCCTCTTCCTCTGAGATCGAGGAGAGTTTCGCGTATGCCGAGTAGGTTCCCGGGGCCGGGAAGCCGAGGGCGCGGATGCGCTCCGCGATGGTGTCCACGGCCGTGGCGAGTTCCGTGTATTGCTCCTCGAACATGAGGTGCAAGGTCTGGAACATTGGACCGGTCACGTTCCAGTGGAAGTTGTGCGTTTTCAGGTAAAGCGTGTAGCTGTCGGCCAGCACGCGGGAAAGCCCTTCGGCGACCTTCTTGCGGTCCGCCTCCTTGATGCCGATCTGGATGGTGGGTGCTTTCATGGGGACCTCCAATTGATTTAGACTAATTCTAACGTGATTCCAAAAAAACTCAGGGCGTGATTGCGGTTCCATTGCCTTGACGGGACTGCTTGCGGCAAGAGGCGCACAGTCCCGTCACACGTAGCGTGACCTCTTCGACCTGGAAATGCGGGAAGGACGCGACGCGCGCCTTGTCCGAGGGAAGAACGTCCACGTCTTCGATGTGGCCGCACTGGCGGCAGATCAGGTGGTCATGCCGTGCGAGGATTCCGTCGTAGCGCGTTCCTTCCTCGCCCGCTTCCATGCGGCGGATGTAGCCCCCGCTCGTCAGGAAGTTCAGGGAGTTGTACACCGTCGCCATGCTCAAGCGCGGATCCTTTTTCAGGGAACGCTCGAAAACCTGCCGCGCCGTGGGGTGGTCCTTGCTGGACTGAACCACGGTGAGGATCGTCTCGCGGTGCTTGGTGAGAAGCGGTGCCATGCCCATAGTTTAGAATGATTCTAATTCAATGTCAAGTGGTTTTTTGGAGGTGGGGGTCGGCTTCGCCAACCCGCGCGATTTTCGGGGATTTTGCCGGGACACGCAGAAAAAAGCCGCCCTGGTGGGGCGGCTCCTGGAAGCGTGGATGGTGATCCTCTCAGCTTCGGTATTTGCCGGATACCTTCGAATCGATGGAGACGGGGCCCGGGCCCGCGACCATGAGCCAGATCAGCATGATGACGTACAGAAATTCCTGTGTGCCGAACAGCCCGCGCAGTCCTTCGACACTCGGGCCGATTGCGGTCAGGAGCGCGACGACCATGATGATGACGAGAGGAATGGCCGAGAGGCGTGTCGCGAGTCCCGCGATCAGAAGCACGCCGGCAACAAGTTCGACCGTGCCGACGAAAGGAGCCATCGCTCCGGGAGCCGGAATTCCGAGGCTGTTGAAAAAGCCGGTGACCCTGTCGAGGTTTTGCAGCTTTCCGAGACCCGAAGTGATAAATACCCAGCCCATCGCGATACGCGCCAGCAGGGGCGGCAGCCAGGACCAGGATGGTGCAATGTTCAGGATGCGGTTTCCGAGATCGACGAGTCCACTCATGGAGCCTCCTTGATGTCCGGTGCTTTCGCGCGCCGCTGCATGCGGCCGGCAAAGGTTAAGATAAGGCAGGGCTTGCAATCCGGCGCGTGAATTCGGGAAGATGTCGGTGAAAGCGCGAAATGCTTACTCTTTCGCCATGGCACATCTACGATTCGCAGTCCTGACCAGCGGGGGGGATGCCCCCGGAATGAATGCCGCGGTGCGCGGCGTGGTGCGCGAAGCCTGTTCGCTGGGGCATGTTGTCCTTGGGGTTCAGCGCGGATACTACGGCTTGCTGAAGGAAGAATTGCATCCTTTGGGGCCGCGCGACGTCTCCAACATCGTGCAGCGCGGCGGTACGGTGCTACGCACCTCGCGCTGCCCGGAGTTCGGAACCCCCGAGGGGCTGGCAAGCGCAGCGGAAACCCTCCGCGCCCATGCCGTCGACGCCTTGATCGCCATCGGCGGGAACGGAACGCTGACGGGGTGCATGGCCCTGCAGGAGGTTTGGGACGGCATCGTGCTCGGGCTTCCCGGGACCATCGACAACGACTTGTATGGCACCGAGGAAACGATCGGCTACGATACTGCGGTGACCACCGCGCTCGAGGCCATCGACAAGATCCGCGACACGGCCGAATCGCACGAGCGCTACTTCCTCGTCGAGGTGATGGGTCGGCACGCCGGCTTCATCGCGCTGCAGGTCGCGCTGTGCGGCGGCGCCGAAGAGGTGCTTGTTCCCGAGGATCCGGTTGACCTCAAGGCGACATGCGATCGCCTGCATCGGGGCCGCAAGGCGGGCAAGACGAGCAGCATCGTCGTGGTCGCCGAAGGAGCCTTCCCCGGCGGCGCACCCGCGCTTGCCGAGGAAATGCGAAAAATCACCGGCGACGACTATCGCGTGTCGGTGCTTGGGCACATGCAGCGCGGCGGCTCCCCCACCGCGCGCGATCGCTTGCTTGCCACGCGCCTCGGCGCGTATGCGGTACGCTCCGCGATGGCGGGCGAGACGGGCAAGATGGCCGGCGAGGCGGGCGGCGAGATGGTACTCGTCCCCTTCGCCGACGCGGTCGGAAAGAAAAAGGAGCTCGATCGCGAGCTCCTTGCATTGGCACGGCGGTTGGCCCTGTAGGCCAGTCGAGAGCCGCGCCGCCATCCGGGGACGTTCAATCCGGAATGACGTTTACATCCCAGTGGTCGCCCTGCTTGATCTTGCCCTCGAGCGCCTGATAAATATTCACGCTGTCACTACCGACCAGGACGAGGTTGTTCGTCGCGGGGGAAAAAACCACGGTGTCTCCCGACATCTCCAACGACGCCCAATCCAGTTGGTTTTCATCCGCAAGCACTTCCAGCGCATGATCGATGTGCGGATGGAAGCTGGCCACGAGGGTTTTGCCGGGCCTCACGACGAGGGGCGTGCCGTCGCCCCCATCCGGGGGGAACTCCTCGATCGAGACGATGCCCGCGACGTTTTGGCGGACCTCATAGCGCACCGCGCCCACGGCCGTGTCCTTCATGTACAACATCCCGCCGAACCGGAAAGAGTACCCCTCGGGGATCTGCGCCAGCGCTTCGTTGAAATCCGTCATGTTGTCTCCCGCCCGCTCCGAAGCATTGGCCGGATAGATCGTGATCTCCGGGTTGATCCCGTAGTTTCCCGGATCCACGCCCTCAACCGTACCGAGCGTCGCCCCCTGCAGCAAATCGACCGCGAAGAAACCGGGAAGGTTGACACCCGAATGTAGCGTCGCACCGGTCTTCGCGAGCGAGTGATGGTGGCCGTGTCCCGCGGGGTTCAACTTCGGCGAGCGCACGATCATGTACGCATACTCGATGGTGGCCGAATCCGCGTACACATAACCGAGGTCGTCCTCACCGAGAAGATTGTGGTACGGAATGTCTTCACCCTGAATGCGGAATTCGATGGTACCGGGACCGTCTTCCTTCTTGTTGTCGGTGCTGAAGCATCCGGCAAGCGCCAATGCGAATGCCGATGCCATTGTCATTGTGGTCAGCGACCATGTATTTCGAGGGGTCTGTGCCATGTCTTTCCCTTTCGTTCGGGTTGGATGCGCGTCTGTCACGGGTTGTCCTTTCGGGTGGGGTGAACAGGGGTGTCGCTAAAAGTTTCCGGCCTGAAACCGGCCGCGTATTCCAAGGTGGATGGATCGCCCCTTGAGGGGGGCGAATACGGAGTTGGTGATGACGTTGTATTCGTGTGAGTAAAACACGGGTTCGCGCCGGGCCTGGTAAAAATCCCCGATGTTGCGCACCGAGAGCGAGGCCACGAAGGCTCCCAATCGTTGCTCGATTCCGGCATTGAAAATCCGATAGGATTCCGACTCGCGCTCCGGTTGCACGAGGCCGTCGTCGGGCCCGCTCTCCGGCGGAGGGCCGAAGCGTACTTCGCGCAGTCGTTGCGGACCGACATGCGCTGCATCGGCCAGCAGGGTCGTACCCGTGCGCGCGAAGGTTTGCGATGCGGCCAGTGAAGCCGTGTGGCGCGGCGTGTTGTAAAGTCGCGTCTGTTCCCCGCTTCGCGTGTTGTAATTGTCGAGCAGGTTGATTCCCCCGTCGAACTCCAGGCCGAACGGAGACGTCAATTCCCCGGTCAGCTGCAGGCCGCGCGCGACGGTGCGGCCGTCAAGATTCTCGTAGCGCACGCGCTGTCGTCCATCCACGGTGAACTCCGGCAGGTAGCGCGGCTGGATGAACCCGGTGATCCAGGTCTGGTAAGCGGAGGCATCAAGCACGACGTTCCACAAGGTGTTTGTGCGGGCGAGGGGGAACCATTCCGCTCCCGTCACGACCGACCAAGAGCGCTCGGCATCGAGTCCGTCCAGTGGGTCCGGAACGTAGAGCGCAGTGGTGACGGCGGCGTGATCCTCGCTGAAGAGGTTGAAGGTGCGGAAGCCTGCGCCCGCGTTGATGCGCAAGCCGAGCTCGGGGATGCCTCCGTAGTGGAGGCCCGCGCGCGGAGAAAACAGCAGCCCATGCACGTTGTGGAAATCGCCGCGGACGCCCGCCAGCACGCGCCAATCGTCTGCGGGATTCCAGATGTCCTGTGCATAGAGCGCGGGCACGCGGTGGGAGTGATTTCCGAGCGAGCGGTTGTCGCGGAAGGAATCGTCCTGGTAGGATGCACCCAGGGAAATTTCGTGCCGGGGCCGGTACCAGGTCCAATCGTTCTCAACGAACAACAGGCGCTGCTTGGCTTCCAAGTGTTGATAACCGTAATACCCGTTCTGGTAGTGCTCGGTGAAGTTGATGCGGGAACTTTGCACGAGTCCGCCATCAAGATGCGCGGTGTATCCGGTCTCGTAGCTCACGCGGCGGCTTTGCACGTACTCCTGATAAATCAATGGCTGCGTCACGGTCTGGCCGAACCCGTCGGTGAAGGTGGACTCGGGTTGAAAGTCCCCTATCCAGCGGCGTGAACTGGACACGGTCCCCCCGAATCGTTCCTCGCTTCCCGCCTGAAAGGCGTAGAAGAGGGAAACCCGGCTTCCCAAAGGCACGGACAACCGCCCCGAGAAGGTGGAGCGGTCGAATTCCGCGACATCGTACACGTGGTTGCCGTCGGAATTGATTTGCGGGCTCGAGTGCTTGGCGAAGGAAAACTGCACGCCCTTGCCGCCATGCATACCCGAATAGGATGCCTGGTAGTCCTGCTCGTTGGAGTCGCCGTACCGCACGGAGACGTTGGCCTCGGGCACCGGGCCGGGTCGGGCGGTGACGATGTTGATGATGCCCGCGACGGCGTTGCCGCCGTGCCGCACGCTGCCCACGCCCTGGATTACCTCGATGCGTTCGATGTTGGCGAGGGGAATTTGCTCGATGCCGTGGATCATGGAGAGCCCGGTATGGGACGGGACGCCGTCGACGAGCACCTGGGTGTAGGCTCCGTTCAACCCCAGCAGCCGGATCTGCGCGGTGTTGCAGACGGAACAGTCGATTTGCTTGAAGAGTCCGGGTTGCCGGTCGAGCACGTCGAGGATGTTGTTGGAAACAGCGCGATCCAGATCCCCGCGATCCGTGACGCGTGTCCGGTAGGGCCTTGATGCCGTGGTGTCGCGTTCCCGGCCGGTCACCGTATGCGGTTCGAATTCCAGGTCGGCACCGGTGGTATCTTCCGCTGCTGCGGATGGGTGTGCTCCCGCCGCCATCGCAGAGATGGCGAGGAATCCCACGGCGAGGGTCAGGCGCTCGAAGACGTCCCGGAAGCATGCGAGGTCAAGGCGCATGCGCTTCCACCATCACGCCGAAGGCGTTGTCCAGGGTGTAACGGGTTTCGAGCTTGAGCGCGGCGGGCCGGTTTGCGTTGTCGTGGCGGATGACGACGGTGTCCCCCGCCGTGGGCACAAGGTCGCCGCGCAGGATTCCGGAGAACCAGAGATCCAGCTCCGGAGCCAGGAACATGCGATAGCGTTGGTCCGCAAGGACCTGGAGGCTGAAGACGGCATCCCCGAGGTCGTTCTCGCGATACGTGCTGTCGATTTCGACGCGGAACGGCAATGTGTCGATTCCATCCGTGACGGTTCCCGAGAAATACAGGCTGTGCCCCAGCAAGGCCGGCAGCGAGTCGATGCCGCGGGTTGTTTCACTCGCCGGCCGGAAAATCATGTGGACGTGGTCGTAGATCGCCGCGGGGACCGCGATGGTTTGCAATGCCTGTGTCCGCAACAAATCAACGGCGAAATACTCGTAGATCTTGGGCGAAGGCCTGCCTCCGGGGACGTCGTGCGCCGGCTTGGCGAGAAGCCGTTCCCAGTGGATGCCGATTTCGCCCACGGTGGCGAGGGCGGCGTCGAGGTTCCAGACGAGGGAATCCGCACCGAGGCGGGTGGTGAAACCGGCGTTTCCCGCGGCGATGTGGAAGTCGATGACTCCGTTGCGCGGACGCACGTCGGCATCGGTGGCGCAGCCCGCGAGGGCGAGCGCCCAAGCCGCGGCGAAGGGCACGAAGCGATGGAACAGGACGGGCCTGCGGATCGAGAGGGGCATCTCGGTTCTCCTGGAAGGATGGCATGGGTCACGCGTACTCCGATCGGAGGCGCGTTCGGGACGTCGCTCGAGGTCGTCAGGCGACCGCGGCAGCGGGGGACGGTGGCGCGCGCGCCGTGGCCGCGACATGCGCGGTGGCGGCAGGGCGCTCCGCCGGCGGAACGGCGGGCGGGAACACCCGCGCCTCCGGAATCCGGGAGGGATCGCTTCCCAGCCCCAGAAGATTGGGGTCTTCCTGGTAGTGGGAATGCACGATGCCCTTTTGGGGGGCCACTCCGGCGACGCCCGCCTCGAGGGGCAGGAGGGCGTTTGCGGAGGCGGATCCCGCCCCGGAAGAACCCTTCGGTGCAGGTGCCTCCCCGAGGGCGCGCACGGTTTGTTGCAAGACCGCGTCGTGCGCGCTCAGGAAACCGTGATGATGGGGGCGATCCCCATGCTCATGGACGTGGGAGAACAGCTCGAAGCGCGGCGCGAACAGGAAAAGCACGTAGAGGAGGCAAATTCCCCACGCAACTCCGCCGGCACGCAAGCGATGGTTCATCCGCAACATCGTCGGCGGAATGTAGTTACAGCCGAAACATCGCGGTTCGTGGGGTCCGGCGCTTCGAATTTTCATAGAATTGACCCCCATGGACATGCGCGACGCGCTGACCCGCATCAGGGGAGCGAAAATTCTTGTGCTGGGCGACAGCATGGTGGATGAATATCTCACCGGCGACTGCTCGCGTCTTTCTCCGGAGGCCCCTGTTCCCATCTTGCGGGTTGACCCCGGGAAGACCCGGCAGGTACTGGGGGGTGCCGCGAACACGGCCGCGAACATCGCGTCCTTGGGCGGGGAACCAGTGCTTTTCACCCTGCGAAATGCACGTGACGTTGCCGGGATCACTTTCGATGCGTTGTGCGCGGCCTCGAACATCGGGCTGGAGGCCTTCGATGATGGCCGGCCGACGTTGACCAAAACACGGCTGGTCGGGCAGCGACAGCAATTGCTTCGCCTCGACCGCGAGGACACGACGGAAATTTCATCGGAACTGGCAGGTGCGATCCTGGCGTCCGCGCGCCGCCACCTGTCGGATGCGCGCGCGATCGTGGTCTCCGACTATGCCAAGGGGGTCTTCACGGAAGAACTCGCGCGTGCAATCCTCGAGGTCGCGCGGGGCGCCGGCATTCCGGTGCTGGTCGATCCGCGTCCGCAGCATGGTTCGCGCTATCGGGGAGTCGACTACGTGACGCCCAACTGGAAGGAGTCGCTCGGGCTTCTGGGGTGGGATGCCTGCGAAGCATCCCCCGAAAAGGTGTCGGCGGCAGGGGATGCCCTCCGAAAGCGGTTCGCGTCGCACGTGTTATTGACCTTGGGGCCCGAAGGCCTTGCATTCTTCGACCGGGATTCCGGCGAAAGCTTTCGCCTGCCGACATCGGCGCGGGAGATCTTCGATGTCTCGGGGGCCGGGGACACGGTCGCTGCGGCGTTCGTCCTCGGAATTTCCGCGAAGTTATCGATCCGCGACGCCGCAGAATTTGCGAACCGCGCAGCAGGGATCGTGGTCGGAAAACTGGGAACCGCGACCGTCACCCGCGAGGAGTTGCTGCAGGATTCATTGAACGGAACCCGGCTGGTCGAGCGTGCGGGCCTGGCTGCGCTTGCGATGCTGCTGCGCAAGCAGGCGAAGCGCATCGTGACCGTGAACGGATCCTTCGACCTGCTGCACGCGGGACACCTTCACATCCTTGAAGAAGCGAAGCGTCAGGGTGACGTGCTGATCGTCGGTCTCAACAGCGACGCCTCAGTGAAGCGCTACAAGTCGGCGGATCGCCCGCTTGTGCCCGAGGCGGAACGGGCGCGCATGCTGCTCGCCTTGCGCTGCGTGGACTATGTGCATGTCTTCGACGAGGAGGAGCCGATGCCGTTTCTCGACGAAGTCAGGCCCGACGTGCACGTGAACGGCTCCGAGTACGGTACCGACTGCATCGAGGCGCCGCTCGTGCGCAGCCATGGCGGCCGCATTCACGTGGTCGAAAAAATCCCGGGGCTTTCGACCACCGGGATCATTGAGAAGATTCGCAGGCGATAAGAATTAAGAATTACGAATTACGAATTACGAATGAAGGGCGGCGTCTTGAACTCGGACTTCGGCGATTCACGTTTGCATGGCGCACGGACTCTTCATGCGGCAGCGACATCTGCGTTAAATTCGTAATTCTTAATTCGTAATTATTCCAGCAGGCTGCGGAGCATCCACGCGGTCTTCTCATGCACCTGCATGCGTTGGGTCAGGAGGTCGGCCGTGGGCTCGTCGCCAGCGGCATCCGCGTCAACGAAGGCGGTGCGGGCGGTTTTTGCCACAGCCTCGTGGCCCTTGACCAGCGAGCGGATCATGTCAGTCGCCTTCGGTACGCCGTC
Organism: Fibrobacteria bacterium; assembly: GCA_050486505.1. GTDB lineage: Bacteria > Fibrobacterota > Fibrobacteria > UBA11236 > UBA11236 > UBA11236. The sequence goes on along the minus strand of JBJHDK010000002.1, from coordinate 49,798 downwards.
CTCCATCGGAATCGAAGAGAGTTTTTCGAACGCCTTGTAGGTTCCGGGTGCGGGGTGCCCCAAGGCGCGAATGCGCTCCGCGATGTCGTCCACCGCCACGGCAAGTTCGGTATAATGCGTCTCGAACATCAGATGGAGAGTCTGGAACATCGGCCCGGTCACATTCCAATGGAAATTGTGCGTTTTGAGATAGAGGGTATAGCTGTCCGCCAGAACGCGCGACAGCCCCGTTGCAATCTTTTGGCGGTCTTTTTTGGCCAATCCGATATCCATTTCCATGGGTTACTCCTTGAGTTTCGGGTGTTCGAACTATCTAGCCGTTTTCCGCATCCCCGGCAATTCCGCAGAAAAAGCGGGCACAAGGACTTGTCGACCGCATAATGTTATCGAATAATCGAATCCAAAACGATATGAAAAGGAGAAATAACTGCATTTAAATCCAATAATCGCCATAAAATGAACGTTGATTGTTATCTTGCCATCAAAATGATGTTGCAACGTCTGGAGCACCACGGTACATTCGTCACGTGAAATTACCGACCGTCCCCGGGTGTCCGGTTTTCTTGCAGACAGGATCGAAGGGGGAGAGGAGGCGCGCAACCGGGCGGGGGCCTGGGAGTGCGCCTGAACCGGGGCCGGAAGCCCGTGCTTCCGGCCCCACGAACCCGTCGTCCTGAAGGGGCGGCGGGTTCTGTTTTTTTCCTGTGAGCGACCGAATGGAAGCTGGACCGAAAATTCCTGAACGCCCGAACGTCTACCAGTATGACGATTTCAGGGCGTACCTGAAGGCCGCATTCGAAGGCCTGAAGGCGGAGGATCCATCCTGGTCTCACCGCAAGTTCGCCCGTGAGGCGGGGATCACGAACCCCGGGTACCTCCTGGACGTCATCATCGGCAAGCGTACGTTGAGCCGGAACCAGGCTCTCAAGATGGCACCCGTCTTCGGTCTCAATGAAGCGGAGACGGAGTTCCTGCTGCTTCTCGTCGAGTTCGGGCAGGCCAGGAAGGATTCCGTGCGGCAACGGGCCTACAAGGACATCCTGCAGCGCCGTAACCGCAGCCGTTTCGCGCGGTTCAGTCCCTCGTTGGTCAAGTACTATCAGGACTACAGGTACGCATTGGTGCGCTGTGCCGTGAATGCATTCGACTTTCGTGGCGATTGCGAGATGCTGGGGAAGTTCCTGGAGCCCCCTCTTGCGCCGGCGCTGGTTCGCAAGTACGTCCAGGATCTTGAAGTCTGGGGGCTCATCATCCGCGGGAGCGGGGGGCGCTACCATGTGACCCAGAAATTTGTCGAACCCCCGCCGACCCTGTCGGCCCTGGTGCGGCGCCTGAACCGGGAGTGGATTTTGCAGGCGTCCGAGGTTCCATTTAAGTTTGGCCCCGCAGACCGGCATATCTCCACCCTGCTCGTGATGGTCAGCGAGGAGACGCGCCTTAAGTTGATGGATCTTGCCGAACGTTTCCGCAAGGAGATGTTGGACCTCGTTGAGAAGGACACCGATCCCGAAATGATCTTGCAGCTCTCGATCCAGCTCTTTCCCAAGTCGCGACGCGTGAAGGTGCGCAAGGGAAAGGCATGATTTCGCCCGTCCGAAGCATGTTGGCCGTGGCATCGGCCTGCGTGCTTTCGGCGTGCCTTCTTGAGGAGGGGGGCTCCCTGTTCAGCGGCGGTGGCGGGGGAGAAGACTTTCCGAACACCGTGCAGAACCTCGGCCGCGTCACCGTCACCGACGTTGCCTCGGCGACGCAGTGGCAGCAGCTTCAGGATCTCGAATTGCCCGAACCTCCCGACCTCGACGGGCTCGATTCCCTGCAGGTCGAGCTGCCGCAGCCCGGGACCGGGCTGGGTAAATCCCTGATGGCCGCAACGGTCTCCCCCCCTGCCGGAGGCTTGGCGAAGTCGACCCTTGACACCATCGATCTCTCGCTCTGGCAACTGGACCTGGGCGGAACCCGCATTCAGGAAGCGCTGCTCTTCGGACGCCTTCATGCCTATGCGCAGCAGGAGCTTCCTGGACTTTCGCGGTCCGACACGCTGGTCGTCTTCATCCGCGACCGTTTTTCGGTCACGCCCGTCTCATCGCTTCTCGACTCGATTCAGGCGGATCCGGAGCGCTGGCTGATGCCTCTCGAGGTGCGCGGCGCACTCATCGAGGCGAACGGTTCGCGAAGAACGTACCGCCTTGTCAATTCGAACCGTACGGAAACCTTCGATGAGGCGACATTCACCACCGTGACTCCGCTTCCCGATGGTGGCACGGATCGCAAGCGCGTGCGCATCCATGGTCCCGAAGGCGCTTATGCGGAACCCGGGGCGGTGCCCGAGGAGTTCGAGCATCTCCGCCGGGCGGCGGGCGGGGACACCCTGGAATGGACGCTCATCCGCGATGCGGACTGGGATCGTCGCCTGTGGGATGAAACCGGATCCGGGGTCGTTGAACTCTTCCGGATTGTCCGCGGGAGTTCCGCGCCCACGGGAGTCCGCAGGCTGACGTTGAACATGCGGGCCGGCATGCGCCGTGGCGCGGGGGAGGGCGGAGACACATTGCTGCAACTGCGCCTGCACGAAGAACGTCATCTCATGAATGGTGCGACGGCATCCTTTGCTTTCGAAGGAACCGGAGATGGCGCCCTGCTCCTTGCAGGAGACACTGCGCGCATGCAGATCGACACGGTGTATTTCTATCGGGATTCCCTTGTTCGATACGGCGCAAGTTATCGGTTGTTGCTGGGAAGCGCTCCCGAGAAAATCGACGAGCACAAGTTGCTCGACTTCGTCGTCGCGCGCAACTGGCGCACGGGTCCTGTCCGGAGCACGGTTTCGGCCTTCATTCCCGAGGTTCCGTTGCCTATCGGGCAGGCCTTCGAGGGGATGATGTCCACGGTTGCGGCTTACGTCAACGGAGACACGATCCGCACCGAGGGTTCCGCAGGCCCGCAGGGGGCCGACGTGACCTTGCGGAAGATCCGTGCCGGCGTGGAGGAAGTTTGGCGAGTGTTGATCGATCCGGCCGGTACGGTGCTCTCGACGGAGCACCTCGATCTTCCCGGTGGAGTCAGCTTGCCCGAGTAGCGGAAGACGTTGAAGCCGCCGCAGGTGCGCCTGCGCGAAGATCCTCGAAGGTTCGCCACACCGTTTCGGAATCCAGCTCCTTCGCTTGTCGCGGATCCTTCGCCTGCACGCGCACTGTTCGGGGGCCACGCGGTTCCACCTGTTCCGCGGGCGAGCAGACGTTGATCCACAGGACGGGTTTCCCGTAATACCCGGCCATGTGGCCGAGGAAGTTGTCGGTGGCGATCACGCCCGCGGAGGAGCGGACTCTGTCCGCGATTTCGACGAGGCTTCCGCGTGCAAAGTCGACCCGCCCGTTCCACCGCTCCCGGAAGGCCCGGAACTCCGCGTCTCCATCGGGGGCGTCGATGACCGCGAAGGGAACCCCCTTTTCCTGAAGGCGTTGCATGAATGCCTCCCAGCTCGGGAGCGGCCAGTTTTTTGCGGGCTTGCGCGTCCAGACTGAGAGGAGCCAGGCGGGAGACGGGGGAGGGGGGTGATACACTCTCTCCGTAAGGGCGACCCCGTCACCCCGGCGAAGGCCGGGAAGGTCGCCCATACTGGGAGCTCTCCCGTCTGCCGTCGCCCGTCTCCCGTTCAGGACGTGCCTCCGCAAGAACTCCTCCACCACCGCCATGTCGCGGTCGGCTTGGTGCACGGCGCCGGAAGGCAGGGCGAACGCATCATCGAACAGGATTCCGTAGGCGCGGCGGTAGGAAACGACGCGCGCGACTCCGGCAATGCGCAACCAGAATGCCGTGCGGGGATCCGCGTCGAGGTCCAGCGCGATGCCGTCAAGGTGGCCGCGGAGGCTCCATGCGGAACGCCAGGTTTCGAGGAAGGTTGAAACGGTGGGGCGGATCCGGAAGCTGTTGGTGAAGGGCGCCGCAGGGATGCCTTCGCGTTCAAGGAAGCTCACGCAGTCTGCGCGGCAGAGTACGCGCACCGGGATCGCGGCCGCGATGCGCTTCAGCGCCGGCAAGGCCATGAACAGGTCGCCGACCATGTAGCTGGCGAAGACGGTAACGGGAGCATCCTCACGGCTGCGGCGGCGCAGTGGCAGGAGCAATGCGCGCAACAGGGGAGAGATTGCAAGGGCAAGCAGTCCTGGCAGACATCTGCGCGTCAGGTTCGGGTTTAAGGCGGTGCGGGTCACGGAAAATCAAAGATATGAAGCGGCGCCCGGCCGCTCCGTCTTCCTTTTTGCATTTTCCACCGGAATCGCATGACTTCCCCCCTTCCCAACCAATCCACCGGATCGACCGGGCAGGATTCCCCCGAGATTCTCCTCGCGATCCTCACCGATCTGTCGACCGATCATCGCTGCTACAAGCTCGCGACGACGTTGCGCGAGGCCGGCTATCGGCCGGTGATTTGCTGCGATCAACCCTTGCATCCCCCGGGGCCTGCCTGGGACGGGTTCGACATCCGCGTTCTGACGCGCCGCTCGCACCTGCAGGGGTTCCTGCCGGCATTCGTGACGTGGATGTTCCGGTCGCTTCCCCTGCTGTGGCGCACGCCCGCCCGGGTGTGGATCTCCCTCGATGCCCCGCCGCTGTTCTGGCTCGCCTTGTGGGGGAGGTTGCGCGGGCGCATGGTCGTGTACGACTCCCACGAGTTGTTCCTGGAAACGCCGATGGTGCGAAGCCGCGCCACTCGCCGCCTGTTCTGGACGGCGTGGGAAAATGCCGGTTTCGCATTGATCCGAAAAGCCGTCACCGTCAGCCCCGCGATTCTCGAACGCCTGCAGGCCCGCCATCCCCGCGTACGCTTCCACCTTTTGCCCAATATGCCGTTGCAGGCCAGGGGAGGAGGGGGGGAACCTTCGCCGGAATCCCCGCGCCCGGGCGAACCCGTGAAGCTCGTGTATCAGGGGAGCCTGCGGGAGGCAAGCGGGCTTCCGGAATTGTTCGTCGTCATGTCGTCGCATCCCGGGCTCACGCTCGACGTTTATGGCGGCGGCGTTGCGGAGGCATCGTTGCGCGAAAAGGCGCTCGCCTCGGGTGCCGGGGACCGTATCGTTTTTCATGGGACAGTCCCCTTTGAAGCGCTCCCTTCGAAAATGTCGGCCGCGCACATCGGCATTCATCTCGTGCAGCCGGTGTGCGAGAGCTTCGCCTTGACGCTTTCCAATAAAATCTTTGACTATGTCCAGGTCGGAATTCCCGTGTTGTTCAGCGACAATCCCGCCCACAGGGCCTTGCTGGCAGAGGAGAGTGTGGGAGTGGCGGCCGATGCGTTTTCGCCCGACGATATCGCCCGTGCCCTTCGTCAATTGATCGGGAACCACGAAACCCACTCGGCTGCATGCCGTGTCGCGCGCACGCGCTGGCATTGGGATGCTTACGCGCGGGGACTGCCCGCCTTCCTGAACTCGTGATGGAAGCCGAAACTCCGTCGTTGGGGCGTGCCGCCGGCGCCGCGCTTCGCTGGAACGCCTCCGCTGCCGTTGCGACGTTGGTGTCCCAGCTGGTTCAGCTCGTGGTGCTTGCGCGCTGGCTGACTCCCGCGGAGTTCGGGCTGGCTGCGGTCGCCCTGGCGGTGACCGGCTTCATGTGGGGGTTCGCGGACCTGGGAATGACGAACGCGTTGGTTCAGCGCGAGTCGTCCCCCGAAAAAACCTGGGCCAGCGCCTGGTGGGCCGCCGCATCTTCCGGAGCGGTCTTGTGCGTGGCATTGGTCGCGCTCGCCGGCGGCATCGCGACGGTGCTGCGGCTGGAAGGGTTGGCGCCGCTGCTGTGGATCGCCGCGCTGTCGCTTCCCTTCTTTGGCCCCGCGGCTGTGTTTCAGGCCCGCCTGCAGCGACAACTCCGCTTCAAGCGGCTCGCGCTTGGAGAGATCGGCGCGGCGGTGATCGCGCTGGCGGTCGCGGTGGCATGGATCCTTTGGCGCGCAGAGCCCATGGCCCTCATCGCAGGCCAGCTCGCATTGGTCGGATCCCGCTTCGTGCTGCTCGGCGCGCTGTCGGGGCTCCGGCCTCTTCCCCGGCTGCAGGTCGCCGACCTGCGGCCTCTTTCCGGGTTCGGCGCCTTCCAGATGGGCGAGCGCGCCCTGAACAACGCGGCGGGCAACCTCGATCGCCTGCTGGTGGCGGCCTTGCTTGGTCCCGCAGCGGCGGGCTTTTATTCCATGGCGGCGCAGATCGCGCTCAAGCCCGCCGCGCTGTTCGGCCCTTTCGTGACGCGCACCTTGCTTCCCTTGCTGGCGCGCATGCAGGGAGACCGGGCGCGCATGGCGAGCGCCTATCTGCGTTCCCTTTCCCTGCTGGCTTTACCGGCCTCGGTGGTTTACGCGTTGCTGCTCGGCCTTGCGGATCCCCTGTTGCGGGCCGTCCTCGGCACGGGCTGGGAACCCGCGATCCCGGTACTGCGCGTGATGGCGGTCCTGGGATTCCTGATCGTGATGGGAAACGCCTTGGGAAACCTTGTGCTTGCGTTGGGGAAGGCGGGCGTCAGCTTCGGGGTCAATGTCCTCGTGTTGACGGCACGCGTGCTTGCGATTCTGGCAGGCTCGCGTTACGGCACGCTCGGGGTAGCCGTTGCGATGTTGTTCGTGACCGTGCTGACCCTGCCCCTCGATTTTGAACTGCCGCGCCGCTGGTTGGGAGTCGCACCGAAGGCGATCGCCCGCGCGGCGGGTTGGGCGCTTGTTCCCGCGATTCCGGCGGCGTGGGCGGCATCGTTTCTCGCCGCGCGCTTGTCGTTGTCGCCTGCTCTTGAATTGGTCATACCGGGGCTCGGTGCCGCGCTCTTGTTTGTGCTGGTGGCGCGCCTGTTTACGCCGGTTGCGGCGCGGGAGGCGTTACGTGACCTGCGGGAAAAAATGAGATAAGGCGTTCCGTCCTCGTACGCCGTCCTTTCAGGTTCCATCTCCTCTTGGCATTCCACTTGCCGCTTCCATCAACGCCTCCCGGAATGTTTCCACCGGTTGCGCGCCCGAAAGCGCGAGGGATCCATTGAACACGAAGAACGGAACGCCCCGGATTCCGATGCGCAGGGCTTCTTCTTCATCGGCGCGCACGGCGTCCGCGAAGGCGTCCCCGTCCAGGGTTTCGGCCGCGGAGGTTCCCCCCAGTCCGACCTCTTCGGCCAAGCGGATCAGCGTAGCCTTGTCGTTGATGGAAAGGCCTTCCGTGAAATAAGCACGGAGCAGGCGTTCCTTCATTTCACCTTGCAATCCGGAGGCCTTGGCGAGATGCACGAGCCGGTGAGCGTCGAAGGAGCTCTCGGGCCGTGTCTGGTCGAGGTGGTAGTCGAGTCCGCAGCCCTCCGCGATGGCAGTGACGTGTGCCTGCATGGCGACTGCCTTTTCCGGGGCGACCCCGTATTTGCGCGCGAGCATGTCACGGGTTGTTTCCGTTGACGCGCGCGGAGCGTTCGGGTTGAGCTCGTAGCTTCTCCAGACCACTTGGTGGGCGGCGCCGTCGGGAAGCTCCTCCAGCGCTTGTTCCAGGCGGCGCTTCCCGATGTAGCACCAGGGGCAGACGATGTCGGACCAGATGTCGATTCTCATGGGGGGGCTCCTGTTGCCTGCGCGTCATGCAGGCGGTGCTTCGGAAACTTCCGGGTCGCGGTGCGTGCCGTTGAAGAGTTGGCGGAACCAGGCTTCCACGCCCGCGGCCTGCAACTGAAGGCGCGCCTGTGCGGCGGAGGGATGGGCGCGCCACTGAAAGTGATGGTGCAGGCGCGCGGGCGCGAGGTCGCGCCAGAGTGCGCGAGGATCTTCGAGCAGTGTGCCGAAAGGGCCGGGTGACGCCGCGATCCAGCGGGGAAAGTCGGCGAGCTCCGTGGGGGCCGAGGGCCAGCCGAGGCGCTGCAGGCGGCGGAAGACGGCGCAGTATGCGCGCACGGGAAACCCGTCTCCGAAGCGTGGGGAGAGCCCGGTTTTTTGCCATGGCACGCGCGCGAAAAGGTCGGGCCGCAGGCGCAACATGGCGCGAAGGTACACGCGTCCGTGCAGGCGGTGCGCTTCGGGAAGGGAGTACAGGAACTCGAGCAGTCGCGTGTCCATGAAGGGCTTTCGTTGCTCCATCGCGTCTTCGACTTCGAGGGTTCCGGAGACGGTGAGTCGTCGCACCCTGTTGGCGAGGATGTAGGGGTCGGTGCGCGGCGACCTGAAATAGGCGTCCGCGGGGTCGGACCAGCGCGCGTGGCGCCCGTAACGCGACGCGGCGAAGGCGGCATCGGGCGGCGTATCCAGGCGCGCCGGATCAAGATAGCTGCCGCCTGCGACGAGGTCGCCCGCGAAGCCGTTCAGGTTCACCGGGGAGATCGCGAGGAGGTCGCCGAGAAAGCGCGATCCCTGCAGGTCGGCGGGCCCGCTCATGCCGTCGGTCTTCCAGACGGCGTGGAGCCGGTTGAGGAACCATTCGTGCTCCGTCAGGGGGAGCGCGCGGTGCGGAACTCCGGCGGCGCGGGCGACACGTTCCGCGTAGAGAAGATCGCGGCAACCCGGCTGTCCGAACGTGGCCGTTCCCGCGCATTGCTCCGGCAGGGTACAGGCGAGAATCGCGCGCGAGTCGAGGCCCCCGCTCAGCAGGATCGCGACGCGCTCTCCGGGAAGGATCCTGCGCGCGACGGCATCGCGCAACAGGTCGCCCAGTTCTTCGGCGGCCGCTTCGAGTCCGATGCTCCTGCGCCCGATGCGCTCCCAGGTCCAGTACCTCCGTGCCGCCCGGATTTTTCCGTCGACGGTGTCCACCTCAAGCAGGGTCGCGGGCGCAAGCTGGCGGACACCCTCGAACCACGTCAGGTCGCCGACGAAATGTCCCAGATCCAGAAAGCATTCCAGCGCGTCCGGCGAAATCCGGGGCGCGAACCCGGGGAAGGCGGCGAATCCTCGCAGGCGCGTACAGAACAAGAATCCCGGCGCCGCCTCCGCGAAGTACGCCGGCCGCAGTCCCAGACGGTCGTTACACAAAAACAGTCTGCGCGCGGGGGCATCGTGCACGACGGCGAAAAAATCTCCGTCCGCGGCTTGCAGCACCTGCTCAAGAAGGCCGCGGGCATGCGCCCGGGCGAAAAGGAAGGCGGGCCGGGGGTCTCCTTCGGGATCGAAGCGCCTGAGCAGGTCGGCGGTGTTGTCGATGCGCCCGTCGATCCAGCACCTGACCCCTTCACCGGCATGCCCGCAAGGCTCGCGGGCGGCCGTTTCGACGAGATGCAGGGCCTCATGGGTGAAATACCCGTCGCGGGCTGTCGCGTCGCGATTGCGGCGAGGATGGAGGAGTTCCACCACCGGCGCCAACACGTGTCCGTGTCCGGGAGGATGGATGCAGCCCGCGATCGACATAAGGCGTCAAGATACGAACGACTCCCGTCGCTTTGCCGGAGCGGCGGTTAATTTTGCCCAATGCCGAAACTCGCCATCGACGGGGGAAGACCCGTCCGCTCTCGCAAGGACTTCCTGGTCTTCGGCGCTCCGCGCATCGGCCGCGAGGAGATCGCGGGCGTCACCGATTCCCTGCGGCGGCGCTGGATCGGTACCGGCCCGAAGGTCGCGGAATTCGAGGCGGCTTTCGCCGCGTACAAGGGCATGGATCCGGCGAGAACCGTGGCGGTGAATTCCTGCACGGCGGCGCTGCACCTCTCCATTCTTTCCCTCGGCGTCGGCCCGGGCGACGAAGTGATCACGACGCCCATGACGTTTTGCGCGACGGCCAACGCGATCCTGCACGCGGGCGCGACGCCCGTGCTCGCCGATTGCGATCCGGTCACTTTCAACATCAGTCCGGATGAAATCGCGCGCAAGGTCACGAAGCGCACGAAGGCGGTTCTTCCGGTCCACTTCGCGGGCCGCGCCTGCGACATGGATGCGATCCTGCACATCGCGCGAACGCACCGGATCAAGGTCATCGAGGATTGCGCGCATGCCATTGAGACGGAATGGCGCGGCCGCAAGGCGGGGACCTTCGGCGATGCTGGCTGCTTCAGTTTCTACGCCACGAAGAACGTGACCACCGCCGAAGGGGGCATGATCCTTGCCCGGGGCGCCGCCGTGGCGGATCGTGCCAAGCGGCTGGCGCTGCACGGCATGAGCAAGGACGCGTGGCGGCGCTATTCCGATTCAGGGTATGTGCACTACGATGTGGTCGACCTCGGGTACAAGTACAACATGACCGACTTGCAGGCGGCGATCGGGACTCCCCAGTTACGCCGCGTGGAAACCAACTGGCGTCGCCGCCGTGCGATCTGGAAGGCATATCAGGAGGCGTTTGCCGATCTGCCGGTGACGCTTCCCGCGGAGCCTGGGAAGGACGAGCGGCACGCATACCATCTCTACACGCCGCTGATTCGCAAGAACGCGGGACGAAAGCGGGATTTCGTGCTTGCCGCACTGACGGCGGAAGGAATCGGCGCGGGCGTTCATTACCGCGCGCTGTGCGAGCATCCGTACTATCGCAAGGCCTTGGGCTGGAAGCGTTCCGAGTGTCCCGTGGCGGCTGACATCGGTGATCGCACGGTATCCCTGCCGTTGTCGGCGGCGTTGTCGGACAAGGATGTGGCGGATGTGATCACCGCGTTTCGGAAGGTGCTGGGGCAATAACCGGTATGATCGCTCCTTGTGGGGGCGAATCCGTTGGACCGTGATGATTGTGCTTGCATACAGAGTTTTTCGTGTATATATTCTTCATATACATGGAAACCTTGGCCCAAAAGCTCGCAAAAATCGAAGGGTTCGAATGGGATCATTGGAATGCGGCCAAGAACTGGGAAAAGCACAAAGTGTCCAAGGTGGAAGCCGAGGAGGTGTTCTTTAACCGACCCGTTCTGTTTGATGTGGCCAAATACCCGGAGAGGGAAATGCGCTATACATGCTTGGGGCGTTCCCGTGCGGACAGAATGTTGACGATTGTTTTTGTCTTTCGTGAAAAACGGATCCGCGTTGTGTCGGCCCGGGCAATGTCGAAGAAAGAGAGGGAGCGTTATGCGCAAGTCGACTAAGGTGAAGGAAATCCCGAAATTCAAGTCGGAAGATGAGGAACATGAGTTTTGGGCGACGCACGATGCGACCGATTTCTTCGACTTTACCAAGGCAATCCTGAATCCTGCGATGCCCAATCTCAAGCCCTCCACGGAGACGATTTCGATCCGTCTTCCCAAGGGCATGCTGGACCGTATCAAGATGATGGCGAACCAAAAGGACATGCCCTACCAGTCCCTGATGAAGCACATGCTGGCGGAGAAGGTGGCGGAGGCCACGCCCCCGTATTCCGCGGCCGCCGCGAAATCCGTGACAAAGCCGAAGGCGAAATCCGCGAAGAAATGACCCCGCCGCCCCGAGGCTTTGCCCCGGGCCGCCCGGAGGGTACCTTTGCCCCCCATGAGCACCGAAAACGCCTACGCCCAGTACGATAACCCCCTCATCCGCCGCTATGCTTCGCGGGAGATGAGCTTTCTTTTTTCTCCCCAATTCAAGCACCAGACCTGGCGCACGCTGTGGATCCACCTCGCCGAAGCCGAGCAGGAACTGGGCCTCCCGATCACGGATGAACAGATCGCGGAGTTGAAGGCGCACGCGACGGACATCGATTTCGCGGAGGCCGAGGCGCAGGAAAAACGTGTCCGCCACGACGTGATGGCGCACGTGCACGCCTACGGGAAGCAATGCCCCAAGGCCGCCGGCATCATCCACCTCGGCGCGACCTCGGCCTACGTGGCCGACAACACCGATCTGATCCAGATGAAGGAAGGCCTGCACCTTCTTCGCCGCCGCCTGTTGCGGACGATCAACTCCCTGGCGTCCTTCGCGGACACATGGAAGGCGCAGCCCGCGCTGGGCTTCACGCATTTCCAGCCGGCGCAGCCGGTGACGGTGGGTAAACGCGCCACGCTGTGGATCCAGGAATTGTTGCTCGACCTGGAAGAGGTTGTGCAGGTGGCCGAAAGCCTGCCGTTCCTCGGCGTGAAGGGAACCACCGGCACGCAGGCGAGCTTCTTCGAGTTGTTCGAGGGCGACCACGCGAAGGTGAAGAAGCTCGACGACGAAGTCACGCGCCGCGCAGGGTTCACGCGTAGCCTCCCCGTCTCGGGCCAGACCTACACGCGCAAGCTCGACGCGCGCGTGCTCGCGGCGCTCTCGAGCCTCGCGCAGTCGCTGTCGAAGTATTCCACCGACTTGCGCCTGTTGCAGAATCTCAAAGAGGTCGAGGAACCGTTCGAGAAGAACCAGATCGGCTCCTCGGCGATGGCCTACAAGCGCAACCCCATGCGCAGCGAGCGCATCGGGTCGCTGGCGCGCTACGTGCAGTCGCTGCATGCCTCGGTGGCGTTCACGTCCTCGACGCAGTGGTTCGAACGCACGCTCGACGACTCGGCCAACAAGCGCCTTTCGGTGGCGCAGGCGTTCCTGGCCGCCGACGCGATGCTGATCATCGCGGAGAACGTGTCGTCGAACCTGGTGGTGTATCCCAAGGTGATCGAGCGGCGCCTGCGCGAGGAGCTTCCCTTCATGCTCACCGAGAACATCATGATGGACGCGGTGAAGCGCGGCGGCAACCGGCAGGAGCTGCATGAGCAGATCCGCGTGCATTCGGTGGAGGCGGCGCGGCAGGTGAAGGAGCACGGCAACGCCAACGATCTGCTCGAACGCATCGCGGCCGACAAGTCCTTCGACACCACGGTGGAGAAGCTGACGCAAATGCTCGACCCGTCGAAGTACACGGGCCGATCGAAGGAGCAGACGGAGGAGTTCCTGAAGGACCACGTCGCGCCCGCACTGGCGCGGTGGAACGACTGGAAGGATTTGAAGGGCGAGGAGTTGCGGGTTTGATGTTCTCCGCTTCCTTAAAAGGGTGGCGGGAAAGAGTGAATAGTGAGTCATGCGCTGCGTGTAGGTGGCCGGGAGGTTGACGGGATGCCAAAGTTGCTTCTGCTTTTCGCGGCGATCATCATTGCAGGCTGCCTCCCGGATCCCGTCTGCGATGAGTGTCACCGACCCACACCGCATTCCGGAATCATCTTCGAGGAATGCTCCGCAAAGGAGCCTCCTGACTTGGTCATGCGCTTTAGCAGCGATACAGTTGAAGCCGGATCAGCATACCAGTACAGTGTCCGTCCGGCAACCATGACCATGGATTCCGTCGTTCAGGATGTGATCATCAAGGATGGCATCACCCGGTGTTTTCAGGACATGTGCGGCTTCAGGACCGCCTCGTTCAGGTTTTCCGAGGTGACGTCATCGAGTGTCAAGGGCATCATGAACGTTTACCCGGTCGATCCTGACCGCGACGGAATTTCACGCTACGATTTGGACTTGCAGCGCCTTGATCCGGAAGGTTGTGAGTGATCCCAGATTCCGAACGGGCTGACGTCACCTTTGCGTAAGCATCATCACCTCACCGCTTCCCTGAACCGGTTCGTGATCGCGGTCCCGCGCACCTCGCAGCCCAACTCGCGCATCCACGTCGCGCTGCGGTGGTTCGAATTGCGGAACAGGTGATACCGCTCCTCCGTCCTGCGCAATTCCACCCCGCTGCCCGCGCGGATCGCGAAATCCGCACCGGCGGAGTCCAGCGCGTGCCAGCGCGCCTCCAGTTCCTCGCGCAACGCGTCCGCGCGTTCCCGCTCGACCTCCACCGACAGCGTACGCTTTCCCCCCGCTAGTACACGGAACGCTTCGGGATCGTCACGCGCGGGAAGTTCCCTGCGCGAAAAGGCCGAGGCGCGCGAAAAGAACAGCGCGCGGAACCCGCGCCACGCGCCCGTACGTTGCAGGGCGTAATAGTCCCAGTCGCCGAAACCGTATTCGATCATGCGGCCCGTGCCTTCTTCATCGGGCACGGCGACGCGCGAATGCAGGGCGTATGCCGTGAGATGGACGGTGACGGGATCGGTGGGCGGCGGCGGAGCCATGACCCGCCATGCGCAGCCCGACAGGGAAAACGCGAGGAATGCGAGTGAGATCGCGGTGAGCAACGTAGGAGGTTTGCGCATCACTCCGGAATGTGCGTACACGGCCCCGTACCCGGCAAGGGACCCGCTTCCCCCAAAGAAAAGGGAGGACTCCCGGAGTCCCCCCATCGTAATCCCGTTATGTCGGCTGCTAGTACTTCTTGCTTGCTTTCTTCAGCTTCTTGTCCGCCTTCTTTTCCTTCATCGACTTGGCGGGCGCCTTCTTGGTGCTCTTCTGGCTATCCTGACTTTTGCTCATGGGAAACTCCGTGTGATGAAAAAGGCCCCGATCCCGTAAGCGGAATCGGGGCCCAATAGGATAGCTCTCAAAATCAATTTCGGCGAAAGCGCCGGGCTGGGCGCCTTATTTCACGCGATGGCGCGCGTCCTGATCCTTCTCCTGCATGTTGTTGAGGACTTTCTCGAGTTTCACGAGCGCCCCGTTCAAGGCTTCGTCGATGGAGGGGGCGAAATGTGTGACCGCGGAAGGCTGGCGACCGGCGATGCGGGCTTCCATCACGCAGCGCTTGTCGTTCCCGACATCCTTGGCGGCACTGTTCTCGTCGGTCAGGTGCACCTCGACACGGGTCACCCAATCACCGAATCGCTCCAGCGCGCCCCCCACCAATTTCTGCGTGTACTGGATCATCCGCTCATGGCCTTCGATCTGGTTGTCTGTGTTGACCTGGACGTGCATGAAAAACTCCTGAAAAATAGAGGTGAAAACGCTGTATCAGTATACCAAGAAAGACGCCCGCGCTCCGGGGAAAATCCCGAAGCGCGGTGCTGTTCCGGAGGCCGCTCAGGCCTTGGCGAGTGCCTGTTCGAGATCGGCCTCGAGATCCTCCGCCGCCTCGATGCCCACGGAAAGGCGGACGAAGTCGGGCGTGACGCCGGTGCTCGCCTGTTCCTCCGGAGTCAGCTGGCTGTGCGTCGTGCTCGCCGGGTGGATCGCGAGGCTCTTCGCGTCGCCCACGTTGGCGAGGTGCGAGAACAGCCCCAGCGCGTTGATGAAGCGCTTGCCGGCTTCCGCCCCGCCCTCGATGCCGAAGCCGAGGATCGCACCGTATTGCCCGCGGTGGAAGTACTTCTTCGCGAGCGCGTGCTGCGGATGGTCGTCGAGGCCGGGATAGTTGACCCACTTGACCTTCTTGTGGCCCTTGAGGAAATTCGCGATGCGCATCGCGTTGTCGCTGTGCCGCTCCATGCGCAGGTGCAGGGTTTCGATGCCCTGCAGAATCTGCCAGGCGTTGAAAGGCGACAGGGCCGCGCCGATGTCGCGCAGACCCTGCACGCGGGCCTTGATGATGAAGGCGATGTTGACGCCGCCGAAGGGCTCGAAGTTCCCGAACACGTCGTGGAACTTCAACCCGTGGTAGCTCTGGTCGGCCTCGGTGAAACCCTTGTGGCGGCCCTGGCCCCAGTTGAACTTCCCGGAATCGACGATGAGCCCGCCGATGCTGGTGCCGTGTCCTCCCAGGAACTTGGTGGCGCTGTGGATGACGATGTCTGCGCCGTGGTCGAAGGGGCGCACGAGATACGGGGAAGCCAGCGTGTTGTCGATGAACAGCGGAATGCCTTCGGCATGAGCGATCTTCGCCACGGCCTCGAAGTCGAGAACGTCGAGGCGGGGGTTGCCCAGGGTTTCCGCGAAGATGAGACGGGTTTTCGCGGTGATTGCCTTTCGGAAATTCTCCGGGTCGGTGGGGTCGACGAACTTCACGGTGATGCCCATCTTGGGCAAGGTGTAGTGGAAGAGGTTGTAGGTGCCGCCGTAGAGGCTGGTCGCGCTGATGATCTCGTCGCCCGACTCGGCGGCGTTGAGAATGGCGAGGGTTTCCGCCGCCTGGCCAGAAGCCGTCGCCAGCGCGGCCACACCGCCTTCGAGCGCGGCGATGCGTTTTTCGAGAACGTCCGTCGTCGGGTTCATGATGCGGGTGTAAATGTTGCCGAACTCCTGCAGGCCGAAGAGGCGAGCGGCGTGATCGGCGTCGTTGAAGACGTAGGAGGTCGTCTGGTAGATCGGCAGGGCCCGGGAGTTGGTGGCCGGGTCGGGGGATTGGCCGGCATGCAGGGCGAGGGTTTCGGGGTGCTGGTTGCTCATGGGGTCTCCTGTGGAATGATTGCCTTCGGATAAGGGAATCTATGGATTCCCGCCCGAGCGGTCAATGTCCGCGGCTTACAACAACGGGGCGGTCAGGTGCGCCGCCCGGGAAAGTGCCCGGAACCACAGGGGACGCCCGAAAACATCCTCGGGCACCATCTGCCGGGCCCGGGAAAAGTCGTCGCTGAACATCGCTTCCATTCCCGTGGCGAAGCCCTCGTCCACGACCCAGGCCGTGATCTCGAAGTTGAGGCGGAAGGAGCGATTGTCGAAATTCACCGTTCCCACGGCGGAGCGATCGTCGTCGATCAGCATCGTTTTCGCGTGCAGGAATCCGTCCTCATATCGGTGGACCGCGACCCCGGCCTCGAGCAGCGGGCCGAGGAAGGCATAGGCCGCGAAATAGGTCAGGATGTTGTCGGGACGCTCGGGGATGAGCACGCGCACGTCGACGCCTCGGAAGGCCGCCAGTTTGAGCGCGGCGATGACCCCTTCGTCGGGCACGAAGTACGGGCTCGAGATCCACAGCCGGTGCTGCGCCGAATGAATGGCGTTCTGAGCCATCAGGCTCGCGGTTTCGAAACGGTCGGCGGGACCCGAGGGAAGCACGAGCACCGGCAGGCCGGGCTCCTCGGCCGGAACGGGATCCCAGTCGAGCTCGGGAAGCGCCCCCGCCGCCCAGTGCCAATCCTCGGCGAAAGACAATTGAAGCGAAAGCGCGGCGGGGCCCTCCAGCTTCAGGTGCGTGTCGCGCCATGGACCGATGCGAGGATCGCGCCCCAAATACTCGTCGCCCAGGTTGAGTCCCCCCACCCAACCCTTCGTTCCGTCGGTCACGAGGATTTTGCGGTGGTTGCGGAAATTCAGCTGGAAGCGGTTTCCCCGTCCCTGTGTCGAATGGAAGCGCCGCACCTCCACGCCCGACGCGGCCATCTCGCGCAGCCACGAACCCGGCAAGCGGTGGCTGCCGATTTCGTCGTACAGGAAGTACACCTTCACGCCCTCGCGGGCCTTGCGCATCAACAGCCGCTGGAAAGCGTTTCCCACCGAGTCGTTGCGCACGATGTAGAACTGCATCAGCACGTAGCGCTCCGCCGCCTCGATGCCGGCGTACATGCTCGAGAAGGTCGCGTCGCCGTCGATCAGAAGTTCGGCGCGATTGCCTCCGACCATCGGCATTTTCGCCAGGCGCTCGATCACCTTGAGGTGGCGTGCCTCGGGCGGGAATGTCGCGGCGTGCTCGCGCAAGCGGTCGAGCTTTTCGGAGACGGCCGCATGCAGCACCGAGTCGTCGGCTTGCCGGCCGATCACGTATCCCTGGAACTTGGTGCGCCCGAATACCCAGTAGGCGGGCACGGCGAGCCAGGGGAAGGTGTTGAGCGAGATGACCCAAGCCACCGCGCCTTGCGAGGTGCGCGTCGACATGACGGCGTCGAACGACGATAGAATGCCGAGTAGGTGCGCCCCGATGGCCGCGGCGGCGATGGTGCGTCGGATCTTGCGACGCAGGAGACGCGTCTCGGCCTCGGGGGAGGGACGGGGGGTGTCCTGCGTCTGCAGTTCTGTGTTCGGGGGTGGCTCCGTGGTCACGTCGCGCGGAAAGTTAGCAGGAACCTCCCGCGCGACGTGCTTTTCCGAGCGTCACTTCCGGAACTTGTCCGAAGCCTCCGACACGGATGACTTGATCGAATCCCACGCGGATTCGACCCCGTGCTTCAGGGAATGCCACGCTTCGCCGCTCGCCGAGGACAATTCGGAAAGCTTGGCGCGGGCGTCCTTGAGTTTCGGCTCGAGGGCTTCGATCTGCTTGTTGATGGCGATTTGCGCATCGGCCTTGGCACCCATGGCCTTGGCCTTCAGGCGATCAAGTTCGGCTTTCCATTCGTCAAGCTGCGCCTGTCGCTTTTGGCGGTAGAGTTCTTTGTCTTCTTTTGCGTCGCTCATGACATCCTCCTTTGCGGGGTAAAGGAGGGCTCGTCCGCGACACCGGATCCTGCCATCGCCACGGACGGGCCCCTACACTTCAGTATACGAAGGGACTCCGTCGAAGCAAGCGAAAAGTCGGACCGGGATGCGTTCTTCGCGTCAAAGGCGAAAGTGCGCAGCGGCATCGATGGAAGGCAAAAGGCTCTTCGTACCGGAAAAAGCGTCGTATGACCCGAAAAACCCCAGCATGCCGGAAAGTTCTATGCGCCAGATGGTCAGGGTTCCTCCGAACCCCCCGCCTGCAGAGGAAATGTGCCGCGTTTCGTTGCTCTTCACAATCCGCGTTTCGGTTCGGTAGTCCTTGTTGTTGAAGATTCCCAGCCAGTTGCCGCCGCCATATGTGAAAACCGACAGGCCCATGCTTTGCGCGCTTCCGAGCTCGTGCTTGTAAAGTGCGCCCAGGCTGATCATTCCTTCGTTTGAGTATCCGCTGATTCTCGGGTCGAAGTAGTAGTCTCCGTCCTCGGGGTACTTTTCCTCGAAATACAACGGAAGAAAGTTGATTTGGAGCGCGCTCTTTTCGTCGATCCAGTATTTGAAGGAAAGCCCGAACCCTCCCGTGAGGCCGGCACCGAAACCGATGGAATACTTGCCCCCCTCTCCGGTCTCGCCGAAAACCGGAGTGCTGGTGACCGTCAGGAAAGCCGCAATCAGGATCATTGCGGCCGGGGGGATACGAAATCCCATGTTAACCTCCTTTGTGAGGATTCACACGTGTTCACAAGAACATGATACATCTAACTATTTGGGCCTGGGCATGTCGGCCAGCAGATCCGGGCCGGCGCTGGGGTCGAGCCATCGGCCGATCGGACCGAGCAAGGGCAGGAACAGAATGGCCGTGCTCAGGTTGAACAACAACTGCGCCAAGGCCACGCCCACCGCGGGCGTGTCGACCAGCCCGAGCGTGAATGTCGCGAAGGGCTGGATGAAGGGAAGGAAGAGGAGCGCGCCTGTGCCGTTGAACAAGAGATACGCGAGCGCCGCCCGCTTGGCCGGGCGGTCCATCGGGATGCTTGCGATGAGCGCTGTCGCGGTCGTTCCGACATTCGCCCCGATCACGATGGCCACGCCGCCCGTCGGGTCGAGAACTCCCTGCAGCACCAGCAGCACGGCGAGACCCGCCGTCACGCTCGAGGACTGCAACAGAGCCGTGGCGAGCGCGCCCACGATCACGCCGATCCATGGCGTCGCGGCCAGGGAGAGGATGTCGATCAGCCATGGATCGTCCTGGAGGGGCCTCAGTGCCGTGGAAATCAAATCAAGCGAAAGGAAAATGAGCCCGAAGTAAAAGACGCTTTTGCCGATGACCCGCATGCCGTAGGGAAGCATCGAGATCACGGTGCCGAGGATGATGGCGTAGGCACCCAGCCCCGTCAGCTTGAAGCTCACCAGCCACGCGGTGATGGTCGTGCCGACCTTCGCTCCCAGCAGCACCGAAAGCGAACCTGTGAAGGAAAGCATGCCCCCGTTGACAAGGGCGATGGCCAGCGCCGACACTGCGCTCGAGGATTGTACCAGGGCCGTGAAAAGCGCGCCGAGGGTGAATCCGTAAATGCGGTTCTTCGTCGCAGCCGCAAGCCACAGGCGTAGGCGGTCGCGCCCCAGCACGCGCACTTCGCGCGAGAAGGACTGCAGGCTGTGCAGGAACAGCATGACGGCTGCGATAACCGTGGCCGCGAGCTGGAAGGTGCCCATGTTGAGTTACGAGTTACGAGTTATGAGTTGGGAGTTGGGAGTTGGGAGTTGGGAGGTGGGGGTGGGGGAATGCGTTCGGAGCGTCAGGGTTTTCGGGTTCACTTTCGGAAGTACCCCGAGATCGGCTTGATGGAAAGGATGGCCGCCGAGATCACGAAGACCCAAACGTATTGCTTGACCAGATCGGGGATGTAGGCGCCGATCACAGCGCCGATGAGAATGGATGCCCACTTCAGGCAGCCGATCTCTGCCACGGTCCATGTACGGGGTTTGGTGAAATCCATGCTGCCTCCGGGGGTTCGCTGTCGCGTGCTTGCCGGGGAAGTTAGTTCATGAGGGCCGCGGCCGCGGAGGTCGGAGCCTCCTCGGGGGCGTCAGGCGTTTTCGGAACGGCCCGTCCTCTGTTGCTTGATGAAGAGATATGCCGGCGCGCTGAGAAGCGCGGTCATCAACACGATCGTTCGCACGAGTGCGGGGATCTCCGCTTGGGAGTGCGGCGCGCCGGCCAGATCGTAGAGCACCATGCCCGCCGCTTCGCCCACGCCGAGGCCCCCAGGCGAAATGGGAATTCCGTTCACGAAGGTCAGCACGGGCGCGACATAGGCATGCAAGCGGAAGGAGAGCGGGACCTCGAGGGCGCCGCCGCAAAGGGCGTACACCGTGACGAGGCAGAAGTGTACCATCATGGAAATGAGGATGCCTCCGACGAAGACGCGCGGTGCGCTCCGGAAAGCCGTGAGCGCCGCTGCGAGTTCCATCAGGAATCCCCGGGCATTACCCTCGCGTGCAGGTTCCGGAAGCCAGCGTGGCTTCCAAGGCGAGAGATACGCGAAGGTCATCGCCAGCATGCCGCCGGCAGCCGCGAGAATAACGGTCGACTGCGTTGCCAGGACGGGCGAAGCTTTCCATACCCCGGCGTTGAACAGCGTGGTCAGTGCCGCCAGACCGATGAGTCCGAAGAGGCCGATGATGCGATCGACCACCAGCGTCCCCAGCGCCGCCGCGCCTTCGATCCGGTCGCGTCCCCGCACGAGGTACCATCCCTTCACCAGATCTCCCCCCATGCCGCCGGGAAGAAAGCCGCTGAAAAAAAGACCCGTGAAATGCAGGCGAGCGGTTTCCTTCAGGGTGATGGAAACTTTCGCCGAACGCAGGAGCCAGTACCAGCGTCCGCAGGCGAGGATTTGCAGCGGCACGAGATACACGAAAAAGGCCGTCGCATACAGGAACGGATGCCCCGTGATTGCGTCTCCGAGCAACTCGGGCTTGAGCGCACCGGTGCGTACCAGCGCCCACACCACGAAGATGCCGATACCGATACGCGCTGCGTTTGAAACCCAGGAACGCATTTTCGAGGGGGCTGGCTTTGCCTTCGAGGCCCTCATCGGGGAACCTCCGTGATCGGTGATTCGCGTGCATCCAGAATCGCGCTGCAGAATGTCTTCCGGTGCAGGGGCGTGAACCCTTGGTGGAGGAGTGCTTTGCGATGCTCGGCGGTGCCATAACCCTTGTGCCGCTCGAACCCGTATCCCGGCCATTGCATCCCCGCCTGCTCGAGCTGCCGGTCGCGGGCAACCTTCGCAAGGATCGACGCCGCGGCGATGGAGGCGGAGAGCCCGTCGCCTCCGACGAGTGAGACTTGCGGGATGTCGATGCCTGGGAGTATTTGGTTCCCGTCCACAAGGAGGAGGCCCGGGCGCACCGGCAAGGCGTCAATGGCGCGACGCATGGCGAGAAAAGTGGCCTGAAGGATGTTGATGTCGTCGATTTCCCGGGGAGTCGCTTCACCGATGGAGAACGCGACGGCGGTCTCCCGGATACGCGCGTCCAGAAGGGAGCGCTTCACCGGAGAGACCCGTTTGGAGTCGTTCAGGCCGGGAAGGGAACCCCCGTCATTCCCGAGGTCGAGAATGACACAGGCCGCCACCACGTTTCCCGCGAGGGGGCCGCGCCCGACTTCGTCGATCCCGCAGACGGGCCCGCGCGCCGCGAAGGCAAGATCGTGCGCGAGCAGCGCGGGCCAGGGGTCCGCTCTCACGCGTTGGGGGGGGCGAGCGCCTGCATGCGCGCCGCCCAATCGGGGTTGATGCGGACGGCCCGTGCGGGATCATCGTATTCCGTGGGAACGATGTCGCCGTCCGCGAAGCCTTTGAGAACACGCCAGAGGCTGTCGTGTTCCAGCGCGAGCACGCGCCGGCCGGCTTCATCCGCGTCGGCGCCGGAAGGAAGGGAGACGCGGCGCTGCAGCACGACCTGTCCCTTGTCGTATTCGCCGTTGACCATGTGCACGGTCATCCCCGACTCCTTGCGGCCGGCGTTCACGACGGCCTCGTGCACGTGGGCGCCGTACATTCCCGCGCCTCCGAATTCGGGGAGCAGCGCCGGATGGATATTGACCACGCGGTTTTTCATGCGGGCGAGAATCTCGTCGGGGACTTTTTTCATGAAGCCCGCGAGCACCAGCAGGTCCGGCGAATGCGCGTCGAGCAGGGACAGGAGGCGCGCAACGGCGGCCTCTTCCGATCCTTCGGTGCGGGCACTGACGTGGTGGGCTGGAATCCCGGCGGACCTTGCCCGCTCGAGTGCTCCGGCCCTGCTGTTGTTGGATGCCACGAAAACGAACCGCGCCGGGAGGTCTCCGGCGCGGGCATGATCCAGAAGGGCCTGGAAGTTGGAGCCGCCCCCCGAGGCGAGGACGGCGATTCTCAGAGGGGCGTTCACGCGTCCGTGGAAACAGTTTGCCGTTCGGTGGAGGACACCTTCTGGGCGGCCGTCAATTCGCGGGCCGAGGGCTCCTTGGGGCGCCCGGAGTATTCGCTGGCCGCCTGCGGCGC
Source organism: Fibrobacteria bacterium (assembly GCA_050486505.1). Classification (GTDB taxonomy): domain Bacteria; phylum Fibrobacterota; class Fibrobacteria; order UBA11236; family UBA11236; genus UBA11236. The sequence goes on along the minus strand of JBJHDK010000002.1, from coordinate 27,232 downwards.
TCCGTGCTTGCGGAAGAGATGCCGGAAGAGGGTGCCCGCGCCGCGGAAGACGCGGTAGCGCTCGCGGCTGTTGGTCAGGGCCATCATCGCCTGCTTCCACACGTAGCGGGGACGGAGGTAGAATTCGCGCCGCGCGCGGTCGCAGAAATCAACCAGCTGCTGCGAGGTCAGCCCTTTGCGGATGACGGTGGTGTTGTGCTGGCCGTCCTTGTCGAGCCATTTGTCGTAGTCTTCGGAAGCGAGTTCGCCGCGCGCCCGTGCCTCTTCGTAGGCGGAGGTTCCGGGATAGGCCATGATGGGATAGAACTGTGCGGTATTCGGGTTCAGTTTTTTCGCGAACTCGAGCGTGGCCTGCAGGGTTTCCGGGGTGTCGCCGAGGTTCCCCACCATGAAGCAGCCGTGGATGAGGATGCCCGCCTTGTTGGCGCCTTCCATGAAGCGTTCCGACATGCCGTTGGCCAGACCCTTCTTGACGTTCTTGAGCACATCGGTGGAACAGGATTCGAAGCCCACGCAGAGTTCCCGGCACCCTGCCTGCTTCATCTTCAACAAGACATCCGGCTTCACGTCGGCGCGGGCGTTGGCGGACCAGGTGATCTTCAACCCGCGCCTGACGATCTCGTCGCAAAGTTCGGCGGTGCGGGTGGGGTGGGCCGTGAAGGTGTCGTCCTCGAAGAACACTTCGCCCAGATCCGGGAACGCGGATTTGATGTATTCCAGTTCGTCCACGACATCGCCGATGGAGCGCTTGCGGTAGGTGTGGCCGGTCAACGTCTGGGGGATGACGCAGTAGGTGCAGCGGAACGGACACCCGCGTCCCGAAAGGATGACGATGAGGGGGTTGATGTTCGCCCCGTAGAAGTAACGCTTGTAGCAGGAGAACAGGTGCTTGCGGTACACCTTGCTGACCCACGGCAGGGAGTCGAGATCCTCGATCTTCGGGCGCTCGGGGGTTTTATGGAAGTCGTCCCCCGTGCGGTAGGCGATTCCCGCGACCTTCGCGATCGCGTCGGGACCGTCGCCGCGCAGGTGCCGCACCAGCTCACGGGCGGTGTAGTCCGCCTCGCCCATGATGACGTAGTCGATGGCGGGCTCGCGCTCGAGGATCTCGATCGGTTCTGCGGTGGCGTGCGTTCCCATCATGGCAATGGGGCATCCCACGGCTTCCTTGATCGCCTTGCCGACGCGCATGTCGTTGTTGATGGAGGGTGTCGAGGTGTTCAGGACGGCAAAGTCGGGCTTGAAGGCCTTCACCTTTTCGAGCGTGGCGGCGAGATCCAGGTCCATGGCCGGGGAGTCGAGCACCAGCAATTCGTTCCCGTCCTCCTCGACGCAACCTGCGGCGTAGCACATGAACATGGGCCAGTACAGGGTGCTGGACTTGGTCACGCTCGGGCTGCGGGATTCCCGTGAAAACATCGGGAAATAGGGAGGGTTCAGGAAGAGGACTTTCATGCGGCGGTCTCCGGAGGATCGGGCGCTCCGGGGTGAAAAGTCCCGGGCCGGCGTATCCCCTTGCTGTCGGGGAAACTTACCTAGACCGGCGGGCAGAATCAATCAGGGAGGCGGACGGGAGGACGGTTTTCGGCCCGATCTCCGGCAGTTTTGCCCCCGGGGTTCCGATTCCGTGAAAACGGAAGGCGAACGAAGCGGTTTCGTGTTACAATGAAAACACTTCATTCACCTCCGTCCGGAGCACTCATGCCCACCCGTCCCCCCATTTATCCCCTCGTTTCCGCCGTGCTGTTCGCAGGGGCCGGGGTCGGCCTGTCGCATGGCGCCCTGACATGGCCCGGGTGCCCCGATCTTGCACCTTCGGATTTTCGCGAGGTGGTGCTGGTTGCGCGCGGGGCGAACCAGAATGCGATCGTCCACGATCCGAACATGATCGAACCGGTGGGCCTGCACGTGCACACCGACGGCACGGTGTACTGGACCGAGCGGCGCACGACCTTGACGAATTCGACGAACAACACCACCGGGCGCATCAGGGCGTTCGATCCCGCCACCAACACGGCGCGCACCGTGCTGACCCTCGAAGTGTCCACCGGGCTCGGCACCGGGCAGCTCGCCGGCAACAGCCGCGAGTACGGGCTTCGCTACGTCACATTCGATCCCGACTTCGAAACCAACCGCCAAGCCTACGTGATCTACAACCCCCGCGTGGCGCTCGGCGAGCTCAACCGCCTTTCACGCTTCACCGTGCTACCCAATGGAGACTTCGACCCGGCCAGCGAGAAGGTGCTCATCGACATGCCGTGGAGCATGGGCATTTGCTGTCATCAGGGCGGCGCCATGAGCTGGGATGCCGACGGCAACCTGTACTTCAGCACAGGCAACAACGTCGAGAACTCCGACAACTTCGCGCCCATGAACTCGAACAACCCGACGCAGGACAACCAGGCGGCGGTGACCAACACCATGGACTGGCGCGGCAAGATCTTCCGCATCAAGCCCGATGGTTCCGAAAAGGGCTACTCCATTCCTCCGGGGAATTATCGCGACGTTTACCGGCAGCTTGGCGGGGCATGGGTCGCGGGCGAAGACACGACGAAGATCCTTCCCGAGATCTACACGCTGGGGCATCGCAACCCCTACAGCCTGCACGTGGACAAGGAGACGGGCTGGCTGTTCTACGGAGATGTCGGTCCCGACAACGTCTCCACCACCGCATCGCGTGGTCCGGTCGGAAACGATGAGTTCAATGTCGTCCGCGGCCCGGGGTTTCACGGCTGGCCTTATTTCGTCGGGCCGAACCGTGGCTACGCCATGTGGAACCCGGCAAGCTCGAGCTACAGCCTTCCCCCGCAGAATCCGGACAGCGTGTTCAACAACTCTCCCCTGAACACGGGCGTCACGCGCCTGACCCCGGCGGAGCCGTCCATCTTGCCGATCTCGAGGAACAGCGGCCAGAACAATCCCGCTTACGGTTTCGGGACCGTCAGCAACACGTCGGCATTCAGCGGCCCGATGCTGCGCTACAAGGGAACGCTTGCGTCGTTGGTCAAGATGCCGCCTCATCTCGACGGCAAGTGGTTGATTTTCGAGAACGCCCGGAACTGGGTCAAGCTCGTCACCCTCAATGATTCGGGGACGGAGGTCGTTTCGGTCGAGGATTTCCCCGGCTTTGCGGCGACGTTCAGGCCTTCGGGCGCGGTCGGGATGATCGACATCCAGGTCGGCCCCCACGATGGGGCGTTGTACGTGGCGCATTACGCGGCCGGATTCTTCCAGTCCTCGAATGCCACCCGCATCGCCCGGATCGAATATACCGGAAGCTGTCTGCCGGTGAGCGTGCGGCGTACCGCAACGGAGATGCGCGAACGCCAGGTGCAGGGCTTCCTGCATGTGCATCGGGGGGGCGATCTGGCGTGGCCGCAGGGAATGCGCAGGGTCGAGCTCTTCGACCTTCAGGGGCGCCGCCTCCATGCCGCCCTGCGCGCGGATGGCGAAACCCGCGTCGGGATCCCCGTGCAGCTGCGCGCAGGGCTTTTGCGGGTGCGGTTTTCCGAATAGAGAAGCGGGAAGCGCGAAGTGCGAAATCATCGCGGATGAGTCCGCGCACTAAAGAAGGATGGCCCCCTCCAGCGAGATGAACGGGCACGATACCCAGGTCGCGCTTGCTTGTCTTGGGCACGATGAAACGAAAAGGGCGTCCCATCGGGACGCCCTTGAAAATTTCCCGCTCCCCCTTGGGGCGCCGGGGGATTACCCCAGCCACTCCGTGTGGAAGGATCCGGGCTTGTCGATGCGCTCGTAGGTGTGCGCGCCGAAGTAGTCGCGCTGCGCCTGGAGCAGGTTCGCCGGGAGTTCGGGGCTGCGGTAACCGTCGTAGTAGGCCAGCGCGGAGGTGAATGCGGGTACCGCGATGCCCGAGAGCACCGCCTCGGAAACGGCGCGCCGCCAGTTCGACTCGCTTTTCTGGATCACGTCGGTGAAGTACGGCGCAAGGATCAGGTTCTTGAGGCCCGGCTCGGCGTCGAAGGCCTTTTTGATCTCCTCGAGGAAGCGGGCACGGATGATGCAGCCGCCGCGCCAAAGCAGGGCGACCGAACCGTAGTTGAGATCCCACTTGTACTCCGTCGCCGCGGCGCGCAGCAGCTGGAAACCCTGCGCGTACGACATGATCTTGGAGGCGTAGAGCGCGTCGTGAATCGCCTGCAGGAATTTCTCGCGATCCTCGGGGGTGCGCAGCGCGGGCGCGGCGAAGCGGCGGCCGGCGGCGACGCGCTCGTCCTTGAGCGCGGAGAGGCTGCGGGCCACGACGGCTTCCATCATGGTGGGGATGGGAATGCCGAGGTCGAGGGCGTTCTGCGAGGTCCACTTGCCTGTGCCCTTCTGGCCGGCCTTGTCGAGGATAACGTCCACCATCCACTTGCCGCTCTCGGGATCCTTCTTCTTCAGGATGTCGCGGGTGATTTCGATGAGGTAGGAGTCCAGGGGCCCCTCGTTCCACTTGGTGAAGACCTCGGCCATCTCGGGCGGGGTCATGCCCAGCAGGTGCTTCATCATCGCGTAGGCCTCGCAGATCAGCTGCATGTCGCCGTACTCGATGCCGTTGTGCACCATCTTCACATAGTGGCCTGCGCCGTCGGCGCCGACCCATTCGCAGCAGGGGATGTCGGCCTTGGGGCCGACCTTGGCGGCGATGGCCTGGAAAATCGGGCGGACATCTTCCCACGCGCTGTCCGAACCGCCCGGCATGATGGAGGGCCCCTTCAGGGCGCCTTCTTCGCCGCCGGAGACACCCACGCCCAGGAAACGGAAGCCCTTGGCCTCAAGATCCTTCGTGCGGCGGATGCTGTCGGGGAAGTAGCTGTTGCCGCCGTCGATGAGGATGTCGCCCTTGTCGAGATGGGGGATGAGTTGCTCGATGAGAGCATCCACGGCGGGACCGGCCTTGACCATCATCATGATCTTGCGGGGCGACTTGAGGGATCCGACGAACTCCTCGATGGAGTGAGCGCCCACGAGCTTCTTTCCCTTGCCGCGTCCATTGACGAGATCATCCACCTTGGAGGTGGTGCGGTTGTAGACTGCAACCGTGTAGCCCCGGCTTTCCATGTTGAGGACGAGGTTTTCACCCATCACCGCGAGGCCGATGAGTCCGATGTCCGCTTGTGCCATGCTTGTTCCTTTGAAGTTGGTTTTGGGACGGCAAAGGTAGCTAAAGGGCCCTCCGGGAATGGCCTTCCGATCGGACGGGCCACGCCCCGGAACGGGCGGATTCATGGAAAATCCGGCCCGGCTTTGTAAAATATCGGGCGATTCACGAAAGGATTCGCCATGTTTCAGCCGAATTGGACGAGACGCGTAGCATTGGGGCTTGCCGGCGTGGTCTTTGCCGCAACCTGTGCCGTGGCACAAGGCGACAAGGACGCCCGCCCTGCCCGCGGCAGCGTGGAGCTGGGCAAGGGGGCTTTGGCCCAGACCGACCCCCGGCGGGTGAACGAGTACAACGATCTCTATGTCAAGGTCGTCGATGCGGTCACGCCGGGCGTGGTCTCGATCACCACGGAGCGGCGCTGGACGCCGCAACAGCAACGCCAGCAACACAACCCGTTCTTCGACTTCTTCGGAATTCCCCAGCCCCGCATGCCGGAGGAACGCGCACCGGGCCGCAACATCCCGCTGGGCGGCGGCTCGGGTTTCGTGGTTTCCCGTGACGGATACGTGTTTACCAATGCGCACGTCCTCGAGGGCGCCGACATCGTGAAGGTCGGCTTTCCCAACCGCAAGAGCTACGAAGCGCGCATCGTGGGGATCGATCGCCAGACCGACGTTGCCGTGCTGAAGATCGATGCGCCGCGCGGCGAACTCCACCCACTGGCATTCGGCGACGCTGACAAGGTCCGCATCGGCGAGCGCGTGCTGGCCATCGGCAACCCCTTCGCCCTCCAGAACACCGTGACCGCGGGCATCGTGTCTGCGAAGGGGCGCCGCGACCGCATCGGCGGCCCGGATTCCTACCAGAACTTCATCCAGACCGATGCGGCGGTGAACCCCGGAAACTCCGGCGGCCCCTTGGTCAACCTGCGCGGCGAGGTCGTGGGCATCAACTCCGCCATTTACACGCGAACCGGCGGCTACATGGGCGTCAGCTTCGCGATTCCCATCAACATGGCGATCAAGGTCGCCGAGGACCTGATCTACGACGGTCGCGTGACGCGCGGGTACCTCGGCGTCGCCATCGACAACGTCGACGAGAACCTCGCCGGGGCGCTCGGCCTCGAGCGGCTGCACGGTGCCCTCGTGCGCGAGGTCGTTCCGAACTCGCCGGCGGCGCGCGCCGGCATCCGCACGGGCGACATCATTCTCACCATCGACGGGTCGGAGATCCAGGACGCGTCCCACCTGCGCAACCTCGTCGCGGATCTGCGCCCGAATGAGAGCTATCCTGTCGAGCTTTGGCGCGATGGAAAAAAGACGCGCATCAACGCGAAGATCGGGGCGAGACCTGGCGAGGAAGGAGATGATGTCGACGGGCCGTCCTTACCTGAAGGGGAGGATACCCGGGGCGGCTATAGTTCGGGCAAGCTCGGGATGAGATTCGACGCCCCCGACGCGACGTCGCGCCAGCGTTTCAACCTCGCGCCCGAAGCAGCGGGCGTGGTCGTTCTGGAAGTCATGGACGGCTCTTCCGCCGCCGAGAACGGCTTGCGCGAGGGAATGCTGATCACGCATTTCAAGCGGCGTCAGGATCCCAACTTCCGTCCGGTCCGCGACGCGCGCCAGCTTTCGAACGCGATTCGGGAGATGGAGGCCGGCGAGCAGATCGCGTTCATGATCCAGCATCAGGGGCGGTCAGACCTGCGGGCGCTGCGGGCACGTTGATTTCGGGCGAGCCAGCGGCTCGGCCCTACATTCCTTCGGCATCGATTCATGTACGGGCGACCCGTGGGGTCGCCCGTTTGACGCCCCGCTATCCGCATTGACTACTATTCCATTCGCTCACAGGGAGCCCTCCGAACGGTTCGGAAGGGCATAACGAGGAATCCCGTGCGAATCGGGAGCGAGCTCGTCGCTGTAAGCGGTTGATGTTTTCCCGGCGCCCGCAACTGCGCGCGCCAGCCACTGTCCAGGCCATCCCCCCCCTTCGGGGAACGGGGCGCCGGGCGGGAAGGCGGAAGACTTCCGGATCCCCCCAACAGGGGTTCCCGCCGCAAGCCAGAAGACTCACCTGCGGGTTCACGCGCTGCTCTTCGGGACGAGGGCGGGCGATGTAGGGGCAAATGATTATTTGCCCCTACGCCCGCCCCCTCGACAGACGCAGACAATCGTTCCGCGGCCCAGCCCCGCGGAAGGAAGGAATCATGCCGCACGTCCCTACGGGAAAGCGGATCTTTGCGCGGACCTTCGCCCGCGCCGTGCCGTTTGTCCTTGCGGTTTCCGTCGCCGCGGACGATGGCGTCACGCCCGAAGCGCTCGAGTTGCCGGGAACGGAGGCGTACGGCCGCAGCAGTGAGTCCTCCTCACCCGACACGCATCGCATCGAGGGCGAGGCCCTGCGCCGTTTCGCGACCCTTGAGGATGCGATCGCTTCGTTGCCGGGTTTTCGCGTGCGCCGGCAGGGCGGGCTGGGCGGCTACTCCGAATTGAGTTTTCGCGGCGCGCGCGCCTCATCCATCGAGATCTACGTCGACGGAATGCGCCTCAACCAGGATGGCGACCCCGCGCCCGATCTTTCCAAGTGGCCGTTGCTTTGGTTCACGTCGCTGGAGGCGCGCACCGGGGTCGATCCCGACGTCGTCGGTTCCGGCATGCTGGCCCGCATCGATTTGTCCTCCCACGGTGCCGACCGAACCGAAGCGCACGCCCGGGGTGGCTCGCATGGAACCGCGGAGTCCGCCGTGACCGTTCGCGGAAACGGGGTGACGCAATGGTCGATCGGTGTGCAGGGCCAGCATGCCCGCAACGATTACCCATGGTTCAACGACAACGGCACGATCCACAATCCGGACGACGACGGTGTCACGCGCATGCGGAACAACGGGTACTGGAGCCGGGGGGTCCGTGCCTCGGCCCGCGCCGGAAACGGGTTTTTTGGCCAGGACGTCTCCCTGCTTTGGCTGGAATCGCGCAAGGAATATCCCGGGTTGCTCGGCACCGGATCAAGCGCCTACACGGTGCGCGAGGCATGGATGGGGGCCTGGCGCGCGCGGCATCACGGTGAGATCATGTCCTGGGAGGCGGGCGTGCAGGCGCATCGCGCCACCGACGCGTATCGCGATCCCGGTCGCACGCTGGGCCATCTCTCGCACGCGTTGGAACGGGTCTCGACATCCGCCGGGGTGGACGCGCGCGCGCGGCTTCCGCTGACCGGGACACTGGCCTTCGCGACGGACGCTCATTTGCGTGCCGAAACCGTCGATCCGCGCGAAACGCCGTTTTCGCAAAACATGTCCGCGCCCGCGGGGCGCAGGCTGGAGGCACTGCTCGGGTGGCGCATGGATCACGGCATCACGCCGTTCCTGAACGCAACGCTGGAGGCGCGGGCGGCGGCGGTGCGTTTCGATGCCGATGCGGTGCGCGCCTATCCCGACGCACCCGAGGGAGATCGGGTCTCGGTGGCGCGCATGCCATCCACATTGCGTGCCGCACTGCAATGGCAAACGACCGTGGGGATCTTCGCGGCCGTGGCCAAGCATGAGCAGCGCGCGCCTTCTTCCGGCGAATTGCTGGGCGACAACCACGGCGTGCAGGCGAACACAGCGCTGCGCCCGGAGGAAACGTCGGGGGTTTCGATCCTGCACGGCCTCGGTCATGGGGCATGGAGCGCGCGTTGGGAGGCATACTGGAATCTTCACACCGACCCGATCCGCCTTGGCGCGCGCGGCGCTTCTCCCTTTCTGCTGTACGAGAACCGTGCGGATTACCAAGTGCGCGGTCTTGAACTTTCAGGGGGATGGGATTCGCGCCGTTTCGAAGCCGCGGCATCGGCCGCCCTGTCGCGCGCGGAGATCACCGAGGGACTGCACGCGGGAAACCGCCCCGCGCACCACAGTCCCGTCGAGGCGCACGCGGGATTCTTCGCCAAGCCGTTCGAGGGCGCGCGCCTGGGACCGACGCTCGGTTTCCGGAGCCCATGGTATCCGGGCGAAGCCAACCTTCCCGTATCGCGCCGGGATGCCGAGGTGGAGTGGGGTGCCCACGGTGCCTTGCATCGCGGCCCGATCAGACTCTCCCTCGATGTCCGAAATCTCACCGACCGACAGTATCGGGACTTCGTCTACAGTCCCCGAAGCGGTCGGACCTGGTCGCTCGGTCTTTCCCTCAACCTGTAAAGGAACTACATGAAAACACATCACTCCCTTCCACGCATCGGGCTTCTCGGGGCGACCGCCCTGTTGCTCTCCGCCTGCAACCTTTTCGATTCCGGCCCTTCCGGGAATTCCGGTGTCTCGGGCACGAATTCCGCCTGGGTCGGAAAGTCGGTGGACAGCCTGACCGATGTCTCCGGACTCGCATACCGCGACGGTATTCTCTATGCAGGGAACCGCCACGCGTCGGAGCCCGGTGTGGCCGCTGTGGATGTTTCCACCGGGATCATTACGGCTTACTATCCGCAGCTTCTGCCTCCTACCTCGCTTGCGTTCACCGCGGATGGCCACGTCGTCGTCACGGAAACCGATTACGTGGAAGGCGGGGTGAGCGTCATCGATCCCGTGGCGGGGCGCATCCGCCAGAGCGTGGGGTCGATCGGATCCGATCCCTCGGTCGCCGCCGCGGACGGCAGGGTTTATCTGCTCGACCGCTCGATCGGCGTCGTGACGGGATTCGAGGGAAATCGTCCCGGCCGCAACATCACCCTGGACGTTCAGGCAGGGCCGAACTCCAATCCCTACGGTGTGGCCATCGCCGGCGGCAAGGCGTGGATTCCGCGCTATAATTCCACCCACCTCCTGATCGTTGATCCCGATGCCATCGACGGCGGTGCCCGGGATTCGATCGACCTGTCGGCGTATTCACGCGACTCCTCGACGAATGTCCCGCGCATGTCCCTTGTCGCGGCGCACGGCGGCAATGTTTTCGTCGCCCTGCAACGCCTCGATCACCAGTGGCAAGCGAATGACACGTCGCTGGTGCTCGTGATCGACGCCGCCACGCGCACGATCACCGACACCATTCCCCTGAACTTTCGTAATCCGATTGCCGCGTCCGTTCATGATGGTGTCTGGTACATCGCCGGCGTCGCCGGCTACGGCGACTTGGAAGGCGGCGTGGAGAAGATCGACTTGGCGACACGCACGCACACGGGCGACCTCGCCACCGAAGAATCCTTCGGCGGCGACATGTCGTCATACGTCGCCACGGGTGTCGACCAAGGATATGCCGTGATTCTCACCGGAACGTGGCCCGATATCCGGTATCTCGTCAAACCGGTGGCCTCTCCGGCTTCCGAAGCGCTGGCCAAGTACGCCGTGCGCTGATTCGCCTCCGCGCCGCGCACGGACAAAAAAAAGAACCCGCCCTTCTGGGCGGGTTCTTTTTTGATGACTTCCGAAGCTTACCAGCGACGGGGGCCGCGGTCGCCACCGCCGAAGCCGCCGGAGCGCGGACGCTCTTCGCGGGGACGCGCTTCGTTCACGTTGATGGCGCGACCCTTGAGGTCCTTGCCATTCAGCTCTTCGATGGCCTTGCGGGCCTCGGAGTCATTGGGCATGTCGACGAAGGCGAAGCCGCGGGACTTTCCCGTTTCGCGATCCGTCATGATCTTTGCAGAGGACACTTCACCGTAGGCGCCGAAAGCCGCTTCCAGATCCGCTTGGGTCGTGGCCCATGCGAGGTTACCGACGAACAGATTCATACACTATTTCCTTGAGGGGGGGTTGGATTGTGAAATCCAAATGGAGCGGCTCTGGACACAGGGCACATGAACTTCAAAAGGACTCAACGAAAAAGATAGGTGTTAAATGAAAAAAAAACACAAGGAAAAATCGGGGGTGCGCCCGGAAGTGCCCTCCCTGCCCGGGTTTTGCGCATCCCGAAACCGGCCGCTTGTTTTATAAGTATTTGTTCTTTCAATGCGTTAAGGCGATTTGAACCCGGGACCGGAACACCGTTTCGGTGCGATTTCGGAAAAAGCGGAAACCGGGTTTTTCATTCTTCCAGCCCCTCCGCAGAGGGGTTTCGAGGCGGAACCCCATGAAATCCCCCTGGATCGTCTACCTCCTGCGCTGCCGCGACGGCTCCCTTTATTGCGGGGTAACGAACGATCTGGAGCGCCGTCTGGCGATGCACAACTCCGGAAAGGGCGCCCGGTACATGGTGCCGTCCCGCCGTCCGGCGGAGTGCGTGTGGAGGCGAAAGGTGTCGGGAAAGCCGGAGGCGCTCCGGCTGGAGCTCTGGCTGAAGCGCCGCGACACGGAAGTGCGCCGGGCTATCGCTGCAGGTCGCGCGATCGTGCGCCACCGCGATGCGGGGTGGATCCTGGCCTGGCGGCGGGAGGCGCGATGAGGATGCGGATGGGTGAGGTGGTACACCAGACAGGAGTCGAACCTGTGACCTTCGCCTTCGGAGGGCGACGCTCTATCCAGCTGAGCTACTGGTGCCCGAAGAGCGGGCAAAGGTAGAATTTCAGGGGGATTCGGGGGTTCCCCGTGAAGAAAACCCCGACGGAGGGGGAACCGGCAGGGTTCCCCATGCTTTCCGGCTCAATGATCCATGTGCCCGCGGATGCGGCTGAGCGCCACCGGCGTGATGCCCAGGTAGCGCGCGGTGTCGGCCTGGGTGATGCGCGTGGCGATGTCGGGGTGCTCTTCGAGAAACGCCCTGTAGGCCTTTTCGGTGGACAGGGAAAGCATGTTGCGCCAGCGCCGCTCCCGCTGCATGGTGTAGTGGTGGATGAGGTCGAGGCCCGCGCGCGCGACCTCCGGGTCTTCGCCGCCGAGTCGGTTGAGCAAGTCGTACGGGTAGGCGACGAGGGTGCAGTTCTCGAGGCAGATCGCGAGAAAATCTCCCCTCTCGGTTTCGTCCCGCGTTTGCAGGTAACGCATGCCGAAGGCGCCCGGCGCCGCGACGAAGGAGCGGATCCATTCCTTGCCGTCGGGGGGGATGAAGCAGAGCTTGATGAGACCGTGTTCCAGGACGAAGATGCGGTCGGCATCGTCATCACGGAAGACCTGGCCGCCTTTTTTCAGGGTGCGTGGCACGCCCGCGCGCCGAATCTCGGGGCGGGAAGCGAGCAGTCTTGCGAAATGCAGGGCGGGATCGTGCGTGAGCGTCATGGAGCCTCCGTGTGCCGGATCGGTTCGGGAAGTTTATTTAATCACAACACCCCGAACATGCGCCGGCCGTCAATCCGCTCTCAAACCCCTCAAGAGCAAAGTGCGGGTCTCGGGATGCTTGCGGTGCTCGCAGAGGTAGATGCCCTGCCAGGTCCCCAGCTGCATCTTCCCTTCCGCCACGGGAATTGTGAGGTCCACGCCGGTGAGAATGGAGCGCATATGGGAGGGGGAGTCGTCCTCGCCCTCCAGTGTATGCGCGTGCCAGGGCTCTCCGTCCGGCGCGATGCGATCGAGGAAGACCTCCAGGTCGCGACGCGCCGTGGGATCCCAGTTTTCGCTGATGCACAGGGACGCGCTGGTGTGGCGGAGAAACAGAAAGAGGATGCCTTCGCGCATGCCGAAGCCTCGGACCGCCTCAGCGACCTCACCGGTGACGTCGTGCAGGCCGCGGCGCGGTGCGCGCACGCGCAGTTCTGTGGAATGCCAGCGCATGCGGCAAAATTAAGTCCTTGCGCGCACGGGTTTTGCATCTGGCGCGGAGACGTTCTATATGAACTCGCGGGAGACCTTCATGTCCGACTTCACCAGTTCCACGCTGCTGCTTTTCGTTCTTTTGAACCCGTTCCTGATGAGCGTGTACCTCGCTCCCCTGATCCGGACGCTCGACTCCAGGACGTTCGGTCTCGTGGTCGCGCGCGGCGCGTTCATTAGCGTGACGGTGTTCTTCGTTTTCGCGCTCGTCGGAGACGTCGTGTTCACCGATGTGCTGCAGGCGCGCTACGCCGCCTTCCAGATCTTCGGAGGCATCATCTTCGTGATGGTCGGCCTTCGGTTCATTCAAGGGGGGGCGGACTCGGTGAGCGTGTTTCGGGGAGACCCCCGCCACTTCGGAGGGGCCGTGGCCATGCCCTTCATGATCGGGCCGGCGACCGTGAGCGCAAGCATCATGGCCGGGGGCCGTCTGTCGCCGGGGTTCGCGTTGCTGGCGATCGTTTCCGCATTGCTGGCGACCACCGTGGCCTTGTTTGTGCTGAAAGCCATCCACGACCATGTGAACTCGCGCAACGAGGCGCTTGTCAGCCGCTACTGGGACATTACCGGCCGCGTGATGGCGATCGTGATCGGGACCTTCGCCATCGAGATGATTCTGCAGGGGCTGGATACGTGGTTGGGGAGGGCGTGAGGGGAGAAAGGCGGGGAGATGGACCGGAAGTATTGGGAGACCGTGGCGAGGGATTATGACGGGGAGATTTTCGACTCTCTGGCGGGAGACCGGAACGGCGTCCTGCTGAAGCGCATCCGGCGGCACGCGAATCGACGGGCGACTGCGTTCGATTTCGGCTGCGGGGTGGGGAAATACCTCCCGCTGCTGTCCAGCGGCTTCGGCACGGTGTGGGCGTCCGACCTGTCCGGAGAATGCGTGCGCCGAGCGCGCGCGCTTCATGCGGACCTGAAGAACGTTTCCTTTCTGCGCGAGGACTTGTCCGACCCGGATGCCGGAGTCGGCGAGGCGGACTTTACCCTTTGCGCGAACGTGCTCATCATGCCTTCAGCCGCGACACGGGAGCGCGTCCTGCGGCGCCTCGCACGCGCGACGCGCAAGGGCGGCACATTATTGATGCTCGTCCCCTCACTTGAATCCTCGCTGTTCGCGCACGCGCGTCGCACGGAGTGGATGCGCCGTTCCCGGGCGAAGCGCGGCATCCCCTTGCCGACAACGTTGTCCGGATCCGGGGGCCGCGATGCGCTGGGCGGAATCCTCGCGATCGACGGCGTGCGCACGAAGCACTATCTGCGGGAGGAACTACGCGTCTTGCTCGGCTCCTCCGGCTTCACGGTCGATTCCGTGGAGAAGGTGGAGTACGGCTGGGACACGGAGTTTCCCGACCCGCCGCGCTGGATGAAGGAGCCGTGGCCGTGGGACTGGGTGGTGGAAGCGAAAAGGAGTTGAGAATTACGAGTTACGAATTACGAGTTACGAATGAAACCGCTCTACAGGGATCTTGTGGGTGGCGTGCAGAATTTCATGAATGACGAAAAGATGCAGCATTCAAGCAGAGGAGCAGGAAGGGCGTGATGCCTTCAGGCATGGAGCAAGCGATCCCGATGCATCGCCTTTTACTTCGTAACTCGTAACTCGTAACTCGCGACTCGCAACTCCCTCTCGCACGCATCCTGATACAGATCCCTGAGTCGCGCGAAAATCGAGCCCGGCTTGCCCGTTCCCACCTTCTTTCCGTCGATGCGCGCGATCGGCACCGGGCCGCGCACCGAGGAACACAGGAACGCTTCCGACATCTTCTCCACGTCCTTGGGAAACACTTCCGCCTCGCGGAAGGGGATACGGTGCCGCTTCATCTCGCGCAGCAGCACCTGGCGGGTGATGCCGGGCAGGATGCCGGTGTCGATGGGGGGCGTGACGACCACGCCCTTGAGCACGCAGAAGAAACTTGAGGTGGACAATTCGGCGATCTCGCCGCGCGGGCCGAGCAGAATCGCCTCGTAGCACCCCTTGCGGTCGCCTTCGGCCTTGGCGAAGATGTTGGCCAGATAGTTGATCGACTTGATGCGCGGGTCGAGGCCCGATGCGGCTGTTTTGTTGATCGAGGACACCGCCACTTTCACCCCGCGTGCGAGGATGTCGGTGGGAAGCGGTTGCACCGGCAACACCACGACGATGAGCGATGGGGGAACCTCGGGGTCGATGGCGAGGCCGCCGAAATAGCGGCCGCGCGTCAGGGTGATGCGGACCGCGGCGTCGTACATCCGGCTTTTGCGACACAGCGTCGCGATGATGTCGCGCAGCTCCGTCTCCGTCACGGGCACGCGGATGCGCAAGCGGCGCGCTGATTTCACGAGGCGCCGGTAATGCAGGTCGAGGAACTCCGGAACTCCGTGATGCGCCCGCAGTGTTTCGAAGAGCCCGTCGCCCAGGACGAGGCCGCGGTCGAAGACGGAGATGGCGGCGCGGTCCGCGCGCGTGATGCGACCGTTGACGTACGCATAACCCGGGGGTTGCGGCGACGCCGGGGCGACCCGCTTGCGCCTAGCGCCTGGCAAAGGGCGACTCCGGATTCAGGGGGTGGCGCTCGCTTCTGCGGGTGAGCAGGCCGCTGTAGAGCCCGAAGCTCACGCCGAACTCGATGCGGCTGGCGGGAGTTTCGAAACCGGCGACGCGCACGTTGTCCAAGGCGATGAATCCGCCTTCGCCGTCGGGTAGGCCCGAAAGCGCGCGCGCGGCCTGAAAGTACACGAGAAAAGGATAGTTGTGGTAGATGCGCGCGTTCAGCTTGAGGCCTCCGCCCACGCTTTGGTACCAGCCGTCAGCCCGACGCTCCGGCGTCCACGCCGAGGGGGAGAACAACTCAGCATCCCACATCGATCCATTCCATGCCCGCCCGGCTTCCCAGAACAGGTGCAGATAAAGATCCTCGACGAACACCGTCCAGTAGTTGCGATAAATGTCGGCGATCAGGGGTTGATTGAGATCAAGGCTGAGCGTGATGGAATTCTCCCCGCCGAAGGCGAGGCTTTCGATGTCGCGCAGGAAGGGGTAGCCGCGCAGGAACAGGCCTCTCTCGAAAAAGCGGTCGAGCGTGTCGGCGGCGAGTTCGCTGCGGGTGAGCGACCAGTCGGCGAGGCTCGAGGCGAACACCGATGCGACGATGCTGGCATTGCGCGACCACGGCATTGCGCGACCGTAGGTCGCCCCGGCATCGAGTTCGTGAAACCGGTAGGTTTGGTAGCGGGGACGAAGGGCGCCGCCCTCGAAGTCGAAACAGTCGCTGATGTAATCGCTGTCGCAACCGAAGAGATCGCTCTCGCGGAAGGTGTGAGCCAGGATCGCGGCGAAACCTCTCGGAGCCACCAACCCCTTGTCGCTGTAGCCCGAGCCGTGAAGATTCAGGCTCGTGGTCAGGCGCAGGCTCTTGTAGTAGGTGAAGGCGAACCCCTGCCCGCCGCCGAGATCGTAGAAGTTGAAGTCGTTCCAATCGTAGCCGAGTGCCATGCGCACGTGGCTGGGACGATCCCAGGTTCCCACTGCCTGGGCGTCGAACAGATTGTAGGCCGCGGCGGCTTCCACGCTGCGGAACGTGAGCGCGTAATCCTGGCGCAGTTGCTCGTCGGCCACGCCGCCGCCGGGCTGCGGCTGGTCGCGGACGGTGACGGTGTCGAAGGTGTTGAGGTTCCCGCGGAAGAAGGATGCCTGCAGGGTCACCGGAGTGGCATTGTTGGTGATGTCGACGTAGAGCTGCGATTCCTTGTCGGGAGACACCAATGCGCTGTGCCTGCCGAAGTATGCGAACCCGTTGCCGATTTCCGCGAGCAGCACGGCGGAGAGCTCGTTCTTGAGCACGGGATCGGTGAGGTACCCCGAGGCTCCGGCGAGCCACTTGGTGACCCCCTGTTCGGGGATGACGCCCTTCTCGCGGGTGGCCGCCAGTGTCTGCTGCCCGAAAAGGATGGGCGTAAGAATCCCCCGGGTCGGCACCGGGGTATAGGAGCGCCCTAGCCCGGCGAACTCGAGCGCGGGCGGCGCCGATGTCGCATGTCGCTGCTCCAGATGCGAGGCCGCGGGTACGTTCAC
Source organism: Fibrobacteria bacterium (assembly GCA_050486505.1). Taxonomy (GTDB): domain Bacteria; phylum Fibrobacterota; class Fibrobacteria; order UBA11236; family UBA11236; genus UBA11236. The sequence goes on along the minus strand of JBJHDK010000002.1, from coordinate 10,417 downwards.
GCGAACGGGGTCGTGCAACACGTAGATGGAAAAACCGTCGCGGTCGTAATTCACGTAGGCGATGCGTTCCCCGTCGGGCGAAACGGAGGGCAGGAAGGCGCCGCCAAGCACATTGGTGACGGGCTCCGTGTCGCCGGTCGTCAGGTCGAAACGGTAGAGGTTGAAAATGCCGGTCTTGTCCGAGGCATAGTAGAAGGAGTTTCCATCGGGGTCCCACTCCGGGTCGCGCGCGTCCTCGGGGCCGGTGACCAATCCCTGGAACCCCGATCCGTCGGCGTTGATGATGCCGATGTTGCGTTCCGCCCCGTCAAACCAAGAGAACAGGATACGCTCCCCGTCGGGGGAAAACTTCGGGGTATAGATGTTGAAGCCGAATCTCCTCTCCAGCAATTCGGGCGGAGGGAAGAGCGTGCGGACGTCCTCCGCATCCAGGGAGTCCCCTTCGGGAACCGGTGCGACCGCGAGAAAGAAATTCGAAGCCTCGGCATATACGAAGGCGATGCGCGTTCCGTCAGGGGCGTAGTTCGGATGCACGGCATTGAGGTCGCGGGTGAAGCGCTTCTCGGTGGGATCCTGTCTCTCGAAGAATCGCGCGTCGCGCCGCAGGTTGCGCTGGTAGATGTCGAGGGTGTGGACTCCGTTCCTGTCCCGCTCGCGGGCCGACGCGTACAGGAAGGTGCTGTCGTCCGCGGCGACATCGAAGAATCCCCTGATGCCGGGCACGGGCTCGAACCGTTCTTCCTCGGGCTTGACGGTATCCTCGAGCGCCACCCGCCCGAGCGTCGCGCGGAAGTCGTCGCGCCCGGCATTGCTGACGAAGAAAACCCCCTCGCCTTTCGCGTCCCAGCGCGGGTAGTAGTTGTAGAAGCCCTTCGAGGTGAGCTTCTGCCCTTGGTGCAGCTCGCCCAGGTCGCGGACCTGGTCGGTGTAACGTGCCGTGATTTCGCTTCTCCACTCCCGGAACACCTCGCGGTCGCTTTTGCCGAGGACGCGCTGCATCGACCCCGACATCGTCTGGCGATGGATCCGGGCATTCTCGGCCCAAAGTCGCAATACGGCTTCGTCGCCGTAACGTTCGGCGATGAAGCGGGTGAGGGCGAAGCCTTGCGTGTATGGGCCCAGCTCGTACTCAAGCGCATTGCCGGCGAAGACGCTCATGCGCTCGATCGGCAGGAGGCGGTTCTCCAGGGCCGAAATCCTCAGGAGCATGTCGCGATGGGAATCCCATGCGTCATACCCGGAAAGTTCCGATTCGTATTGAGCGACGCCCTCGGCGAACCATGCGGGCTGGTGCGTGAAGGGAAAAATGGTCGCGAGACGGGGTTGCAGGGGCGCGTTGTAATATCCTTCGAACCCTGCGACCACGCCCTGCAAGAAGCTGGGCAGCTTCGACCCCGACTGGATTGAAACAAGATGGGCGAACTCGTGGGTGACGACGTCGCGGATCCAGTTGTGGGTGCCGCGCACCGGAAAGTCCCAGTCCGTGGCCCACACGGTCATGGTGTTTTGCAGGGCGTTCGCCCAACCGTTGGAGAAGATGTCGTCGCGCACGACGAATTCGACCTTGTTGGGTAGCGTGATGGCGTAACGGGCCAGCTTGTCGGCAGCCACCTCTTCGGCGATTCCGGCAATGTGACCCGCCACGTCCTCAAGCTCGCGGGGGTAGTGAAACCTGAAATGCTCGGTCTCGGCGGTGCGCCAGTCGATGTGCGCGGCATTGCGGTTGAGCGTGAATCCGCCCGCATGCGCGCCGTGAAGCAGGAAAAGCGCGGCCAGGGCGCACAGCGCGTGGCGCGTCATGAACGGGGACAGCCTGGCGGAAACATGGGGGTATAGTGTACAAAAAGAGCCTCCCTGCCTAACTTGAATCCGTGCCAAGTTTTACCGCGCGCTACCACGAGCTCACCAAATACCGGCCCGAAACCATTGATCGCCTCGGCACGGTCCGTTGGACGGAGCAACCCGAGCCCTTCAAGGATGCGCCCGAGGGTCGCAGCGTCGACCTCGTTCCGCAGTTGCGGGGGCTCTTCGAGGAAGTCGATGCGCCGTTCGGCCCCGTCGCCCCTTGGCTGGGAGACGAGGCCCTGCCCGCGCTTGTCCGCCTGCTGCACCTGACGTTGGGACTCACCGCGCGCGTCACGGGCGGGGGCAACGATTGGTACCTGCGCGCAGCCCCGTCCGCAGGCGGGCTCTACCCGACCGAGGTTTACGTCGCCGTACGCGATTTCGTCGATCTCCCCGCGGGCATTTACCACTACCACTCCTTGCGCAACGCTCTCATTCCGGTTTGGCAGGGAGATTTCTTTGCCGATCTGAGGCACCACTTTCTGGGACATTCCGTCGTCGCCAAAACCCGCTGCATGGTGCTTTTCACGGGCGTTTACGCGCGCAGCGCCTGGCGTTACAAGGAGCGTGCCTACCGCCGCATCCTCCTTGACACGGGGCACGCCGCCGCCAACCTGCTCGAGGTCGCGGCGGCCATGGGAATCGATGCCCGCGTGCTCGGCGGGTTCCGGGACGACGGCCTCGAGGAACTTCTTTTCCTCGGACGCAAGGAGGAGTTTCCCTTGCTGGGGATCGCTTTGGGGCCCGGAGGCCATCTTCCCCCCGGCGGGGGACAGTTTCCGGGACCGCTCCCCGAGGTGGCCATCACCCGTGCCGACTCCGACGACGCCATGCAGGTGCAGCAAAACGCCTGCGAGCGCATTGCGCTGAGCGACCCCTTGCGTCCAGCGGTCGGCGGACTGTCCTTGCCTGACGACGCGGCAAGGTTCGGACGACAGGCCAGGCCCGGGGAGGCGGACTTCAACCCGCAGCCGGTGATTCTTCGCCGTCGTTCGACGCGGCGCTTCACCGGCGCATCCATCTCCTTGCGCGATGCGGAGGACATGCTGCGATTCGCGCTCCGTCCGGCGGCGGGCGTGGAGCAGGTCACCCTCACCCGGGACGTTCTCGGGCTGCACGTCGTCGCCTTTTCCGTGGACGGGATCGAGCCCGGCGTTTACGCCGTCGATCCCGCGACGCAGGAGTGGAGCCTCAAGCGCGCGGGAGATTTCAGGGCCGACATGCACGCCGTCAGCCTCGGCCAGGACATCGCCTCGGACTGCGCCTTCGCCCTCGTGTACACGGCCGACATCGAGGCGCTGGTCGACGCGTACGGGGATCGCGGGTATCGCTACGCCTGCATGGACTGCGGCATGATCGGCGAGCGCATCCAGTTGTGGGCGGTGCACCGCGATCTCGGCTCGTCGGGCATCGGCGGCTACTACGACGACCTTGCCAACGAACTTTTGGAATTGCCGTTGAGCCACGGCATCCTGTACATCACCGTTGTGGGTGTCGGGGAGGAGTAGGGGCGAGCCGTGGCTCGCCTTTGCGGGGACATCGACTCCCTGTCGGGGCGCACAGTACGCGGCGCGCGCGGCGGCGATCCTTGCGTGCTCCCTGTGCCGAGGGCGACCCGGCGGGTCGCCCCTACTATCTTTGGTGACCCATGCAGCTCCATCTTTACAATACCGCCGCCCGTGCCAAGCAGCCCTTCGAACCCATCACGCCCGGGATCGTGAAGATGTACTGCTGCGGCCCGACGGTGTACCACTTCGCCCACATCGGCAACCTGCGCACCTACGTCTTCGAGGACCTGTTGCGCCGCGCCCTCGAGCACGCCGGATACACCGTACAGCATGTGGTCAACATCACCGACGTTGGCCACCTCACCTCCGACGCCGACACCGGCGAAGACAAGATGGAGAAGGGTGCCCGCCGCGAGGGCAAGTCGGTGTGGGACATCGCGGAACAGTATGCGCAGGCCTTCTTCAAGGACTGGAAGGCGCTCAACCTGCGTGAGCCCACCGCCTGGCCCAAGGCGACGGGGCACATTCCCGAGCAGATCGAACTGGTGCGCGAGCTCGAGGAGAAGGGTTACGCTTATGTCGTGCCCGAAGATGGCGTGTATTTCGACACAGCGAAGTTTCCGCGTTATGCCGACTTCGCGAAGCTCGACCTCGAGGGAATGCAGGCGGGGGCGCGCGTCGCCATGGCGGAGGGGAAGCGTAATCCCACCGACTTTGCGCTGTGGAAGTTTTCGCCCAAAGACGCGCAACGACAGATGGAATGGGACTCCCCGTGGGGCCGCGGGTTTCCGGGATGGCACGTCGAATGCTCCGCGATGGCGATGAAGCTGCTGGGCGAGACCATCGACATCCACTGCGGGGGCACCGACCACATCCGCGTGCATCACACCAACGAGATCGCGCAATCGGAGTGCGCCACCGGCAAGCCGTTCGCGCGCTTCTGGATCCACGGCGGCTGGTTGCTCGAGGCGCCTGACGAGACGTGCAAAGGGGGGGCGGGCAAAATGTCCAAGTCCTCCGGCGAGTTCATCACGCTCGATGTGCTGATCAGGCAGGGTTACTCGGCCATGGATTACCGCTACTTCTGCTTGACGGCGCACTACCGCAATTACCTGAACTTCAGCTACCAGGGCATGGACACCGCGCGCGATTCCCTGCGCAACCTGCGCAAGCGTACCGATCCGTTCATCGGCAAGGCGGCCCCCGTGCGCTCCGACCGCGCACTCGAGTGGCGCGCCCGTTTCGAGGAGGCGGTCGGCGATGATCTGAACTTCCCCCAGGCACTCGGCATCATGAACCTCATGCTGAAGGATCCCGACTTGCTCGAGGGCGAGCGTGCGGGGCTGGTGGCGCTGTTCGACACCATGCTCGGACTTCGTCTGACGGAGCCCGCCGAAACGGAGGACGCGGTCGAGTTGCCCGCCGAACTCGTCCCGCTTCTGGCGGAGCGCGCCGAAGCCCGCAAGAACAAGGACTGGGCGCGCAGTGACGCGATCAGGGACCGGTTCCGCGCCGCTGGCTTCGTGCTGAAAGACAACCCGGACGGGACGATGGAATGGGAGAGGCAGTAGGGCAGTGTACAGTAAAACAATGGACAGTACAGCAGTACAACAATAAAGGGGCGGGCGATCGAATTCCGGCTTCCCTATTGTTGTATTGCTGTTTTGCTGTATGTTGTATTGATTGCCCCCTGTTCCATCCTGAAACGCATTTCCATGGTTACGGGGCGGATGTATCTTCTCCCCAAAACACTGAAACTCAGGCGGTTTTATGCGCGATTTTTTGTTGAATGACGACAAGGACAAGGAGAAGGATAAGGACGAGGGCTTTGCCCTGGCCAAGGAAATCGCAGAATCCTTCCTGAAGCAGCGCAAGATTTTCCTTTGGACGCCGGTGGACGACGTTGCGGCCGAGCGTCTCGTGAAGCAGTTCCTCTATCTCGACTCAAAGGGCAACGAAGAAATCACATTCTTCATTAATAGCCCGGGTGGCGTGATTTCCTCGGGGCTGGCCATCTATGACGTCATGCAGGCGGTGAAGTCCCCGGTGGCGACCGTTGTGTGCGGCCAGGCTGCGAGCATGGGAGCGGTGCTGCTCGCCGCGGGACGCAAGGGCAAGCGCTACGCTTGGCCCAACGCCCGCGTCATGATCCACCAACCCCTGATCTCCGGCCACATGTTCGGCCCCGCGTCAGACATCGAGATCCAGGCGGAGGAAATGCTGCGCATTCGTCAGACGTTGAACAAGATCCTCTCCGACCACTCCGGCCACGATGTCGACAAGATCGAGCAAGACACCGACCGCGACAAGTTCATGACGTCCGAGGAAGCGAAGGCTTACGGGCTCGTCGACATCGTCTCCCCGCGCTTCTAGGCGCAGTTCGGATCCCCTCGCAATGGGATTGTTCGACAAGATACGCTCGGGCCTTTCGCGCACCCGCGAAAGCCTGACGCGCGAGCTGCTGGGCGCCTTCGGCAAGGGCCTTCTCACGGAAGAGACCCTGGAGTCCCTCGAGGAGCGGCTGCTCGCGGCCGACATCGGCATCGAGACGACCCAGCGCCTGCTCGAAGGGCTTCGGGAACGGGCGCACGGCCGCGACGTGACCCCGGAACTCCTGCTGACCTGGCTCGCCGAGGAGGCCAAGGAACTCCTGCGCGAGCCGGCCCCCCTTCCCTCGCCCCTTCCCAAGCCGTTCGTCGTCTTGTTCATCGGAGTCAACGGCGCCGGCAAGACGACATCGGTGGCGAAAATCGCGCACCGTTACCTCGGCGAGGGCAAGAAGGTGCTGCTCGCCGCCTGCGATACCTTTCGCGCCGGAGCGGTGGCACAGCTCGAAACCTGGGCCGATCGGGCCGGGGTCGAAGTCATCAAGCACCATGAGGGGGCCGATGCCGCCTCGGTGGCGTATGATGCCTACGCCGCCGCCAAGGCCCGCGGTCATGATGTCTTGCTCATCGACACCGCGGGCCGCCTGCACACGCGCGACAACCTCATGGAGGAGCTGCGCAAGTTGATTCGGGTGCTTCGCAAGCACGACCCGGCCCTTCCTCACCAGGCTTTGCTGGTGGTCGACGGGAATACCGGGCAAAATGCCATTCCCCAGTTCAAGGGCTTCGGAGCCGTGGTGCCGCTCGACGGGCTGGTCATCACGAAGCTTGACGGAACAGCGAAGGGAGGGGCGGTCCTGACGCTTTCAAGGGAGTTCGATGCGCCCGTCCGCTGGGTCGGAGTCGGAGAGGGGTTGGATGATCTGCTCCCTTTCGACCGGGAAACTTTCGCGAGGGGGCTGTTCGGTGCGTGAAGGCGGGTGCTGACAAAAACGTGACGCGGTCGCGACGTTCCCCGTACGCCGGATCAGCCGATTGGCGTTAGATTGTGGAAAAGAGGGCAGTATGGTAGAAAAGCGGGCAATATTGGGAATTTGGAGCCTGCTTTTTCTTGTGGCCTGTGGCACCGATGAGCATACCCCTGATGCCAAATTTGTAGATTTGTACGCGGATTTGAAGCTGGTCTCCCTCGCTCTGGATCATGACATTGAAAGGGCGGCGGAGATGAGGCGGGTCGTTTTGGCCCAACATGGGATGACATCCGCGGAGTTTCATGAGCATTACATGCAACTAGCCGGGAACCCCGACGCTTGGAGGCCTTTCCAGGAACGGGTCGTCGCGCGGATCGAGGCGTTGCAACAAGAAAAACAAGGAGAGCCCAATGGCCGGTGAAGCAGTGGTTGAGTTGACGAACGAGAACTTCGATCAGGAAGTGGCCCAGTACCAAGGAACGGTTCTGGTGGATTTCTGGGCTCCTTGGTGCGGTCCTTGCCGAATGGTCGGCCCCGTCGTCGAAGAAATCGCCAAGGAGTATCAAGGCAAGGCGAAGGTCGCCAAGCTGAATACCGACGAAGCCTCTGAAATCGCATCGCGTTACGGGATCCGCAGCATTCCCACCATCATGTTCTTCAAGAACGGGGAAATGGTCCAGCAACTGGTCGGCGCCTACCCCAAGGCCAAGATCGCGGAGAAGCTGGACGCTTCTCTTTAGCCTTTTCCGGTTATGATGCGTTCACTTGCGGCAGTCCTTGCTTTCGCACTGTTGCTCCTCCCTTCCGCAGGGACGGCCCAGCCCGACCGTTCGTCCGTTCCCAAATCGGTGCGGTGGCTTTCCCTTGAGCAGAGTCTGGAGCGCGCTGCGTCGGCGGACAAATACGTCTTCGTTTCGGTTTATACCGACTGGTGCGGTTATTGCCGGCGCCTCAACAATGTGACCCTTCGCGCCGAGCCTGTGCTTGCGGAGCTTTGGAAGAATTTCGAGAGCGTGATGATCAATGCGGAAAGCGACCAGCCCGTCATCTGGCACGGGCAGACGACGACCTTCCGGGAGTTGGCGGGAACGATCTGGGGGGTCAGCGGCTACCCGACGCTGCTTTTCATCAACCCCAAGGGCGAGATCATCGGCCGATTCGCGTCCTATGCCGATCCCGAGCTGATGCTCCAGTTGCTCACGTACGTTTCTTCCGGAGCGCGTGAACGCAAGATGACCTTCGATGAGTTCGTGAAGGAACAAGGATGATCGAGGTCGTTTTCTGGGTGTCGGTGGCGCTTTTGCTGCACACTTACATCCTGTACCCTCTCTCCCTTCCGGTACTCCGTAGCATCGTCCCCTCGCGTCGAGCGGCTCCGGTTGCCGGAGGCGGGAGGGAGCTCCCGAAGGTTTCGATCATCATCGCTGCCTACAACGAGGAGAAAATTCTCGAGGAAAAGATCCGGAATTGCTTCGAGCTCGAATACCCCCGATCCAAGCTGGAAATCCTGATCGGGTCCGACGGATCCAGCGACCGCACCGAGGCCATCGCAGCCCAGTATGCCCCCGACGTCAAGCTCTTCGCGTTCCCCCAGCGGGAGGGAAAGGCCGCTGTCCTGAACAGGTTGGTTCCGGCGGCCCAGGGAGACATTCTCGTCTTCTGCGACGCGAACACGATGCTCCTGAAAAACGTGTTGCAGAAGTTGCTGGCTCATTTCGAAGATCCCGACACGGGCTGCGTCTGCGGACGCCTCATTCTTCACGACGCTGGTGAATCGGCCCTCAGTATCGGCGAGAGCATTTACTGGAATCTGGAATCGGAGATCAAGAAGCAGGAAGGGGCGCTTGGCATCGTCATCGGGGCCAACGGCGGAATCTACGCCATCCGCAAGGAGCTTTTTCACCCGATCCCCACTGCCTGCAAGGTAATGGATGACTTCTTCGTCACCACGCGCGTGCTGCGCGCCGGAAAGGCAGCTGTCTACGAACCCCAGGCAATCGGCAGCGAGGAGACATCGCTCGACACGTACGGTGAGTTTCACCGCAAGGTCCGCATCAGCCAGGCCAACTTCAACCTTCTTCGGCGCTACGCTCCTCTTTTGAACCCGTTGCACCCCTTGGTGGCTTACGGCTTCTTCTCGCACAAGTTCTTGCGGTGGATCGCTCCGATCGTGCTGCTCGTCGCATTGGCCGCCAATGCCGTGCTGGCGGCCGCTTCGCTGTTTTACGCGTCCCTTCTCGTCTTGCAGGTGGCATTCTACGTGTTCTCCGCGCTCGGTTACCTTGCCAAGTCCCGGGCCCGCCGGCACAAGTTCCTGTTGATCCCGTTCTATTTCGTCTCGATGAACTACGCCCTGTTGCTCGGCTTGTTTAAGGCGCTCTTCCAGAACGACACGGGAACATGGAACCGTGTCGAGCGCGCAACGGCTCGCCCCTCGTCCGAAACATCGGCGACTTATCCCGCCGCGCGCGCGCAGGTCGGCGACTACTACCGCAACTGACCTCGCCCCGGTGCCGTGGGCGCCGCCGCCCCCGACACGGCAGGAACCGCGCAGGTTCCCCCCGATGTACTTTTTCCCCATGCGTTGCCGTTTCCCGATTTCTTTCCTGTTCATCGCGCTGGCGCTGGCCGCAAGCGTGCAGGCGCGCTCCCCGCTCGCGATTTCGGGGACCTTCGGCGTGCAGACGCGCCCCGATTTCGAAGGCTCAGGATTCGGGTACACCCTCTCCGCGTACAGCCGTTTCGATAACCAGGTGCTTTTGGGCGCGCAGATCGGACAGGGATTGGCCGGGCACCCCGCTTCCGTGCCTGTTCTGGCCGCAGGATACATGCGGCTTCCCTTCGGTCGCGTGATCGTGCCCGTCGCCACCGGGGGCCTGGGATACGCGTTCGGCTCCGGCGATGACGCCGGCTATGTCTGGCGCGCAGGCGGACTCTTCGATATCCGCAACGGCCGGCGTTCAAGCCTGCTGCTAGGGTGCGAGTACGAGCGTTTCAACGAGCGCGCGGGCCTGTCGGTGCGCGGCGGCCTGCTCCTGGAACTCTGACATGTCGCGTGCCGTTCGCGTCAAGGTTTGCGGCATCACCCGCGCGGAAGATGCGCGGGCACTGGATGCGCTCGGCATCGATTACCTCGGCTTCAATTTCTGGCCCGGCAGCAAGCGCTTCATCGCGCCGGGGGCCGCGGCCCCCATCATTGCCTCGTTGCGCCGCGCCGTTCCGGTGGGCATTTTCGTCGACCAGTCCCCCGGGGACATCGCGCGCGTCGCGGACGAAACCCGCATCCGCATGGCCCAGTTGCATGGCGGCGAGGCGTGGGGCGTGCTGGAGAAAATCCGTATTCCCGTGATCAAGGCGATCCCGCACACACGCCTTGGGGATTGGGGGGGACTCCGTCCCGAGTGGAACCTTCGTCAGGGGCAACCGGAGTTCTTCCTGGTCGACACGCAGACAGGCGGGGCATTCGGGGGAACCGGGGAGGCCTTCGACTGGAATTTGTTGAAAGAGTCGGCTTTGCCGCGCCCGTTGTTTCTTGCCGGCGGCCTCGGTCCCGGGAATCTCGCGGAGGCGGTCCGGGCAGTACGCCCCTTCGCGGTGGACCTCAACAGCAAGGTCGAGACCGCGCCGGGGATCAAGGATGTGCGGGCGGTCGAACGGTGCGTGCATCTTGTCGATGCAGGTCCGTCAACGCGGATGTAGGGGCAATCCGTAGGGATGACGCATGCGTCATCCCTGCAGGAGGCGATGATTTCAGGCGCCGCCTGAA
>JBJHDK010000001.1:0-83382 GCA_050486505.1 Fibrobacteria bacterium | reverse complement strand
GGACGTACCCGCACGAAGGATGTTCAGCATCCCCAAAACAACGGTTGCGGTCAGCAGCAACTGCAACACGTGCTCCATGCCCACAAACACGAGGCCGACGAGGTTGAAAGCCACCACGAGAGCCGCCAGCAGCAGGCCGACGCCCCATTCGGGCACGCCCGACGCGCCGCCCCTGAGGGCCTGGCGCAACACGGCATGCAACACCGCCACAACGGCGAGCGCGAGCAGCGCGTTCAGGATGAAAGGGACGAACGCGGCGAAGGGGAGCAGGGCGAAAGGCGCGAGAATAAACGGCCACAGAATACTCGACGCAGGAGCGGAGAATTCCCCCGGGTTGATGCCGAAGTGCCCGCGCGCGATGTTTTCGGCGAGGGCGAGGTGGATGTAGGGGTCGTCGAGGGTGTAGGTGAAGGTTCCGCCGTTGGTGATCAGGACTGCAAGGGTCTCCAGAATCAGGAGCACGAAGAGAAAGGCAACGACTGCGGCAAAGCTTCCGTGATATGTTCGAAGGAACGGCATGGACGGAGAATTTAGGTATTGCCGAAGCCGCAGCTCGTCGCCCGGGGCTCAAGGCCGCGACCGATAACTAGATTCCCCGGCGCATCGACCCAGGGAGTTTTATGAAAGTTTTGACCTGTTACCACTGCGGCTCGGGGGAGCGGAGCGACTACGGCTCCGAGAACGGCTACCATCTGGTCAAGTGCTCCGGGTGCGGCCTGCTGTACGTCGAGGATCGGCCCGATGACACGCAAATCTCCCAGGCGCACAAGCAGGGCAAGCACTCCGGCGAGCACGAGCTCGATGTCACCGGCCGCTTCGACGCAGGGCGGGTCACATGGTACCTGAAGGTGCTCGAGGATTTGTACGGGGGAGATGTCGCCGGCATCAAGAGCTGGCTCGACGTGGGGTGCGGGCACGGCGAGTTCGTTGCCGCCGTCATGCAATACGGGCGGGGCGGCATCACGGTCAAGGGCAGCGAACCCAACGAAAAGAAGCAGGAGTCCGCCCGCAAACGAGGCCTGGATGTCGGATACTTCGACATCGAATCGCATGCCGGACGGTACGACGTGGTCTCGCTGCTCAACGTGTATTCCCACCTCCCCGACCCTCCGGGATTCATCCGCAGCCTGAAAAACCTGCTCAACCCCGGGGGAGAACTCATCCTCGAAACCGGTGACGTGAGCGACCTCCCGGCCCATAAACTCTACCGCCCCTACAGCCTCCCCGACCACCTCAGCTTCGCCTCCGCGAAGATTCTGACCGAGATGCTCGAACGCGCGGGGTTCGAAGTCGTCCGCGTGAAGAAATATCCCGTGGTGCTGTACCCCTTCAAGGAGTTCGTGAAGCTTTTCGTTCCGGGCTACCGCAGCATGCTGCGGTATCTCTTCATGCCGCCCACCGACATGTACATCCGCGCCCGCCTGCGCTCCTGACGGCCGAGCCCGGGGGAAACCGGGGCCGAAATGGGTACATTTTCGCGCCATTGGCCGTTTGACCGCCTTCCGGGGTGCCTCGGCCACGAATTGGGCACGGTTCGCCGTTTTTAACGACATTGTCTTTCAACCCAGGCAGGCCAGGAATGTGCGGAATCGCCGGTTTTGTGGACCCCCGCAGACGACTTGACGAAGCGACCCTGCGGGGCATGACGGGAACCATCGCCCATCGGGGGCCCGACGCCGACGGTCACCTGGTGGTTCGCGACGACGCCTTCGCCCTCGGCCTCGGCCACCGCCGCCTCTCCATTCTCGACCTCTCCCCCGATGCCAACCAGCCCTTTGCGAGCGAAGACGGCCAGTACCAGCTCGTGTACAACGGCGAGATCTACAACTTCGCGGAGATCCGCCGCGAGCTCGAGGGGCTCGGCCACGCCTTTCGCACCCACGGCGACACCGAGGTGCTGCTGCATGCGTTGATGGAGTGGGGCAAGGCGGCGGTGCACAAGTGCATCGGCATGTTCGCCTTCGCGTTTTATGACGCGCGCCGCCGCACGCTGTTGCTGTGCCGCGACCGCGCGGGAGTCAAGCCCCTGTACTACTATCGCAAGAACGGGTTGTTCCTGTTCGCCTCGGAGCTGAAGGCGTTTCACAAGGTTCCGGGCTTCGAGAAGAACATCGACCTGAACGCCCTGGGCGCGTTCTTTCAGCACGCCTACATCCCCGCGCCGCAGTGCATCTTCGAGGACGCGCGGAAACTCCGTCCCGGTCATCTCCTGACCTTCGACTTGAGGCGGCAGGAACTGCGTGAGGAATGCTACTGGGATATCAACGACTACTACAACGGAGCGCGCCTTCAACTTTCGGATTCCGAGGCGATCGAAGAAACCGAAAAGCTGATGACCTCGGCCTTCCAATACCGCATGGTGTCGGATGTCCCGGTGGGCGTGTTCCTCAGCGGCGGTTACGACAGCGCGCTGGTGGCGGCACTGCTGCAAAAACAATCATCCCGCCCCCTCTCAACGTTTACTGTCGGCTTCGGAGAAGAGGGGTACGATGAAGCTCCCGCCGCCCGCGCGATCGCCCGTCACCTCGGAACCGACCATCACGAGTATTACTGTACTTCGCGTGATGCAGCCGCCATCATTCCGCGACTCCCCGAAATCTACGATGAACCGTATGGCGACAGCTCCGCCATTCCCACGATTCTGGTGTCACAAATGGCGCGGGAAAAGGTCAAGGTCGTTCTCTCCGGCGAGGGAGGGGACGAAACATTCTGCGGGTACGCCAAGTACCTGACCTCCGAGCGCATTCACCGTACGATGGGGCGCGTGCCCGGCCTGCTGCAACCCGTGGCACGCAAGCTTCTGGAAGGCTGGGAAGGACTGGGCGCGTTTCCAGCGCACTTTTCTCCTTCGGCGGTGCGCCTCGGCAAGATGGCCGAAATTCTGCAACACGAAACCCCCGTCGAAATCCTGCGCCGGTCCTCGTTCTACTTCAACAGCCGCGAATTGAAGCGCTTGCTCCGTTTCCGTTTCGAAGACTCCCCGGGTCCGTTTCGGGATCAGGTGTGGCTCGACCCGAAGATGCATCCCCTGGAAAAAATGCTGGCGCTCGATTACAAGACCTATCTGAGCGAGGACATTCTCACCAAGGTGGATCGCGCCACCATGTCGGTGAGTCTGGAGGGACGGGAGCCCGTGCTCGACCACAGGCTTTCGGAATGGACGGCGCGCCTGCCCCTGCACTTCAAGCTGCGTGACGGCGAGGCCAAGTGGATCGTTCGGAAAATTTTGTACCGGCACGTCCCCAAGGAACTCATGGATCGTCCCAAGATGGGGTTCAGCATTCCCATCTCGAAATGGCTTGCGGACGACCTCAAGGAGTACCTGCACACCTACCTGAGCCCAAAGCGGGTCGAAGAGCAGGGCTTTCTCGCCCCACGCAGTGTCGACATGCTGGTGTCAGGTTACATGAACGATACCGGACGGGATTCCAAATCGCGCAATGAGCGCATTCAACGACTTTGGCTTCCCCTGATGTTTCAGATGTGGCATGCACGATGGATGGAAGACTGATCGTGTCTGGCCCCCCTCGCGTCTCCGTGGTCATGAGTGCGTGGAATGCCGGGAAAGGCGCGCGCGAGGCGATCAATTCCGTTCTCGACCAGGATTTCGCGGATTTCGAAGTGATTGTCATCGATGATTGCTCAAGCGATGATACCCGGGCCATCCTGGAAGAGGCCGCCCGTCTGGATGCACGCGTCCGTGTTCTTTTCAACGAAGAGAATCTTGGCCTCACCCGCAGCCTGATTCGCGGCGTGGAGGAGGCTCGCGGCGCATACATCGCCCGCATCGACGCCGGCGACACCTGGCTCCCTGAAAAGTTGGGCCGACAGGTGGATTATCTCGACACCCACCCGGACTGCATTCTTTGCGGCACCCAGGTCGCCTATTTCTCGGGTGGACACCCCACCGGAACATCCTCCTTTGTGCGTGATGACGCCGCATTGCGTCTGCGCCTCTTCACCCGTGAAAGCCTGCTCTCGCACCCCACCATCCTGTTTCGGCGCGGACTGAATTATCGCGCCGCCTTCCGCATGTCCCAGGATCTCGACCTGTATGCCCGAGCCGCATTCTCCGGAACGCTGCACTGCCTGCCGGAACCTTTGGTTCGCGTAGCCGTGGGGGATGACGGCCTTACAGTGAACGGCAAGTTCCTGCAGCGCCAATATCAGTACCACGGCTACCGGCTCTTTCTTGATCGTTTCGCGACCGGGTCCGACGCGCTGGAACGGAACCCGGAACAACCGCTTCCCATCCGTTCCTCGGCTTGGGAGAAACGCCTGTGCGGTCTGGCCGTGTTTTTCTTCCGCCGCTACATGCGGCACAAACTACGGAAGAGCCCCTTGCCGGTGTGGCTGTTCTTTTTCGCCGCCTCCCTCCTGCTCTACCCCCCCTTCCTCAAGGACTATGCCCTGCGCCTGTGGCTGATCCGCAAATACCGCCGCAGCCCATGGGAAGGTCGCGTCATTCCGCAGTTCGTCACCCCCGCGAAGGCAGCGGCCCGAACGGAGAGCGCATGATGGAGCGCCCCCCCGCCCCCGTGCTGGTGGTTGCCGACTTCCTCTACCCCAACTACATGGGCGGCTCGGGACGCCTCGTGCACAGCTTTTTGCGCGGGCTCGAGGCCAACGGCCTGCCCTTCACGGTGGTGACCCGGCCCTCGGCCGGGGTTTACGGGGCCACGGGCGAACTCGACCCCGACTATGAGCGCTGGAAGGCGGCCGGCAAGGTCATCGAGGCCGGGCCGTTTTCGCCGAAGCTGTGGGGCGCGTTGCTGCGCTGCTCCCGGGAGACGGTGCTGAACGTGCACCACCCGGTGCTCGGCCTGTTTTTCACGTTGTTCGCGCCGCGCAAGCGCCTGGCGTATTTCTTCCACGGTCCGTGGCACGAGGAGTACAAGGCCGCAGGCGGCGGCGGCTTGGCTTACCGGATCAAGAAGGCGATCCAGGTCTGGCTGCTGCACAAGGCCGACCGCATCATGGTGCTGTCCGATTTTTTCGGGGATGTGGCGCGCGGGTTGGTGAAACACCCGGAGAAGGTGCTGCGCGTGCCGCCGATGTTGCCGACGGGGGGGCTCCCCGAGGAACGGCTGCACCGGGGGGAGCTGCGAATCAAGTGGGGGATTCCCTCGGATGCGACGGTGCTGTTCACCAGCCGACGCCTTACGCCCCGCACGGGGGTGCTTGAGCTGGCTCGCATGTTCCGCGCGTCCTTCGGGGCCGACCATCATCTGGTCATCGTGGGCAAGGGGGAGTTGCAGGAGAAGCTGGCGGCGGAGACGCAGGGGGCGGGGAACATCCGCTGCCTGAGTTTCGTGAGCGATGCCGATTTGCGCGAGCTGATGCTGCTGTCGGATGTGTACGTTTTGCCGACGCTTTCACTGGAGGGGTTCGGCATGGTGCTGCTCGAGGCAATGGACGTGGGGCTCCCGCCGGTGGTGAGCACGACCAGCGGCGGAGGGCGCGAGTTCATGGAAACCCTCGACCCCCGGCTGGTGTTTTCGATGGAAGACGCAGAATCGCTGAAGCGGGCGATCACGGTGGCACGGTCGAGCCGGTCACCGGAGGCGTGGATGCAGACGGCGAAGGAATACGATCTCAAACCCCAGGCGTTGGTGTGGCATGGCGTTCTTGATTCTTGAGTTCATCCTTGTCGCGATCCTGGGGCGCGTCGCTGAATGGATCATCGATCCCGTGGCGACCTTCCAATGGGCCCAACGCCCACCCATGGGGCACGCCTTTGTTCCCTTTTATCTGTGGATCTCGGTGCGCCTCTACATGTGGTTCGTACGCAAGGAGTCCCCGGCGCGCAAGAAACTGTTCCACATCGCCTTCGCATACAAGTTGGTGTTCACCTGGCTGATGACCTGGTTGCTGGTGAATGTGTATGCGTACGGTGACTTCACCCCGTACTATACCTTCCCCTACTGGGCCTCGGATTACATTCGGGCCAATGATTGGGAAGCGATCAAGGACATCGAGGTGGTCTCCAGCTTTTTCTTCAGGCGCTACGACCTCAACTCCACGACGATCATCTCCTACATCTTTACGAGCATCTTCGTGATCATGCCGAGATCCCTCTATGGGCTGGCTTTTCTGTCAGGAACGGTCGTTTTTATCGCCACGATGAAGCTCTATCAAGTTCTTGAGCCCAAGATCGAATACAAACGGATATTCTTCCTCTTCTTCTTCTTTTCACCTTCAATCACATTGCAGCTTGGGTACACGGGAAAAGAAACCGTGATTCTCCCTTTGATCACGGCATTTATTCTCTATGCCTGGAAGTCGCCCAAGGTGACCGGCGCATTACTTGCCCTGGGCGCCATCTACTATGTCCGCTTTTACCAGGCCTTCTTTCTCATGGTCTCCTGGATCGGGTCGCGAATCACGCTGAAGCAAATGTTTACGGGAAGAGGCCTTCCCGTCATGGTGATCGCGATGGCTGCAGGCGTCTTGATGTTCCGCGTGGCATCGAACCTGTTGGGGCGCTTCGGATTCGAAATCGGGTGGGGCTTCTTCGAGGCACTCGGTCAGCTCCTGTCGATCCAGCACCAACATGGCGCATTGGTTCTCAAACCCTTTCCGATGCCGTTCACTTTCCTGCAAGGCTTCCGGCCTCTCCCATGGGAAGCGCACAACATCCTTGCGCTGGCGACATCTCTTGAGATGTTCGTCATCCTCTGTGCGGCGATCTATCTCCTCGCCACGCGCTACAGGATCCTTTGGGAGCGGTTTCATTACGACAAGTTTTTCAGGTTCCTTGCATTGTATGTCTTCGTGCAATTCCTCATCTTCAGCCATATCGACAACATGGGCGATCTGGTGCGCCGCAAGATCTACTTCATCCCGTTGTTTGTCGCCCTGTTATGCTATGCGAAAATGAAGGCTGAAGACGTGCTGGCCGCCAAGGCGGAGCGTGCCGAGAAGGAGGCCGGCGTCAAGCGGCGGCGGGAACCGCCAGCTCCTGCAACAACTGCAGGTAGCGTCTCCCCACCATCTCCAGGCTGAACTCGCGCAAGGCACGGGTTCTTCCCGTTTCGCCCATCCTGCGGCGCATCCCCGCGTCGGAGAGGAGGGTGTTCAGCGCTCCCGCAAGGGCCGCGACATCGCGGGGCGGAACCACGAGCCCCGTCTCGCCGTGCACATTGACCCAGGTAACACCGTTGTTCAACTCGCAGCACACCACGGGCTTGCCGCAGGCCATGGCCTCGATCTGCACCATGCCGAAGGCCTCGCTGGGCTCGACCGAGGGCATGCACATCACATCGGCGGCATGGTAGTAGGCGGCGATTTCCTCGTCGGGGATGAAGCCGGCGAAATGCACGCGATCGGCCACCCCGCATGAGTTGGCCAACGCCTTGAGGGACGGTGTGAGCGGTCCCTTGCCGCCGAGCACGAGCGCGGCGCCCTCGACCTTGCGCATGGCGCGGATGAGGTATTCGTAACCCTTGTAGTAGATGTGCCGTCCGCAGGCGAAGATCACCGGCCCGCCGCCATGTTTTTCACGCAAGGCAGCGGCCTTTTCGAGGAGGCTCGCGGTCGCCTCGAAGGGCTTCATGTCGAGGCCGTAGGGAATGGCGATACTCTTGTGGCCGTGCCGGGCGGGGCTGATCTGGGTGGAGGATGTGAAGTGTTTGGGGGTGGCTGCGAGAATCACGTCGGCGCGGTCGAGCAGGCGCTTCATGAAGGGGCCGTAGAGGTGAAGGAGGTTGCGCTGGCGGATGATGTCGCTGTGCCAGTGGAGCAGCACCTTGCCCTTCCAGCCGGTCAGCATGAGCGCCCCGTGGGCCAGGGGGTTGGGAAGGTGGATGTGGATGATGTCGTAGTGCCGGCCGGCGAGCAGGCGGCGCAGGAGCGCCGGAAACCCCGCGGCGATCGACACCCCGGCGGCGGTGCCCCGCGAGGCTGCGCGCACGAGGATTCCCTTGTTGCGGAGACGTTCAACGGTGGTGCGATTTTCGTGGTTGGCGACCAGGACGTCGACCCGCGCGTGGCGGGAGGTTTCCTGCACCAGGTCGCGGAGGACGGTTTCCATGCCGCCGAACGGCGGGGGCCAGAATTTTCCGATGTGGAGGATTCTCATCATTGTAAGGCTCTTAATTCCGCATCTGAAGAGTCAATGAATCAATGTCATTTTACCCAGACCTTCGCGACAAACGCCTTGGCCCAATTAAGCATGCGATACGGCCAGTTTGGAATCGCGCGGCAACCAACATAAGGTTCATCGCCGTGCCCTTTGGGTTCCACACAGGAATATGTCCAGTTGAACTTTTCTTTCCATTTCTCCGGATTACGCACGGCAATCGAGAAGACGTAGACGGAACTACACAAATCGCCATTGAAGCTCTGGTATACCAGCTCCATGCCGTTCTTCTCGAATAGTCTCTTGGCAGCCTGCGGTGAAAAGCGCCAGTAGTCGCCGTAGTCAGCATGATACTGTTGCAGAAAAGGCAATACCACTATTACTACGTCTTTGGACATTTCACATAGATTGGAAAACGCGCGATCAACCTCGAAAATGTGCTCAAGGGTCGTATGATTGAATACAACATCAAACTTCCGCTTGAGATCTTCAGGAAGGTTCTGCTCAAGATCAAGGAAAATCTCGTTCTCAAACCCCTGAAACCCCCTGGCTTCTGATTTGAAGTTCGTGATCGAATAGCTTGATGCATTTTTGAAATAGTCCTTGTATCTACGCCCCTCCTTGTCGATATCCATCCAACCGCTGACATTGACAACATCACCGGAAAACAGGTGAGCGAATCTCGCGAGCTCGGCATTGGACCATTGGCGAGGAATCTTATGAACTCTGTCGTCAAAAAACTTCATTATGTCTCCGTTCGGTGGGCTGACCGGATACCGGCAGATCTCCCAGGCTGATTCATCTCCATGAGCGCCAAAAGCTAAACCTTCTCTTGCCCATTCCAATCCAGACGAAAGCGTCCGGCCTTGAAAAACAACTCGGCCCCCGCAAGCAACAATAAAGCTCTTGAATAATCGCCCGTCAGGGCCTGATGGCGATTCCAGAGTCCAATCGCGTCCACCCATGCGACATCCCCTCGAGTACGCAATCCATCCAGAGAAGCGAGGACAACCTTCTTCAAGTCAGAACGCTTTCTGAGTTCCTGATCAAAGTCGACGTATTTGTTCTTGCCCGGCTGTATTTGGGGAACATGAAGGACATCGCGCGCAAGACTCATCACTCTTCGAATACGACTATCCAGATAGAGCCGCCAGTCCGGCACCGTTAGCGGCAGGCCGCCATTGTTTTTGGTCGGCAGCCCAAAAAGCTCAGGATAGGCAATGCATAATGTTTTCTTGTAAAGACGCGAACCTTGCCGATGCTCTGCTGGCAAGGTCATCATGAATCGCACCCACTCCGGATGCAGGAAAGGCGCCCTGTAATCGTAACCAACCGGCAGCACTGCATGCCTTATAAAACATGACTGCCTCAGAAAAAAATCCACCTGATCATCGTACGACAGAATCGCACTGTCGGTAAATGGCTTTTCGGGAAGCAGCCTTGCAAGATCGCAGCCCGGAGGAAGAAGGCCAGGGGATTTGGAATACTGATCTTTCCGAATAATTGCACCGATTGCGGCATCCCAAGTTTCACTTGGTTTAATCGGAAGCCTGCTTCCCGCGATAAAGCCGGCCGAAAAACCGCTCCAGTAAACAGCATTGACGCCAAAAAGAGTCGGCAAGTAATGGTTCACGTACGATTCAAAAATTGCGATCGGGGGAACTTTTACTGCCATGCGAAGTAGCACCTCTTCACGCCATACCCATTCAGGCGCTCCAAGGTTGACAGTATGATGACGAATTCCTGTATGCTCTGCGATACGCCTTCCGATTTCCAGATCGAGAGAGCCTTCAGCGCCAAAGGTCACCGCCATAATCTGACTTTTAGGAATGTTATCGAGAAGTCCTGCAAGGACCGCCCGAGAGTCAAGTCCCCCACTAAGCGGAATAACATGTGTCTTATTCATGTCATCCATGGAGAGACGATCCCGCACCAGCTTTTTCAAGATACCTGCGCCTCGCTCAACAAGCTCGGCCTCCCGAACTCCTCTCCAGTCAGGACGCTCACCGGAAAGGCTGTCGATCAACATCCTTCCTTCCGGGGAAATTTCATGTCGCGGCACATAACCAAAGTGCAGAAAAAGCATGAGATCTCTGTTGAAATTCATTCAGGCCTCTCCAAGGCGATTCTCGTTACGTGCCACCGAAACAAGAGTTCCTGCCTTCACAAGTAAGATTGACTTAAACGCCACGGCCATAAAAGCTTGCACCAGCCACGCAAGAACCATTCCTGTCAGACCCATCCAGTGAGCCAAAGGCCACGCCAATGCAAGATAAACCGCGCTTGAACCTGCGAGTATCCACACATTCTGACGCACATATCCCGCAGCAACAAACAACGGATGCACAGGGAGCGTGGGGACGAACAGCATCTTGACCAGCAAGAAGAGGTTAAGCGCAAACAAGCCCGCAGCGAAACCTGCGCCGAATACCGCTCCCAACCACCAAAAAGAAGTTCCCATGAGAATACTGCCAACGGGTAGAATAACAAGCGCGATAATTCCCCCGACTTTGAGCGCGTACTTCATGCTTCCCTTGAGATCGCCCGAGGCAATGATGGTGGCGAATTGCGGGTAGACGGCCTGATATACAGGATCAGCCAATTGTTCCAACAAGCCAGCGACCTGCTTCACGATTCGATAGATGCCGGCTTCCTCCAGGCTTAGGGCTGCCGAGACGATGACCACGTCCAGATGCCGCATGGGAACCACAAGGGTGGACGACAAGTAGGTCCACCCAGAAAACCGGAAGAATGGCTTCCAGTCCGCCATCTTCGCCGCAGACCAGTTTGACCAATAACCATCCTGCTTCAAGACGTACACAGTACTCCCAAGCAACAGGATTCCACTCACGAATGACGTGAACACCGTGACCGCGACGAACCCCCAAAGACCGTATCCCATCCAAAAAACAAGAATACTCCCGAGAAGCCCCACCACGGCCTCAAGCACTCGCTGTACCGTGAAGAGTTTGAACCGGTCCAGCAGCCGGAGCACTCCGATCGGGGTTCCTGTCAACCTGAACATGATACCCAAGCTCATCACCGTAAGCATCCACATCGCTTCCGGCCCCCAACCTTGCCATCGCGAAAATGCGTACACTCCCGCCAAGGCCAACCCCACGCCCAGCAAGGCGCCGAGCATATCCAGGACGAAAGACATCTTCACGTACGACATAAATTCCACAGGGTTCTTGCGTTGCCTGGCCTCGGCACCGAACTTGATCAATCCCCGCCACGGGCGAAACGCCCCCAATATCTCCATCGTACCTGCGTAGGCAAGAAACACGGCGAACATTCCAAAGGCCTCGGCGCCAAGAGCACGCGTCTTGATGACAATGCTGACCAGGCTGATGGCCGTGGCCATGACGGTCCCGCTGAGAAGCCAACCGGAGTTCTGAAGCAGTCGACGCATCAACGCGTCACGGAGCCACCCCATGACATGTCGTTTCGGGCTTCGTGCAATGACACGAAATTTGGTGTAAGGGATGGGCATGATCTAAAAAGGCGGGTACTTAGTCAAAGTGCGGTAAATTTTAGCTATTTGTGTGCCTCAAAGCGACCAATTTCCGCACTATGGCAAATGTTAACTAGCTCATGCCCACGGGACTACCAGGGTATAACCACTCAGGAAAACTCAAAAAACTAGGCCAACTGAACCAAGGGGGAAGCCATGTCTCCACGCATACACAGCGTCTTATGGACTTCGGGTTGGGACTCCACATTCAGGGTTCTAGATCTCGTCTTGAAACAGAAAGTCTACGTCAGACCATACTACGTCATCGCCCCTGAAAGGCGGGGGACAAAAATGGAAATGGCATCAATGGAGGCGATTCGTGAGGGCCTTTCAAGAAAGGATCCAGATGCAGCAAAAAGAGTTCTTCCTACAATTTTTTACCACAAAAATCACATACAAGTCTCCATTGAAATGCGCAACACCTTCCAGTCCTTGCTGAAAAAGGGACATATTGGGGACCAGTATTTGTTCTTGGCGAGCTTGGTAAAAAATGAAAACATACGGGACTTGGAACTTTGCATACATGTCGACGACAAGTTCGTCAACTTCATCGGAAGCGACGACTTCAATGATTTTTCCGTATTTTCTCTCCCTTTGTTACGTCTGACTAAGCTCGAAATGCAAGCATATGCCGAGAAAAATGGGTTTGCGGACCTGATGGAAATAACGTGGTTCTGCCACGATCCTCGTGGCAGTAATCCCTGCGGATACTGTAAACCATGCCAATACACTAGGGAAGAGGGCTTGGGACGACGCGTACCGCCGCTCACTTGGTTCCGAAGAGTGCGACGGAGGTTTGAGGAAGAAATCAGAATCAACAAGAAAAGAATAAAAGGCATTACGACACGAGACTAGCGACACATACTCGGGTACACTCTTGAAACTTCTCTACCTCGCAAACTCCACCATCCCGTCCAGAACGGCGAACAGCGTGCATGTCATGAAGATGTGCCGCTCGTTCGCGAACCTTGGGCTCGATGTCACCTTACTGACGACCGAACGGCCCGCCCAAAGCGAAGTTCATGAAGAGCTCCCGCACCCGGATCCGTTCGGCTTCTACGGCGTCCCCCCCGTCTTCACTCTTAAAAAGCTCGCACCGCGCCCCGGGCGGCCGAAGCTTGTGGCCCTCTATAAAACCTGGCGTGGCGAAATCGAGCGTATTCGACCTGACTTTGCTTACGGCAGGGATCTGCTTGCAGTCTATGCCGCCTCCCGCGCCGGGGTCCCCTGCGCCTTGGAACTGCACATGCCGCTTTCGGTTCAGATCGCCGAAATGCGCCCGCACATGCGCCTCCTTTTCCGGTACATGCTTTCCCGACTCGCCTGCTCCCCCTCTTATCGGGGAACCGTGGTCATCTCCGGTGCCCTAAAAAATGCGGTCTCCGAAGACACCCCCATTCTCCAGCGCAAGCCACTTCTCATCGCACACGACGGAGCCGACGACCGCGAAGCAAGCGCCGCTGTAACGAAATCCGGTCCCCTCAAGGTCGGGTACTTCGGCCACCTGTATCCTGGGAAAGGAATGGAGCGCATCGCCGATCTCGCGAAGGCGCTCCCCACCCTTCCCGAAGTCGAACTGCACGTCTTCGGTGGAATGGAGCAAGACATCCTTCGCTGGCAATCCATGCCCGTAACCAAAAACGTGCGATTCCACGGCCATCTTCCCCATTCGGAAGTTTCAAGACGGCAATACGAAATGGATATTCTGCTCGCTCCCTACCAGCGCAACGTGGGAGCTGCGGGCGGCGGCGGAGTGGACATCGGGCGCTACATGTCGCCGCTGAAACTATTTGAATATATGGCCGCGGGCAAGCCGATCATTTGTTCAGACCTGCCCGTGCTGCGTGAAATCCTCGACGAAACCTGCGCAATCATGGTGCCGCCAGACAACGGCGACGCATGGGTGGTGGCCATCCGCAAACTTGGCGAGAATCGGGAGCTCCGGGAATCGTTGGGCCGCAATGCCCGCGAACGGTTCCTGAAGCACTATACGTGGGACAAGCGGGCAGAATACATCGCGCGATCTTTCGGAATGCTTGGACCGACAACCAGAGTCAAGCCGAAACCCCGCACTTCTCCCGCAACGCCCGATCCCACAGCGCCATGATCGCATCAATGCCATAGCGCTCCGAGATGGCTCGCGCGCGGTCACCCAGCTTGCGCCGAAGCGCTTCATCACCCATCAGTAAATCCATCGCGCGAGTCAAGGCTTCGACATCCTCATTCGGAACCAACAAGCCATCAGCCTCGTGGGTGACAATCTCGCGCGGGCCGCTCGGACAGTCTGTGGCGATTACGGCAAGACCGCAGGCCATGGCCTCACAAAGCACGTTGGGGAAACCCTCGTAACGGGATGACGATACAAATAGCTCCGCCTGCCTCATCACGGCATGAACCGTCTTCGTGCGCCCCGGGAACCGGATCCGGCCTTCCATCCCCAGAGTACGAACCAACTCCTCCAACTGCTCACGATCCTCCCCGACCCCGAAAATCACAAGCTTCCAACCCGCATGGGCGGGATCCAGAGCTGAGAAAGCGCGCACGAGCAGATCATACCCTTTCTGGGGACTAAGCCGCCCCATCGACACCACGGTATTCGGCTCGAGCAGATGGTCGGCTTCCACGTTCTGATCAACCGCGGGCACCGGATTTGGTATGAGTTCCAGCCGCTCATCAAGCCGGGGGCTAAAGTAACGGCCGGCGCGCGCGGTCTGCACCACGATGGCGCTCGCCAAGGGATAAACGAGCCGCCTGAGGAAGTTCCATGTGGGACGCATGCGATGTTCAAAAGGATCGCAACGCTCTGAGACCAGGACGGGTACCCTCGAACCCGCAAGCGCCATGAGTACGCGAACGTTATTCTCATCAATGAAACTGATGACCGCGTCGGGGCGGGTAGCCAGCAGATCCGCACGAAATCGCAGCATGTTGCGCACAAATGCCACCCAAGCCGGAATGATGCCCCGCCGTCCCCACCGGTAATTGAGGGGGCGGTACGCAACGCGGGGATGCAACGGATAAAAAGGCGGCGTGGTCGCACTCAAGGTGAGCAACGAAACCTCCTCGCCTTTTGCCGCCCAGTGGTTGGCCATAAGACACAACACCCGCTGAGCCCCGGCCGGAGGATCAAGGGTTCCGATGACCAAAGTCAGCCTCATAGCTTCCCTTTGCTCCTTATACTCCAACACAGAAAGCCCGGAAACCAGCGCTTCATGCGCTCACGCCACATCGTGTTTTCAATACCGCTTCCCATTGCCCCATGACGGAGTCGATCCCGAATCGCTCCGTGATCTTGCCCGCATTCCCGCCGATCCGATGGCGCATGGCTTCATCGCTCATCATGCGATTCATGGCCGCCGCCAAGGCATCTATGTCTTCGGGAGGCACGAGCAGACCGTCCTCGCCATCGGTGATGATCTCGCGCGGTCCCGTTGGGCAATCCGTGGCGACGACGGGCAAACCGGATGCCATGGCTTCGCACAGCGCGTTGGGGAAACCTTCGTAGCGGGAGGAAGAAACATACAGCCCTGCACGCTTTAAAACGGCATACGGATGATTCGTGCGGCCGGGAAACTTCACCTTCCCGCCGATTCCGAGATCGGACACAAGCGAGAGAAGTTGATCGCGGTCTTTGCCGATCCCGAAGATGGCCAGCTTCCATTCAGGAAATTTTTCGTGGATCCGTGCAAAGGCTTGCAAGAGCAGATCGTAGCCTTTTTGGGGATAGAGTCTCCCGAAGGAAACGATTGTCCTGGAATCCACATCGTGACCGGGATCCACCGACTCATCGGACTCCGGAAGAAGCACCGGATTGGGAATGACGTCGATTTTCCCATCAAGACGCGGACGGAAATAATCCCCCATGCGCTCCGTCTGCACCACCACGCTGCGGGCGAGCGGATAGGTCCAACGCCGCAGCAATTTCCAGATTTG
Organism: Fibrobacteria bacterium; assembly: GCA_050486505.1. GTDB lineage: Bacteria > Fibrobacterota > Fibrobacteria > UBA11236 > UBA11236 > UBA11236. Next base: position 67,855 of record JBJHDK010000001.1, on the reverse strand, counting down.
CTTTACGGTATCCTTTTTCTCGGGATCATTCCGCTCCGCAACCATCACCGGAATGCCCGTTCCGAGAGTCGCCAAAATACAAAGCACATTGGTGGACTCCATGAAGCTGATGACCGCCTCGGGTTTGCTGGCCCTGATTTCCCGGCGCAGGGAGCGAAGGCGTTTCCAGAACAAACCTCCCTCGGCGACCAGGCTTTTCTTTGTCGAGGACAACCCCAGCGGGCGCAACTCGACCCAAGGATCGAGGGGATAGTAAGGCCGCTCGCCCCCATCGTCATAAGTCACCAAATGTACGGAGCCTCCTTGTGCGGCCCAATGATTGGCCATTATACTCATCACACGTTCCGCACCACCGCAATTCAGCGAGGGAATCACCAAGGTCAGCCGCATCAATCTCCCGCCTTCCACCCCAACACCGTCACCGGCTGCGGGCGCGCTTCGATCTCGTGCAGCCCCGCATCGCGGAACCACGCGAACACCTCGTCAACCCCGTAGGTGAACTGATACTTCGGCGAATAACAGTCGTAGGTGTCGAGAATCGCCTCGCGCAGCTTCGGCGACAGGCTGATCGGCAGCCACGCCAGCCGCAGACCCAGGAATCTGTAGGGCACGTACAACAGCGCCGTCGCGACCACGCTCAGCGGATACAACACCGACGCCGGCAGGCGCGTCGTCAGCTTGCGCACCAAGCGGGAATTGTGGTACATCCCGTAATCGGGATACAGCGTCAGGCAGATCACCCCGCCCGGCTTCAGCAGCTTCAACAGCGCCTCGAAGGCTCCGCGCGGATCGGGCGTGTGGTGCAGCACCCCGAAGCTGTAAATCACATCGAAACTCTCCGGAGCAAAGGGCAGGTTGAACACATCCGCCTGGGCCACGCGCGCCTTCGGAAACCCCGCAAGGTTCTCGCGCGCCACCTCGACCGCATAACTCAGATCCACGCCCCACACCTCCGCGCCCGCCTCCAGCGGCACCTGCGCGTAGCGGCCCGAACCCACACCCACGTCGAGCACGCGCTTGCCGCGAAAGAATTCGGGATCCTTCCCGAAGCGCAGGTAAAAGTTCGTCTCGGACTCGCGGCGCTTGCCCGCATCGAACTGCGTGCGCTTATGGACCTTCCACTCGAAGCTGAAGTTGGAGACGTATTCGTCTGAATCCACGAACCGGGGGATCCCGCGGATCACGGGATATGTGCGGGAGCACTCCATGCAGACCAAGCTGCCATGGGGGAGCCCGTCGGATCCCGGCTCACGGGAGGGGACGAACTCCAGCCCCCCGCCGCAGTCGGGGCAGCGTAGCACACCCCCGTCCGGAGTCATCCATTCTGTTATATCGACCGCCATCGCGCCTCACGATTGAAAAAGCATCGAACGCGGCAAATATAGCGCCCCAGAATGCCCGTGGGTGCGCCAAACGGTGAAGGGATCCGGTTTGCCTGCCGGTTTTGTTAAATCTCGCTGCGTACGTCGGGAAGCCCCCGGTCGGCCTGCACCCCCATAGACGGGAAGCCTGTATGCATCTCCTCAGAAAACTTCTGGACCGCGCCCGTGAAGACGCCGTTTTTCTGTTGAAGGGTCGCCATCTGCCATTGACCGACCGTATTCGGGCCGTGATGAAGCGGGATCGAAATACTGCCGGAGCGCGGGCCCTGCTCGCCAGGGCACTCGACCGAAACACGGATCCAGAAATGTTCGAACTGGACGGGGTGCGAATCGCCTTTCTTCCCGACTACGAGGTCAAGGATCTTGAGCAAGCCCGACTGGGTGCTGCTCAAGTCGTTTTTGAAACCTTCGTGATCCCCGACTTTTTCTCCCGCAATGCCCGTATCAAGCAGGGAGATGTCGTGTTCGACCTTGGCGCCAACATCGGCACAACGAGCATGCTCTTCTCGCGGATGGTTGGCGAACGGGGAAGTGTCCACGCCTTCGAGCCGGTGGTGCATGCCACCATGCTGGGAAATCTCGAGCGGAACGGGATCCGAAACGTCACGCTGAACCCATTGGGAGTATCCGACCAGAAAGGTGATGTCGAGATCGAAATCTCCGATTTCGGCCTCGACTCAAGCATCTGCCATCGCGAGTATACCACCGGGTACTACACGAATACGCGCAAGATCTCACTAACCGATCTCGACTCGTATTGCCGGGAACACGACATCAAAAAAATCGACCTGATCAAAATGGACATCGAAGGAGCCGAGGAACTCGCCTTGCGGGGAGCCGTCGAGGTGATCCGGAAATTCCGTCCGGTATGGACGATTTCATCCTATCATACCGACTTTCAGAACGAGCCGCAGCACCCGAAACTCCTACGGATCCTCAAGGAGCACGGGTACCGGATCGAAGAGAAGCCGTTCAAGCGCATCATTGCGTATTAGCTGTCTTCTCCTTGTATTGGCTCTGCCCCCACTCCTAGCTCACCACTCACAACTCCCGACTCATAACTCATAACTCTCACCCACCTCTCCCCCACGGAATCGACGGAAAACCGCTCCGTAATCTTCTCCGCCGCCCTCCCCAACCGCACGCGCAGTTCCGGGTCAGACATCAGCCGCTCCAGCGCCTCCGCCAGAGCTGTCGCATCCTCATTGGGAACAAGCAGCCCGTCCACCCCGTCGGTCACGATCTCGCGCGGTCCGCTGGGGCAATCGGTCGCGATCACGGGCAACCCGCAGGCCATGGCCTCGCACAACGTGTTCGGGAACCCTTCGAAACGTGAAGACAACACGAACACTCCGGCCTGACGCATGACGGCATACGGCGTGCGCGTCACACCGGGAAAGTGCACCCGCTCCCCCACCCCGAGCGCCGCGGCCCATTCCGAGAGGGTGTTGAGCTGATCGCCCGCGCCATAAATCACCAGGTTCCAGTCGGGATACCGGGGAGCGACCTTGGCGAAGGCCGTCACCAACACATCATACCCCTTCAGGTGCACCAGCTTGCCCACACTCACGATGGCGGGGCCGGAGACCGGCAAACGGGGATCAAGGGAATCGGGGGCCGGGGGCGGCGGCACGGGATTGGGAATCACGTGCAGGCGGTCGTTCCACCTGGGGCGAAAAAACTCCGCCGCCCGCTCCGTCTGGGTCACGATCGCATGCGCCCTCCCGTAGAGGAGACGCCGAAGCACGTCCCACAACCGGCCGGGGCGATACCTGTGCGGATCGGTGCGCTCCGCCACCGTCACCGGGATGCCGGTACCGAGCATCGCCAGCAGGGCCAGCACATTGGTGGTTTCCATAAAGCTCAGCACCGCATCGGGCTTTGATGCCAGGATTTCCCGGCGCAACACCCGAACACGTCGGGACAAGTTCCACATCCCACGCAAGATTCCGCGAGCACCACCCAACCTCAAGGCCCTGTGAACCACACGTGAATCGAGATCATAGAAAGGCGGCTCGCCCTGATCGTCGTACGTCACCACCGTCACCGCATGCCCCTGCGCGACCCAATGGTTCGCAAGGACCGACAGCACACGCTCCGCGCCACCGGGATTGAGGGAAGGGATGACAAGGGTGAGGCGCACAGGGAGGTTCTCGGTTTTAATTAAGAATTAAGAATTAGGAATTAGGAATTAAGAGTTGAACACAGGGGGACTTTTGTGAAAGTGCCGCGCGCATTGCCGATAAATCACTGTGCCATCCCGCTTCTGGCTTCCCCTGCTATCCGGAAAGAAAACTGCATCACATGATATCGTATATCTCCGGCATTCATTTCACTCCTCATTCTTAATTCTTAATTCCTAATTCTTAATTCTCAATTCTCACCCCTCCCTCCGGAACAGGTAATAATGACAATCCTCCCGGCACCAAATCCTGCGCAAGGAAAGTCCGTTCTCATGCCCGAAGCGCAGCATCTCGTCTTCGTTGGCAATCTCGTAGGGAAGCCCGCCCAGCCAGTCCACGATGTCGTGGTACGCATTCATGCCACGCACTTTCTTCTCGTTCCAGGCGAAGGGGTTTTTTCCGTTGAGCAGGCGCCGTGCCATGAGCTTGGCGATCCACTTCGCCTCCATCAGGCGCTTGCCGAGATTCGACGCCGCATTGTAGCGTTGCTTGAGGGCCAGCGAACCGGCATAGTTTCTGTCGTTGTAGAGGGTGATGTAAAACAGCCCACCCGGTTTCACTTTGCCCAGCGCATTGCGAATGGCCCGCCACATGTCCCCGGTGTGGTGCAATACGCCCCAGGAATAGACCAGGTCGAATTGCGGAAGTGTCGCCAGAAAAGTGTCATCAAGTACCGAACCGTGCATGACCGTCCAACGCTCCGGCCTTCCTGCATCTTCCCAATGCTGCCGGGTCGCCTCCACGCTGTGCGGATCGTAGTCGAACGAGGTGATGCGGGACGCTCCCACCCGCAACATTCCCAGCGAATGGATCCCCGACCCCGAGCCAATGTCGAGCACCTCCTTGCCGCGGATGTTTTCTTCACCGACCCAGTAAACCAGATCCGCGCGGGCCTTGTCGATGTCCTCTTGCGTCAGCACGCGATTGAGGTTCTTCCAGTTCTTGCCGAAAGAGAAGGAGATGGGGGATTTCATGGGAGGGCCTCGTGTGGGGTGGAGTGGAGTTGAGAATTACGAATTAAGAATTAGGAATTGAACACAGGTGTTGTGCTTGAGTGAAGTGTCCATGAACATTGTGAACGCATCGCCGATCTTCGTGTTTTATCACGTCTCTCTCCCAATTCCCAATTCTTAATTCTTAATTCTCAATTCTTAATTCCCAGTCTCCCCACCGCCGCTTTCGCCAACTCCCCCCCTCGCCCTCCGGCAAGCATCAAGCCCGTCGCAACCAGCACGACATAGCCTGCCAGCACCGGAAGGATCCACGCCGTGTGCGGCAGGGCATCGACGAGCATGCGTCCCGCAACGGCAATGGCGCCGGAGACCAATACGGTCTTCACTAGTTGCACGATCGCGCCGCGCGCATCGAAGCGAACCCCCAATCCCGGCACACGTCCCAGCGCAAGCAGGGCCATGGTCCAATAACTCACCGCCGTGGCCGCGCCGATGCCCCATACGCCCCACCCCAGCACGAACACCACCAGCGCATTGAGGATGGCGTTCAGCAACAACCCCACCGTGGTCCGCAGCAACAGGGTTCCCAGACGCTTCTTGACGAGAAAGACCTGGTCGAGCACATAGAGCAAGAGCAGCGGCATCGCACCCGCACCCATGCCGAGAGTCGCCAGGATCAACGGGCCGACGTCCTGGGCGCGCAGCACGCCCCATCCCGCGGCCAGCGCCAGCAGGGGGTCGGCGAAGGCCAGCAGCGCCGCGGAAACGGGAATGCCCGTCACGATCATCAGGATGAGCGTGTCGTCGAACAGCCGTCCCTGCCGGTCGGGGTCGCCCTGCGCTTCGGCGAAGACGGTGACGAAGGAGGTGCCGGGGCGCAGCAGCGAGGCGGCCAGCCCGGTGGCGATCAATGCATACGCCAGGGCCCCCATGCTCCCCTCGGGAAGGAAGGACACGAACACGCGGTCGATGAGCACGGTGGCCCCCGTCACCGCGTTGAGAAGAATCAGCATGGGAGCCTGCCCGAGCAGGCCGCGCACGGCTTCCAGGGCTCTCCGGGGACCGGCCAAAAGGCGGAAGGCAAAGGCCGCATGGGCCAGCAGGTAGAGGAACCCGGCCCCGATCCCCGCGGCATACGACCAGAACAGCACGGTGGGCGAGCCGCCGAAGAAGAAGATGCAGGCCAGCACGGTCACCGAGATCAGCAGTTCGCCCTTGTAGAACAGGGAGAAGCGGCGCACGGCGCGCAGCATCCCTCCCAGCTGGCGGTAGGCGGGGTACAGCAGTACCACGGGGGTGAACCAGGCGAGGGCCGACTCGAGCAAGACGCGCTGCTCGGGCGAGAACCCCGGGGCCAGCAACGCGATCCAGGGCACGGCCACCCACCACAGCAGGGCCATGGCCGCACCCAGGCCGAGGCTCAGGGAGAACAGGCCCGCCGCCGCGCGCTGCAGCGGCTCCACGTCCCCGCGCACCGACCACTCCGCCATGCGCGGCACGGCGATCACGTCGGCCACCTCGGCCCAGGCGAACACCAGCACCCCGAGAATGGCCAGCGCCATGTAAAAGGCGTCGAGCTGCCCGGTGAGACCGATGAGTGCCGCGATCAGGATGTGTTTGAGCAGGCCCGTGAAGCGGTCGAGCACCCGCCACAGGGTGGACGAGACCAGGGCCCCGAGAAAGGACTCGCGCCGGGAACTCATCCCCCGTTCTCGCGTTCGAGCCATGCCTGAAACATGAGCAAATTCCAGAGGTAGTTCTCGCCGTGCCAGGCGCCGGCAAGGAACTTTTTCCATCCCGCCCGCACGCGCACGGGGTCGAGAAAGCCCTCGTGGCGCAGCCGGTTTTCCGAAAGCAAGGCTTCTGCCCAATCACGCAGCGGACCGCGCAGCCAGCTCGCCAAGGGAACGCCGAATCCCTTCTTGGGGCGCTCGATGAGACGGGGGGGCACGTGCCGGTACAGCACGTTGCGCAGGGGCCCCTTCGAAAGCCCCGCTTCGGTACGCAACAGGGCGGGAGGCAAGGTCCATGCAAACTCGACGAGTGCGTGGTCAAGCAGGGGGGCGCGCGTTTCGAGACTTGCAGCCATCGAAGCGCGATCCACCTTGACCATGATGTCATCGGGGAGATAGATGAGCTGGTCGTGGAGCTGCATGGAGCGCAAAAATTCCCCGGCATGTTCGCGACCGGTCGTCCCTCCCGCCGGCACAGCCGCCCGCTCGACCCCCAATGCGATCTCATTGGGGTGTCGCCATAGCGAAATCAGGTGAGAATACAGGGCTTCATCCGTCTTGCAGGCGAGCAAGTCGCGCAAGGTGCGCAGACGGGTGGGCACGTTCAGGCTGCGCAGGCGCGCGGGAAGACGTTCCTCGAAACCTGCGGGAATGCGGGAGAGCGTCGCGGCTACCGCCGTCGCCAAGCCCCCGAGGCCCTGACGCGCAGCTGCGGGCAAGGCGGCATGCACGCGCCGGATCCGCTCCCCCTGTTCGTAGCGCGTATACCCCGCCAGCAATTCGTCGGCCCCGTCGCCCGAGAGCGCCACGGTGACGTGGCGGCGGGTGAGCGCGGAGAGCAGCACGGTGGGAATGGCGGAGCTGTCGCCGAAGGGTTCGTCGTAAATCTCCGGCAGGCGCGGAACCGTGGCAAGCGCATCGGCGCCGCTCACGAACATTTCCGTGTGGTCCGTGCCGAGATGCGAGGCCACAGTCCTGGCGAACTCCGACTCGTTCACGCTCTTCTCATGAAACCCGATGGTGAAGGTGCGCACGGAGCGCGAACCTTGTGCCTGCGCCTTGACCATGAGCGCCGCCACCGCGGAGGAATCGACCCCGCCCGAGAGAAAGGCGCCCAGGGGGACATCGGCCACCATCTGGCGAGCGATGGAGGCCTCCAGGAGCCGGCCGAACGCGTCGGCGGCTTCACCCGCGTCGCCGCGAAAGGGGTTCGCTACGCCCTCCAGCGCGACGGCAGCGAGGCTCCAGTATTCTTTTTGTTCCACGACGCCGGGGCGATCGGCCCGCACACTCAGCAGCGCGCCCGGTTCCAGTTTGCGAATGTCGTTGTAAATGCTCAGCGGTGCGGGGATGTAGTTGTGGCGCAGATATGCCGCGAGCGCGTTGCGATCGACGCCACCCCCTCGCTCTTTCCACACGGGGTGAGCCCGCAATGCCTTGAGTTCGGAGCCGAAAAGAAACGTATCTCCCAACCATCCGTAGTACAGGGGTTTCTCTCCCATGCGGTCACGGGCCAGGGCCAGCACCCGCTCGTAACGGTCCCACACGGCGAAGGCGAACATACCGGTGCAACGGGAGAGCGCGCCCTCCACCCCCCAGCGGGCGATGGCCTCCACGAGTACCCGGGTGTCGGAGTGCCCGCGGAAGGTCGTACCCCCATCTTGCAGTTCTTTGCGGATGATGTCATGGTTGTAGATCTCGCCGTTAAAGACGAGTACGTGGCGCTCGTCGGCTGAGACCATGGGCTGGGAACCTTCGGGAGACAGTTCGACGATGGAGAGGCGGCGGTGGCCCAGCCCCACCCCGTTACCGGCATCGGTCCAGACGCCATCGGCGTCGGGACCGCGGTGCCGCAGGGCGTTGGCCATGCGGGTCACGCTGTGGTGAAAAGCTCCGGAGTGCGGTTCAGGGGAACCCAGAAAGCCGGCGATACCGCACATCGCTCAGATCCCGGCTAGGGCGGAACCGGAAGCCACCCCCGAATGCATCATTGAACGACCGGGGCCCAGATCACCCCTCCAGCTTTCGGATACGGGAGCGAAGGTAGGCTTGAATGTCCCTTCCCTTCTCGAACGCGATAACCCCCAGGGGGCCGAGCAGAAAACCGGCGAGAATCGCGATCTGGATAATGCGCTTCTTTTGGGGCTTGATCGGGGCGCGCGGCATCCAGACCGCCTCGACGACATCGAAGGACTGGGCCGCCACGAGAGCCGCTTTTTCAATCTCGTTGGCGATGAGCTGGATGATCTGGTTGCGGATGCGGGGATCGTGGTTCACCCCGAGTTCGGACTCGAGATACTCCCGACTTTGCGCGGCCGAGCGGCGCACGCTCTCGCGAATGTACACGTTCATCCCGTTGATGTAGCTGTTCACGAGGCGAAAGGCCAGCTCGGGATCGGGAGCCTCGATGTGAAGGTTCATCACGTTCTTGCGACGATCCGTCGTCACGGTCAGGAAACGTCCCCGCAACATCATGGCTGCGGAGAACCTGTTGGGCTCCCGGCCGCTCCGCCATTCACCCCGCTCTTCGTCCCAGAGATGGGGGAAAAGGACTTGCAAATACTCCGGCTCGTTCTCGATGATCGAAAGGGCGAGGCTGCGACTGGTGGCAATCAACTCGAGACGATCCAAGGGAGTGTTGCCCGCCTCGATCGAGGTCGCCATGATCCGGCCGAGGCCGCCCAACTGCGACAGCACGCGCGCCGACCCCGATTCTGCGCGCGGCGTCAAAATGGTGTCGGCACGATAGACAGGCTCGGTGTGGTAAGCCACGATTGTTCCCAGCAATCCGCACAGCATGGCCGAAGCCAGAATCCATTTGCGCCGCGCCCACAGGAGCAGCAACCACTTGACGACGTCGAAATCTTCGGGCCCGGCGGCGCCTTCCAGGACGTCTCCGGCGGGCCGCGACTCGGGACGGGAGTCGGGTCGCGAATCGGAGTGCGGGGCGGGGGCGCTCAAAAGAGGTTCCTCGCCACGCCCACGGTAATGGCCAGCTGGTAGAGCACCTGCGTACCGCGCACCCAGGCCTCGAGGTAGTCCTTGGGCGGGGGCTTGAGCGGCACGATCACGCTGCCGCCGGGGTGCACCCGCTTGGCGCGGAAGCTCATGAACCAGGCAGTGGTGCGCGGGGTGGAGATGGTTCCGTCGGGGTCGACGTAATAGGTGTTCTTGTAGTCACCGTAGTTGTTCACCCCGCCCGCGCGGTTGAGGCTCTTGCCCACCGTGTTGGTGGAACGGGTGTGGATCACGGTGGTGGGCGAGTACACCTCGCCGAGGATGGAGACCGTGCTCACGCGCGGCCCCACCTGGATCACGTCGCCTTCCTCAAGCGGGATGTCCCAGTCGCTGCCGGCGAACCTGAGGTCCTTGTCGACGCGCACGATCACTCGGCCCAGGTGCGGGGCTTGGGCGATTTCGGACACGATGAAGGAATTTCGCTGGATGGCGGCCGAAATGAGGGTACGGTCGGCATCGCGGGTGGCCTGCAGCAGGGCGGCCTGCAACTGGGATTCGACGCGGCGCCCCACCTCCTCGGCGTGACGCAACTGCTGGTCGCGCACGCTCTGGCGCAGGAACACCGTGCCGCGCACATAGGCCTCGGGGGTGAACCCGCCCGCGCGCTTGATCACGCTGCTGATGGTCTCTCCCGGCACGAACTCGTACACGCCCGGGAAGTTGAACTCGCCCTGCAACGTGACCGTGGTGCGCTCGCGGTATTGCACGATGTCGCGGATGTAAATGCCGTCGCCGTCTTGCAGGGCGAAGCCTTCTTTGCCCTCGAGAATATCGACAAGCCGCAGACGCTTCAAGGTGCGTGTCATGACGCTGTCAGCAACGATGTTGCGACGCACCACCTCGATCTCGAGCTTGAAGCTGCTCTTGGTGAGCCCCCCCGCGATGTTGATGAGGGCGGGAATATCCATCTCCTCCACCAGCTTGTAGTCGCCGGGGCTGCGCACCGAACCGCGAATCGTTACCGAGCGCCCGAACTGGAACTGGCTGCGCGGCAGCACGCGGAGCGAGTCGAAGGGGCGCAAGGTGATGTTCTCCCAGCTTTCGGGATCCTCGATGGCTTCCTTGAGGTTCACGCGGACCAAGGTCAGATAGGAGCTGTCGCGCTCGGGAACCGGGACCCTGCGCGTGAGGTGCGCTTCGAGCAGGTGCGCGTCGCGCAAGCCGCCCGCCAACACGATCAGGTCGCTCACGCGCATTTGTTCCACCATCGAATAACGCCCGGGATTGGCAACCGCCCCCGTGATGGCGACACTACGGCTTGGTTCGAACAATCTGCGGCTGAAAACACGAAGGGCATCGTGGGGGCGCAACACCAGATCGTGCTCTCCGCCGGGGGTCTCAAGTGCACGGCGAAGGTTCACGCGCGTCAGTTCGGTATATGTGGTGTCGCGCTCGGTGTCGTAAACCCGCCTGCGCAAGTGGGCTTCAAGCGTGTGCGCTGCCTCCGCCAAACCGCCCGCCTGAACGATCAGGTCGGTGATGCGCATCGAGTCGGCCAGCGAGAACGTTCCCGTGCGGCGCACCGGGCCGGCAATGCTGACGGGGTTGGAGGGTTCGAACTGCGAACGGGAGAAAATCGTGTAAGAATCAAACGGATTGACGCGCAGATTGGCTTCGGACTTCGGATTCTCGAGAACTTCCCTGAGGTTGATGCGAATCAGGCGCACGAAGGTCGTATCCCTCTCGGCGTCATACACTGCACGACGCAGATGGGTCTCGGGCAGGTAGGCGTCGGTGAGGCCGCCCGCGAGGATCACAAGGTCGGAGATCTGCATCCCCTCCTTGTACAGGAACTCGCCGCCGTTACGGACCGAACCGGTGATACGGACCGAGGGGCGCTCCAGCACCTGGTAGCGGTTGTAGATCACGACTTCGTCACGCGGCTGCAACTGGACTCGGGCGCTGCCATCAAGGACATCGCGCAAGGAAAAGTTCAGCAAGGTGGGACGGTCATCTTCCGGGGACGGGCGACGGATGTGGCCATACTCAAAGAAGGTCTCGGGGCGAAGGTCATCGCGCGACTTGATCAGGTCGCGCACCGTCATCCCGGGAGTGTACTGATAGCGACCGGGGCGGTTGACGTTCCCGGTGAGGTACACCACCTGCTCGAGACGATCGAGGACGCGATCCACGAAGAGAATGTCCCCGTCTTCGAGAACCGCATTGGTGCGCGGGGTGACTTTCTCCATGTCGACATCAAGTACGACCTTGCGCTTGTTCCCCTCGATGCGGTCGAGGCGGATACGCCCCTTGTGGGCGGTGGAGGCCAAGCCTCCTGCCAGTTCCACGGCATCAAGGGCACGAAAGTTGTTCGGAACTTCGTAAATCGCGGGACGCTTGACAGTGCCCTGCACAGCGACCTGCTTCTTTGCGATGGGCACGAAGATCACGTCGCCCGGCAACAACTGGATGTCGCCGCTCACATCGCCCTTGAGCAGAATGTCGTAGAGGTCGAAGCGCACCGCGATCTCGTTGCCGCGCCGCACTTCGATGTTGCGCATGCTGCCGATCGACGACACGCCGCCGCTGCGGAACAGGGCACCGGTGACGGTGATGCCGCCGGGGAGCACGTACGAGCCGGGGCGCGTGGCCTCGCCGACGACCATGACGCGGATGCTCTGCACGCGGCCGAGGCCCACGGAGACACGCAGGCCGGCAATTTTTTCGATCTCGTTGGTGATGAGCTCCTGCGCCTCGAGGAAGGTCATGCCCGCCACGCGGAAGGGCTCGAGCGGGAGGAACTTGAACATTCCGTCCTTGTCGAGGGTCACGGTGAGGCTGCGGCTCTCGCGGCCCCAGATGTACAGCTCGATCTGGTCACCCGCCGAGAGCACATACTCGGGCAAGGTGGGGGCGTTGGGCCCGAGCCCTTCCCCCAACTGGGCATTGTTGAAAAAGTCGGCCCCGAAGCGGCGGCTGCCGAACGGGAAACGCCCACCCGGCCCCACACCTTGCCCGCGCACGTCGCTCTCACGACGTGAAAGAAACTCGCTCTCCGTCTCCCCCTCTTGCCGGGTCAGCTCTTCGTTCGCCTCACCGTTTTCGGCAACCTCTTCGCCGTTTTCGGCGGGGAACTCTTCCATTTCATCGGTAAAGTCTTCGAGCTCCCCGGCCAAATCTTCGGCCTGTTGCCGACGCCCGGCCGCATCTTCGGGCGTGTTCTGCCGCAATTCTTCTGCACGGCTGCGGATTTCGGAATCAGGGACGTCCCGCAGTTCGGGGTACTCCTGCCGCGCACGGTCGATGAGATCAGGCGTCAATTGCAATTCGCCCGACTGGATCGCGTCAAGGGCACGCTCGATCTGTTCGGGAGCAGGAGTGACCTGGGCCTCCGGTGAGAAGGGAGCTGCAATCAAGAGGGCGCAGGCGGCGAGCAACAATCGATTCACGCAAGAACTCCTTTTTGGCCGGGCACCCGTCGCTGGTGCGAATCCGCTCCCGGGAGGCAGGCACACTGCCGCACCGCACGGAAGGCAGGCAATTTAGAATAGTCGCCCCCTGCAACCGCATCCGGGAAAGGGAAAATCACGGGTTACCGGGAGAAATGTTCAACGCAGGGCAAGATACGCCAGCATGGCCCACAGGGGCAGCATGGCCGCCCCGAACCAGAGCAACTGGCGGCGGAAGGTGTCGCGCACCATGTCGCGGTGGTAGGTGGAGGCACGGGTGAGCATCAGGTTGAGGCTCTCGCGCTGGATGGGCAGGCGCAGCACGTCGTCGGCACCCCACACGACGTAGCGCGCCGCCATCGCATCGCTTTGCCGGTCGCAGGCGACCAGCACGATGGCCTTGTCATGGATCAAGTGAAAGAAGCGGAAAAGGCGTTCGGGAAAGCCCGTGATCGTATCGACGCCGAGAATCACCAGCGCATGACGATGGGCGCGGAAGAGGCGCAGGCCCTCCTGACGCGTGCCGCCGTATTCGACGAAATACCCGTAGCCGTTGAGGATTTCGCGCAGTTCCCGGCCCAGCGCCGTCCGCCCCACAATGAGGGCGCGGTGCTTTCTGGCAGCCGGCACGCGTCAGAAATCCCGCGTCTCGATCGCGGGACGGGTGTCAGTGCGCGTAGCCCGCGCAGACGGGTCGGCCACCGCTCCGGAGATGACGGCATCCGCCTCCGGCAGCACGACACGGTTTGCGTGGACGGGAACGTAACGCAGCGCCGCATGACGCTCCGACTTCACGTCCGGAAGTTCGCCGCCGAGCACGAAGGTGACGAGGCGGCGCACGGTCCCTTGCGGCATGAATCCCAGGCGATGCAGCATGAAGAGCAGCGCCAGCGCGAAGTAGGCCACGATGCCGGCTTCCCACATCCAGCTGACCTGGGGCGCGATCACCGCCGTGGCCACGAAGCCCGATGTCAGCAGCATCAGCAGCGAGGTCGCCTGCACGTGCGAGAGCCCCGAATACACCAGGCGGTGATGGATGTGTCCGTTGTCCGCCTTGAACATGCTTGCGACCCGCCCGCCGAGATCGGGACTGCGCGAGCGCAAAAAGCGCCGCGCCATGGCGACGGAGGTGTCGAGCGCCGGGTATCCCACCAGCAACAGGGGAATGAGGATGCTGTGGTTCACCGTCGGCAGGGCATGGATCTGCAATGTCAGCAGACCGAGCGAGGCGCCCAGGAACTGGGAGCCGGTGTCACCCAGGAAGATCTTGCGGCGACGATCCATGTTGTAGCGAAGGAAGCCCAAAGTCGCGCCCGCGAGCGCGAGGCAGACCCAAACGATTTCGTTCGCCCCCGCCATGTAGGCGAGCGCGGCGACGCCGATGACGCCCAGGAGCGAGACTCCGCCCGCCAGCCCGTCGATGCCGTCGATGATGTTGACGGCGTTCATCACCGCCACCATCCAGAAGATGGAGACCACCAGTCCCATGTCGCCCACCGGCATGAGGTAGCCCAGAAAGGAGACCTGCTCCAGATGCACGCGGAAAACGATCACCACCACCGTGGCCAGCACGAACTGGAGCATGAACTTCAGTTTGTACCCGAGGTTGTAGGCATCGTCGAGCCCCCCCGCGACCAAGAGGAAGATGGCGGTAAACAAAAAGACCCCGAAAAACCGGGGCTCGGGACTCCAGAGCTGCAGGATGGTGGCGCCTGCAAGGAAGAACACGAAGGCCGCCGCGATGCCCACGCCTCCGAGGCGTGGAATGACCGTCTGGTGAACCTTGCGATGATCGGGGCGGTCGGCGAAATAACGGGCGAGCGGGGAACGCGCCAGCAGGCCCAGGACGAACATCGAGACCAGCGCTGCCGTGAGGGTGATCAGGGCGATCGCGATCATGCCGACACCGCCGCGTCAGCCGGCCCGGCGATGTTCGTCAAAATGGCGAAGGGTGTCGTGGATGTCATAGAAGTGTTTCGAATTTGTTTTGAATCCATGATTTTCCGCGATTCTGGACTCAAATATAGCTCGCCCCCAAAACACACGGGAAGGAAAACGACGGTGCCGATGATGGTGATAACACTTTGTCGGCTTTGGAGATGGCTGCCTTGCCCTTGATAACAGTTGCGGAAGGTACGCCACTTTGGCAATTTCAGCATAATTGACACAAAAAAGGCACTTCCATTGGCTCCACGAAAGTCGTCATCTGCCATCGTTCTCCCTCCACATAAAAAGTTTGCAATCGTGTCACGGCAAAATGACCCCGTTTTTTCGCAGGATACGATAACAGGCTACGGGGTGATCAAGGGGCCGAATTCCATGAAAAAACCCCCGGAGAAGTCTCCAGGGGTTCGTCCCCTCCGGACGTTGCCGGAAGGTTACACGCGTGAATGGGTGGGGTGAACGAGGGGACTTGAACCCCCGGCCAATGGAACCACAATCCATTGCTCTACCAACTGAGCTACGTCCACCGAGGCGCGGAAAGTTAGATCGCAGGGAGAGAAAAGACAATGGTGACGGAGACGGCAGCACTCCTCACTCGTAACTCGTAACTCTCCACTCCTCACTCATAACTCCCCGGCACCCTCACCCCGAACGGATCCCTCCCCCACGCGGGAGCGGCGGTCCAGGCATCGACCCGCAGCAGCAGGGCCGATTCGCCGTCGAGAAAGAGTTCGGCTTCCTCCGCGATCACCAGCGGACCGCGGGCGCGGTGGCGCGCGTAGCGCAACGCGAGCCCCGGCGAGCGCACCCGCCGCACCAGCCCGGTGGACGCGTCGATGCGCGCGTCCCAAGGCTCGCCCCCATGCGTCCAGTGCAGGAGGCCGCCTTCGAGGTGCGGCGGGTCCGCGCCCGGAACCCCGGGCAGCGGGCGGCCCCACAGAAACCCCAGAACCGCGTGCACGTCGGGCAGCCGCGCCCGCACGCCATCGAGCTCGAGCGCGTCTCCCCTGCCGCGCCGCACCGTGCGCGTGTCGTGCCTGACGAGGATCCAGTCCCCCCCCTCCCATCCCCAGCTCGCGATGATCGATCCCGTGAAGGCGATGAAGTCGATGCGATAGCGCCGACCCGGCTCGGCGTAGAGCCGCGCGTTGAAGGGGGCGGAGCCGCGCTCGCGGGGAATGAGTTCGAGGTCGGCTTCGATGCGTTCGGGGAGTGCGGGGGGATCCCCCGGGTCAGTTCCGCGCCCGAGGTCGCGCCCCCAGGGGTCTTGCAGGGGCGGAGCGCAGGCGGCGAACAAGGCCATCATGCACGGGACGAGAAGCGCACCGGTCCGGCCGCGTGGCGACATGGCGGGCTTCACCGCCGCCGCCCGCGTTGCGCCGGTGCTTCGGGGCACTCCGGCATCGGATCCCTGCGCGGATCGATGCTCCGCAAGGCGTGCCACGCACCGCAAGCGGCGGTGATGTCGCCCTGCGCCAGGGCGACTTCTGCCAGGTGGGCGAGCACTTCGGCATCGTGCGGCATGCTTTCGAGGGCGCGCTCGAGCCATACCCGCGCCGAATCAAGGTTGCCGTTGCGATAGTGCCACCAGCCCCAGGAATCGCGATAGGCCCCGCTCTCGGGGTCGAGTTCGAGCGCGCGGCGGATGAGCGGCCCGGCTTCGGCGAGATCCTCGGCCGGGGGGGCGTCGGGCTCGATGAGGGTATAACCGAGGTAATTCAGGCCGAGGGTGTGGTCAGGATCGAGTTCCACGAGACGGCGCAGCACGGCGAGCGAGCGTTCGCGCTCACCGAGCCGCTCGAGATGCGCGCCCAACTCGAACAACACGGTACGCGGATCCTCCACGCGGTCGAGGAGCGCTTCGAGGCGCTCGACGGCGACGCGACGGTGGCGGCGGGCTTCGGCGGCATCGGTGAAGCGCCGCGGGCGCTCCCACGGCTCGGCGGGAACGAGGTCCCGCGCCAGCATGCCCCGCGCCATCGCCTCGAACCACAGGGCTCCCTCTTCGTCGAGACCGGCGCCCGAACCGGGCGCGAGGTGCTCCTCGGCGCGCGCGCGCGCACCGCGCCCGCCCCTGACGTATTCGGCATACGCAAGCCAGCTCCTGTAGCCCGGCACATCGGGCTCGAGTTCCGCCGCCTCGCGGATCAGGTCTTCTCCTCCGCGCCGCCCGAGTTCGATGTCGATGGCCCCCGCGAGGAACGCCACGCGGGCGCGATCGAAGTCGTCGCGTCGCAACAGGGGGAGCACCGCCGTGCGCGCCTCGCGGTAGCGCCCGCGCTCGAAGAGGACCCGCGCCAGCGAATGCACGATTTCGGAGTTGTCCGGGTGCGCCTTCGCCAACCGTTCGAACAACACCAGCGCGGAGTCGGGGCGGTCGCAGGCGTGATAAGCTCGCGCGAGCAACCAGTCGTGCTCGGGCGACGGATCGATCGCCGCCAGCTCGCGGGCGACGCCCAGAACCGACAGCGGAAGACCCTCGGCGTCGTACCAGGCCGCGAGCACGCGACCGTGGTGCGGGTGGCGCTCCTGCTCCCAGGCCGCTTGCAGCAAGGGAACCAGCTCGCCCACCCGCCCCGCGAGGGCGTAGGCTCGCAGGGCGCGATCCATCAGCCGCGGGGAATAGTTCAGCCTGGGCAGCAGCGCCTCGAGGACCTCGAGATAGATGGAATCCTGCTCCCCGGTTTCTTCGAGCAGGCCCGCGAGCATGAAGAGCACGTCGCCGTCACCCGGGTTGAGGGCGTAGGCCGCACGGTAGTGGTGCAGCGCAACCGCGAGGTCATCGGCACGCAGGGCGATTTCGCCCAGCAGGCGATGGTCGGTGTACAGGGTGTCCCCCGGCAGGCCGAGGCAGGCCGCGCCCGTTTCCAGCGCCTCCTCGAGGTCTCCGGCATCCTTCAACCGCTCGGTGAGCACGAAGCAGAGATCGCGACTGACGGGGTCTTCATGGAAGGCCGCGCGGTAGCGCTCCAGGGCGGCGGCATGGTCGCCGGCCCGCTCCAGCTGCCGGGCTTCCAGGAACAGCGCGCGGGCCGCGCCGCGCCCTGTTTCCTCCCCTGACGCGGGGTGCGCGGCGCCACCGAAGGCAAGGGCCGCGACGAGCAGCGCACGCGCGCCGGGGCGCATCATGAGCCGCCGTCGGGAACGACGTACGGTTCGCGTCCCAGACTCAGGCCCACCCAGACGCGGCGGCCCGCCTTGACCTGCGCGCCGGCGGCGGGCGTTTGCGTGAGAACGAGCCCGCGCGGCACCAAGATGCTGTGCTCATCCGCGGAGCGTTCATGCGCGAACCGCAACCCGAGCTCGCGCAGACGGTCTTCGGCCAGCGCGGGATCCATCCCCGTCACTGCGGGAACCTCCACCGTGGGCCGGAACTTGCCGGCCGCCCAGGGCATGACGAGGAAATCGATGACCAAAAAGAGGACGACGAGCCCGCCGAGCCAGACGATGAATGCTGTGAGAAAGGACCGGGGCGAGGGCATGGGGGAAAGTTATGAATTGGGAATTATGAATCGGGAATCGGGAATCGGGCACTGAGGCGCGTGGGGCCGCCGCGGGCGAACAAGCGACGACGAAGTCACCCTTCACCCATTGTTTCCGGTTCTCCGGATCACGACTTTCTCCACCCTGTTCCCCTCCATGGCCGCGACCTCGTAGCGCCACCCCCCGCTGTCGAAGACATCGCCCTCCGATGGAATGCGGTCGAGCCGACCCATGACGTACCCTCCCAAGGTCTGGTAATTCTCCTCGTCCTCGCGCGAAAAGGCGTCCTGGTCGCCGATCAATTCCTCAATCTCGTCGAGCGGCTTGGTGCCTTCGACCAACCAGGATCCGTCCGAATGCAACACGGCATCGGGGTCCGTTCCGTCGGAGGCATGGTTCGCCACCGTGCTGCCGAGGATGTTCCGCAGCACGTCGTCCAGAGTGACCAGGCCCAGCACGCTCCCGTACTCGTCCGAGACGAAGGCCATGGTCTCGCCCGAAACGCGGAAGGCCTCGAGCGCCTTGAGCACGTTCACCGAATCGGGGATCACCGGCACCGGCCTGGCCATCGCCTCCAGGTCAAGGGGACGCCCGCCCAAAAACCGGGCGAGCAGATCCTTGGCGTGCACGACCCCGAGGATGTTGTCGAAGCTGCCGCGGCACACCGGAAACCGCGAATAGGGATGCGCCGCGAGCAGGGACCTCATTTCCGCCAGGTCGGCGGTGCTATCAAGCCACTCGATGTCGGGTTTGGGCGTCATCAGCGCCGTGATGCGCCGCTCACCCATTTCGATCACGCTCTCCATCATCTCGTGCTGGCTGCTGTGGAAAACTCCCTCGCGCGCCCCCTGCGCGAGCATGAGGGCGATTTCCTCTCCGGTCACGGTCGCCGCCTCCGGGGACGGGCGAGAGCCGAAGAGACGCAAAAGCCCTTCGGAAGTCGCGTTCAACAACAACACCAGGGGCGCCGCGAGGCGGCTGAGCAGGTCCATCGGACGCGAGACCAGGCGGGCGAATGTTTCGGGATGCCTCAAGGCGAGCGTTTTGGGGACAAGTTCCCCGAAGATGATCTGCACATAGGTCAGCAGGGCGATGACCACGGCCAGGGAGAACCCCTGCGCATGATCCGCCAACCATGCCACCCCCCGCACTTCCTCCTCGAGGCGGGCGGCCACGGCGACGCCCCCGTACGCACCCACGAGCATGGCCGTGATGTTGACGCCGATGATCACCGTCGCCAGGAATTTGCCCGGCCTGGCGAGCAGATCGAGCGCGCGGGCCGCGCTGCCGTCGCCCGATTCGGACAGGTGCTGCAAGCGCGTTCGCCGGCTCGAGATCAGGGAAATTTCAGCCAGGGAGAACAATCCGTTGACCAGGATCAGGGAAAGGATGAGCAAGCTCTCCCAGCCCAGGATTTCGAGGACGTGCATGGGTCAATAATAAGATGGGAGGTGGGAGGTAGTAGGAATGCTGCACACCGCGCACTGCCCCCCGCTCTCTACGTCCGCCTTGTTCCACTGTCCCCCCGATTTCAACTAAATTTCCCCGTCTTCCCGAAATCCACGGAATTTCAGCATGCACGCCTATCGCTCCCATACCTGCGGCGCCCTCCGCAAGGAACACACCGGTCAAACCGTCCGCCTCTCGGGCTGGGTCTTCCGCCGCCGCGACCACGGTCACTTCCTCTTCATCGACCTGCGCGACCACTACGGCGTGACCCAGGTGGTGTTCAACCCGGAGCGCGACTTCTTCGACGCGGCCACGCGCCTCAAGTACGAAAGCGTCATCACCGTCACCGGACGCGTGGTCGCCCGCGAGGCGGGAACGATCAATCCCAACATGCCCACCGGCGAGATCGAAATCGTGGTGGACGCCCTCGAAGTCCAGTCCGCGGCCGCGCCGCTCCCCTTCCTGGTGGACGACAAGGACGGCGGCCCCGAGGACATGCGCCTCAAGTACCGCTTCCTCGACCTGCGCCGCGAAAAGCTGCACGCCAACGTCATGCTGCGCGCACAAATCATCTCCTCGCTGCGCCGCCGCATGACCGACCTCGGCTTCATGGAGTTCCAGACCCCCATCCTCACCTCGAGTTCGCCCGAGGGCGCGCGCGACTTCCTCGTGCCCAGCCGCCTGCACCCCGGAAAGTTCTACGCCCTCCCGCAGGCGCCGCAGCAGTTCAAGCAATTGCTCATGGTCGCAGGCTTCGACCGCTACTTCCAGATCGCCCCCTGCTTCCGCGACGAGGACGCGCGCGCCGACCGTTCGCCCGGCGAGTTCTACCAGCTCGACATCGAGATGAGCTTCGTGACGCAGGACGACGTCTTCGCCGCGGTGGAGCAGGTCATCCACGGCACCTTCACCGAGTTCTCGAAGTGGCGCGTCGACGGTGCGCCCTTCACGCGCATCCCCTACCGCGAGGCGATGCTCAAATACGGCACCGACAAGCCCGACCTGCGCATCCCCATCGAGATCCGCGAAACGGGAGACATCTTCGCAGCGAGCGGCTTCCAGGCGTTCGCCAACGCGGTCAAGGGGGGCGCCGCGGTGCGGGCCATCCCCGTGAAGGGGATCTCTTCGCAGCCGCGCTCGTTCTTCGACAAGCTCGTCGATTACGCGCAGTCGATCGGGTCCAAGGGACTCGCCTACCTCGTGTGGAACGCGGAAGGGGTCAAGGGCCCCATCGCGAAGTTCCTGTCGGCCGAACAGATGGAAGAGTTGCGCGCCCGCTGCGGTGCGGAGCCCGGCGACGCGGTGTTCTTCGTGTGCGACAAGCCCGACGTGGCGGCGAAGCTCGCGGGGCAGATCCGCGTGAAGCTCGGCCGCGACCTCGACCTCGTCGAGAAGGACGTCTATCGCTTCTGCTGGATCGTGGACTTCCCCATGTTCGAGTTCGACGAAGAGAACCGCAAGGTCGAGTTCTCCCACAACCCCTTCTCCATGCCGCAAGGCGGCATGGAGGCGCTGACCACGAAGGATCCCCTCGACATCCTCGCCTGGCAATACGACATCGTCTGCAACGGCATCGAACTCTCCTCGGGCGCGATCCGGAACCACGATCCAGAGATCATGGTCAAGGCCTTCGAGATCGCGGGCTACGGTCCCGAGGTGGTGGAGGAGAAGTTCGGCGGCATGATCAACGCCTTCAGGCTCGGCGCGCCCCCGCACGGCGGCATCGCCCCGGGCGTCGACCGCATGGTGATGCTGCTGGCGCAGGAGGAAAACATCCGCGAGGTGATCGCCTTCCCCATGAACCAACGCGCGCAGGACCTGATGATGAGCGCCCCCTCCGAAGTGGCCGAACGCCAGCTCAAGGAACTGCACATCCAGATCGACCCGAAGGTGGTCGCCCAGCTCAAGAGAGACTCCGCAGACGTGTAGGGGCGACTCGCCTGCCCCCGCGCTATGCCGACACGGGAAAGGCGGGGGCCTGCCCCCGCGCTATGCCGACACGGGAAAGGCGGGGGCTGAGTCGCCCGCCAGACACCGTCAGGACTCCGCAGACGTGTAGGGGCGACTCGCCTGCCCCCGCGCTATGCCGACACGGGAAAGGCGGGGGCCTGCCCCCGCGCGCTGTGCAGGCACGGGAAAGGCGGGGGCTGAGTCGCCCGCTCGACACCGTCAGGATCCACGCGGACGTGTAAAGGCGAGGCATGCCTCGCCCTGACTACATCACCGCCATATCCGGCGCGTCGATCACGGAGATCTGTGACATTCGATTGATTGGTGCACGAACAATTCATGCAGGCACCATTCCTGCGCTCACCTCATCACTCACGACTCATAACTCATAACTCCCCGTCACACCAGCGCCTTCTCCAGCGCCTCCATCAACTCGGCGATGTCGTCGCGCGAGAACGTGAGCGGCGGAAGCAGGCGCAGTACGTCGGCACCGGCGCGATGGGCCAGCACTCCTTCGTCCCGCAAGCGCTTCTGCAACGCGGCCAGATCGCCTCCCCAACGCGTCCCGATCAGGAAGCCGCGCCCGCGCAGCGGCCCCACCGGAACCCCCTTTTCCATCTTCCGCGCCAACAGTTTCTCCAGCTCGCCACGCAACAACGCGATCCGCTCCTGATAGTCCGCCTGGAAGGCCGGGTCGGCCAGGGCGTCGAGCACGGCCAGGCCCGCGGCGCAAGCCACGGGATTGCCCCCGAAGGTCGAGCCATGGTCGCCGGCCTTGAGAGACTTCGACACCGCGCCGCGCAGCAGCACCGCACCCAGCGGGAGGCCCGCTCCCAAGGGCTTCGCCAATGTCACGATGTCGGGCCGGATACAAACAGCGTCGCTGCCGAGCAACGTGCCCGTGCGCCACAAGCCCGTCTGGATTTCGTCGGCAATCAAAAGCACGCCCGCCTTTTGCAAGTCGCGCAACGCTTCGGCCATGGCATCGCTCATGTTGACCACGCCGCCCTCGGCCTGCACGGGCTCGAAAATCACCGCCGCCGTGTTCTGGCCCGCCGCAGCGCGCAAGGCTTCCACATCATTCGCGGGCAAGATCTTGAATCCACCCGGCACGGGCCCGAAACCTTCGCGAATTTTGTCTTGCCCCGTGGCGGCCATGGCGGCATAAGTCCGGCCGTGGAAGGAGCCCGTGAAACTGATGATCTCGACCTTGTCCGGGTACCCGCCGGCAATGAAGTGCCGCCGTGCGAACTTGAAGGCGCCTTCGTTGGCCTCGGTCCCGCTGTTCGAAAAGAACACGGCGTCGAAACCCGTGAGCGCGGCGAGGCGGCCGGCCAGGTCGCGTTGCGCGGGAAGCACGTACAGGTTGCTCGCGTGCAGGAACAGGCCGAGCTGGCCGCGAATGGCATCAAGCACGGCGGGGTTTCCGTGGCCCAGCGCGTTGACCGCCACCCCCGACACGCAGTCGAGATAGCGGTTGCCCTTGTCGTCCCAGACATGGGTTCCCTCGCCCCGCACCAAGGTCAGATCCCGGGGGCCGTACACGCCAAGCAGCGAAGACTCACTCATTGCAATCCTCTCGTCGTTGCGGGAAAAACTAATCGCGCAGCAAACAAAAAAAGCCGCCCGTCTGGGGCGGCCTTTGTGAACCGGAACGCTTCCGGATCAAGAGTTGGAAGAGCCGGCGGCCTTGGCAGCCTTGGCGGCTTTCGCCTTGGCAGCCTTCGCCTTCGACGCCTTGGCGGTCTTGGCCTTGGCGATCGGGGGAAGCGCCGAACCGCCAGCAGCGATCACGGCAACCGCGTGCTGGGCCTTGCGCTTGTAGTTCGAGGCCGCATTCTTCGTCACCCCACCCTGACCGCGGCGGGCGGCCTTGTCGAGCATGGAGAAAAGGTTCGGCAACTCCTTGGATGCATCCTCGGCGGTGGCGGCGCCACGCACCTTTTTCAGGCTCGTGCGCAGGGCCGAACGGACGGCGCGGTTAACCAAACGGGCCTTTTCGGCGGTTTTGATGCGTTTTGCTGCAGACTTATGGGTAGGCAATGCGCGCTCCCTCGTAAAAATTGGGCATCAAGGATAACTAATCCTTCGGGATGGGGCAAGGGAGGGAGGAAAAATGGACAGTGGACAGTAGACAGTGGACAATGGGGGACGGGGGAGGAAAGTGAACAGTGTACAGTGGACAGTGGACAATGTGGAGGCGGAACACCAGTCCTGACAACAGACCCACCCGTCCACAGACTCCCGACACACCCGCTTCATTGCCCATTGTTGCATTGTTGCATTGTTCTATTGCCCACTGTACACTGTACACTGTTCACTGTTCACTGTTCACTGTCCACTATTGCGTTACTACCTCTCTCCCATGCTTCTCGGCTTTTTCGACTCCGGACTCGGCGGGCTGACGGTGTACCGCAAGGTGCGCGAGCGCATGCCGCACTACGACGCGCTCTATCTGGGCGACACGGCCCGAACCCCCTACGGAAACCGCTCTTTCGAGACCGTGCTGCGCTTCGCCACCGAAGGCGTCGAGCATTTGTTTTCACAAGGCTGCAAGCTGGTCGTCATGGCCTGCAACACGGCCTCCGCGGAAGCCCTGCGCACCATCCAGCAGCGGGTGTTGCCCGCACGCTGGCCCGACCGGCGCGTGCTCGGCATCATCCGTCCCTCGGCGGAAGCGCTGGCGGAATCGCCGCACCAGGCCCCCGACGCGCATGTCGCCCTGTGGGCCACGCAGGGTACGGTGCGCTCCAACAGCTACGCGCTCGAGCTCGCCAAGCTCGCGCCCGACATCCGCCTGACGCAGGTCGCCTGCCCCCTGCTGGTTCCTCTCGTCGAAGCGGGCGAGCTTGACGGCCCCGGCCTCGACCACTTCGTCCGCAAGTACTGGGCGATGACGCAGGAGCAAGCGGGGGGATCCGCTCCCGTCGATGCCCTGTTATTGGCATGTACCCATTACCCCCTGCTTTACCCCGCCATCAGGCGCGTGGTCCCGGAGAGCACCCGGATCCTGGTGCAGGCCGACATCGTGGCCCCCTCCCTCGAAAACTATCTGGCCCGCCATCCTGAAATCGCCTCGACTCTCACCCGCGGGGGGACGGAACGCTTTTTCACGACCGACAGGACGGAAGGCTTCACCCGTTTGGCATCCGGATTTCTGGGGCGGCCCGTCGTTGCGGAACGCGTAGAGTTTTAATGACGCTTGGTGTATATTGGTGAGACACCACAGGAAAAAACCGGAAAATTCACCATGACTCGCGCCTTTTTGTTCATGTCTTCCCCGTTTGACACGGGGATTCCGGTGCGAATCCTCCTGTCCTGACCCCCGACACATGCGCGTTGCCTTCGACCGGAACACGTTTCCGGCGCGGCGCACGCGCCCCTCACGGCATCGCCGAAAGGAACGACACATGGCAATCATGACCCAGACCGGATGGCAAGACTACCGCGGCAAGGCCGAGGGCGTTCTCATTCACACCTCGTCGTCGCGTGACCATGACCTTCCCGTGCGCGAACCCTACGACGCAGCGGGCAATCCCGTGCTCGAACCCAACTACGAAACCGGCACCTATGGCGTGATCCAGTGCATTGAAGCGCGCACGCGTGCTTCTGCGTTCAAGGCCCGCCGCCGCTATTTCCTCTTCGGCACCCGCTATCAGGGGTTGCGCGAAGAGTTTCGCGGCCGGTTCTTCGTCACCGGATACATGAAGCTCGAGAAGTCGCTTGAGGTCCGCCGTCGCCACGTGCACAAGTGGATGGAAGACGAGACCCAGTCCCCTCCCGAGTGCATGGAAATGGACGTCTGCTACGCCTTTCAGTCCTCGGAGATGAACTTCTACGCCCTCGACGACTGCTTCGAACTGAGCGAAGCGTTGATGCAGGAGTGGGGATACAAGGGGAAAATCACGAAGCAGATGAAGCTGACCTTCTCCGAAGAAAAGCTCGCGCCCATCCTGGAGCATTTCGCGGGAAGAACCCCCTGCAACACGAAGTACAACGAGGCCGTGCAGGAGCTCGAGGCGAAAGCTGCGGCGGCCAAGGCCGAAGCCGGCGACGACGACGCCTGGTAGGGGCGCGTCCCCCTATCGGTCCCGGGCGGGGTCGCGGCGTGCGGGAAAAGGTCTTCCCCGTGCGTCGCGCAGCCACAGTTGGCCGCACGCCGACGATGCGTCGAGTCCCTGTGTGTCACGCACCGTCGCGGGGACCGAAGCGCGTTCCAGTTGTCCCCTGAACCGTCGTAATCCCGAGTCTCCGATCCGCGCGAATCCTGCGCCTTCCACGGAATTCCAGCGCATCAGGTTCACCCTGGCGGGTCGACCGCGAAGCATGCCCGCCAATCTCGCGGAATCTTGCGGCGAGTCGTTGATCCCGGGGAGAAGCAGGTATGCGAAGGTCACGGTGCGTCCGTGCCTCTCGCCCCACGACAACGCGCGCGCAACGACCTCGCTGAGCGCGTGACCGCGAGCCCCGGGAATCAGCCAGTCACGGACCTGCTGGGTCGTTGCATGCAATGAAACCGTCAGGTTGATCCCGAGATGCTCCTCCCGCAATCTTTTGAGCGCGGACGGAATGCCGATCGTCGAGATCGTGATTCCCGTCGTCGGGAAATTCATGCCCCGGCGATCCCGAAGCACGTGGATGGCGCGAATGACTTGCGTGTAATTGGCGAGAGGTTCGCCGATTCCCATGAACACGATCCGGTTGACTCCGCGCCCCAAGCGCACGACCTGCTCGACGATCTCCCCCGACAGCAGGTTTCTCTTGAGGCCTGCCCGACCCGAAGCGCAAAACCGGCAGCCGAACCCGCAGCCCGCCTGGGATGAGATGCAGGCGGTCTCCCCGTCGCGACGGCGGATCAACACGCTTTCGACCGCGTACCCGTCGCGCAGCGCGAACAAATGCTTGCAGGTGCGCGGCCCTCGCTCGACCTTGATTGGTCTCAATCCCCTGAGATCCACCCCTCGCTCCGAGGCCCACTGTCTCAGCCAGGGAGTCCCTTCCGCCGTCCCGAAAAGGTCGGAGTAATCAACGATTGGCACACCTTGCGGCAAGGCATCGAATTCTTCCGGCACGAACCCTGGCAGGAGAGGCCTTGGAGTGTGCCCCCCATGCCCTCTCTCGACGTTAACCGGCGAAGTTGTTTCGTTCTGTCTGGAGACGACCCATTCCATGGCCATAATATAACCTTCTCGTCGGTTATATATGAAGTCAGGGGGAATCCGCGCTTTTCGCGGTTCTTTGGGACTATGGTTTGAAGCTGTGTTCGGGGTAAAGCGCCTGCAAGACCCGCCGGGTTTGGTCGGTCATGAAACGAACCAACGTCCCCTCGCGGCTGACCAACCACTGCATGCACGCACCCTGGATCACGGCTTGAACGAGGGACGCGGTTTCCGACGGAGGATGCGGTTTCGCGGGCAGCCGGATTTCGATTTCATGGCGAACGCGTTCATCACTCTCGCGCGCGAGGAGCAAAAGGCCGGGATCCTGAATATCCGCCCAGTTAAGAAGCAGGTAGCCGGGGGTATCCTCTCCCGAACCCATGCCTGAGATCAAGTCCCGGAGCATGTCCCAAAGGGGTGCGAGGCCCTTGCCGAAGCGCGCGGGATCGAGACCATCGAAGTACGCGTGCACTTCGCGTGTCATGCTCTCCCTCACCAGATAATGCAGTCTGGCCTTGTCACCGAAGCGCTGGATGAGCGCGGCGCGTGACATGCCGATCTCGGTCGCGACGTCGGATAGAGTAAAGCTGGATGGTCCCTTGCGTAAAAGCACCGCCAGCGCTGCTGCGAGCACTGCTGCGTCGGTGTGAAGCTTGGGACGAGGCATCAGTGCAGATCCGGCGGTGTGCCCGCGCTCAGGACAGCAGGTGCAGGAGCACGGCCTTTTGGGCGTGCAGCCGGTTTTCGGCCTCGTCGAATGCGACGTAGCGCGGTGAATCCATCACCTCCTGCGTGATCTCTTCTCCCGGATGCGCCGGAAGACAGTGGGTCACCACGCAATGCTCCGGCGCCGCGGTCAGCAGCTCCATGTTCACCTGGTAATCCTTGAAAAGCAGCGCCTTCTCCGCGCCATGCTCCTCTTCACCCATGCTCACCCACACGTCGGTGTAGATGATGTCGGCGTCGCTCACGGCCTCGCGCGGGTCGCGCACCTGACGGTAACTGCCGCCGGTCGTGCGGCACAGCGCTTCCACCTTTTCGATGAACGGCGCGGGCTGCTCGAAGCTTTCGGGACAGGCGAGCGTGAAATGCATTCCGCAATGCCCCGCCAGCGCGGCGAGGCTGTTCGCCACGTTGTTGCCGTCGCCCACAAAGGCCACGCGCGCGCCCTCGAGGGACCCGCGCCGCTCGTGCAGCATCTCGCCGAAGGCGAGCGCCTGACACGGGTGTTCCTCGTCGGTCAACGCGTTGATCACGGGAACCGAAGCGTGGTGCGCCAGTTCGTCGACCAATCGCTGCGTGAACGTACGCGCGACGATGCAGTCGACCCAGCGCGACAGGTTCTTGGCCGCGTCATGCACGGTCTCGCGCTTGCCCAGCGACACCGAAGACGGATCAAGCACGATGGCCGCGCCCCCCGTCTGGATCATCGCCACCTCGAAGGTGACGCGGGTGCGCAGGCTGGGCTTCTCGAAAAACAAGGCGGCGGTGCGGCCCTTCAGGGCATCGGTCGGGCCGTTCGCCCGGAATTCCGCGCGCAGACGCACGGCATCATCGACCAGTCGCCGCACGAGAGCCGTGGGCTGGTCGACGAGATTGAGGAGGTGTTTCGAAGAGTCGGACATCGGAGAAAATTAAGAAACGAGTTATGAGTCATGAGTGATGAGTTATGAGTCTGGGGGAACCGGGTCGCGTCCTGATTGGGATATCATGATTCAGGACAGCACCGGTAACAGTCATGAAATCCGGATTTTGCAACCACCAGCCCCCAACTCATAACTCATAACTCATAATTCATAACTTCCTTCGCCATGCCTCCGCTATCGCTTCCCTGCCCTGCCAAGATCAATCTCTTCCTTGAAGTTCAGGGGCGTCGCCCTGACGGCTTCCACGACCTGGGGACCTTGTTCCAGGCGCTCGAGGTCGGGGACTCGCTGTCGGCGGAGCCGTGGGATTCCATCGCGCTCGAGGGCGCGGAAGGCCTCACGGAAACCCTCGCGGACAACCTCGTCGTGCGCGCGGCCATGCTGCTCAAGGAGCGCAGCGCGGCCCGCCTTCCGGCGGGGGCGGGCATCCGCTTCGCCCTGCGCAAGCGGCTGCCCGCCGGCGGCGGACTCGGGGGAGGAAGCTCCGACGCCGCCGCCGCACTGCGCCTGGCCGACGCGGTGTGGCAACTCGGAACCCCCGCCGAAGAGCTGCGGGCGATGGGAGCGGAACTGGGATCGGACGTGCCGTTCTTTCTCTCGACTCCGACCGCCTTCGCCGAAGGGCGGGGAGAGCGGCTCGCGCCCGCGCCGGCCCCCCATCCCTTCCATGTGGTGGTGGCCACGCCCCGCTGCCATGTCGAAACGCCCTGGGCCTACCGCGAACTGGGGTATGCCCCCGGCACCCCGCGCGCAACGCCGCCGCGCTGGCCACGGTTTCGGGACGAATATGCCGAAAAGGCCCAGGATCCGGCGTTTTTCAAGAGCCTGCACAACGATTTCGAGGAGCCCGTGCTGGCGCGTTTCCGTGAAATCCGGGACGTGCACAGCGCCCTGCGGGACTTCGATCCGGTCAGGGTGCTCTTGAGCGGCAGCGGCGCCAGCGTCTTCGCGCTGTTCGAAGGTTCCGTGCGCGCGGACGAGGCGCTGCAGGCAGTGGCCCCGTCATGCCGTTTCTCGGTGCGCACGACCTTTTGGGACAAGGCCGGGTTTTTCTAAGTTTGGCCCCCTCGGTGCCGTTGGGGCGTCGTCAAGTGGTAAGACAACGGTTTTTGGATCCGTCATTCGTAGGTTCGAATCCTGCCGCCCCAACCATCCGACTTCCGGCGGCCTGCGGGATTTTTCCGGGGCCACACACCAATTTTTACGGGAAGGCATGCGCCGGCATGTTGTACCGCGCGAGGAACGGATCATGTCTCAGGAATTTTCACTCAGCGCACGCAAGCGCCCCCAGGGCTCCAAGGGCCTTCTCAACTCCCTCCGCCGCGAAGGCAAGGTGCCCGGTGTCGTGTACGGCCTGAAGGGCGAGCCCCAGACCCTCGAGGTGTCGGCCCGTGATCTGCGTCCCATGCTCGCACACCGCAACGTCATCATCGCACTCGACCTTGAGGGCGAGGCGCAGCGCGTTCTGCTCAAGCAGGTCGACCGCGATCCGATCAAGGGCACCTACCTGCATGTCGACTTCCTGCGCGTGGACGAATCCCGCCCGGTGGTGGCCGTCGTCCCCGTTTCCACGGTCGGCATCGCCACGGGCGTCAAGAACCAGGGTGGCGTGTTCAAGGTGGCCAAGAAGTTCGTCAGGCTGCGCGCGAAGCTGGCCGACATTCCCGAGAACTTCACCATCGACATCTCCGACATGGAAGCAGGAAAGACCTTCTACGTCGCGGACCTGAAGTTCGACAAGGGAACCTTCATCACCCCCCCAAAAACCGCTCTCTTCGGCATCAGCCAGGTGCGCGGCGCCAAGGCCGAAGAAGGCAAGGACGCCAAGGATGCCAAGGGCGGCGAAAAGGCCGAGGCCGCAAAGAAGTAAGCGCGCCATGCCCCTCCTCGCGGGGCTGGGAAACCCCGGTCCCAAGTACGACTCCACGCGGCACAACGTCGGC
This sequence comes from Fibrobacteria bacterium, assembly GCA_050486505.1. GTDB lineage: Bacteria > Fibrobacterota > Fibrobacteria > UBA11236 > UBA11236 > UBA11236. The sequence goes on along the minus strand of JBJHDK010000001.1, from coordinate 37,623 downwards.
TTCGCCTTGGCGGACGCCGCCGCTCGTGCCTTGGGAGCCGACGCATGGAGGGAGAAGGGAAAGGCCCTGGTTTGCAGGGCCACCCTCGGCAATGAAACCCTCTGGATCGCCAAGCCGCAGACCTACATGAACCTCAGCGGCGAGGCGGTGCAGGCCCTGATGACCTTCCACAAAATCCCCCCATCCGAGGTGGCGGTAGTGACTGACGACGTCACCCTGCCGCTCGGGTCGGTGCGCATCCGCCCGTCGGGCGGCCACGGAGGCCACAACGGCCTGCGCGACATCATCGCGCGCATCGGCGAGGGGTTCCCCCGGATTCGCGTCGGGGTCGGGCTCTGCCCGCCGGGACGCGACCTCTCGGGGTTCGTGCTTTCACGGCTCAACGGGGACGAACAGGCCGCTCTCGCCCCCCTTCTCTCCGATTTCCCCGATCTTTTGCGGACAGGGTTCCGGCAGGGGTGGGATTTGGCCGCCACGCGGTACAACCGCAGGGCCGATTCTCCGGCGCGTTGAAATCCCTTGCCGTTCTAGTTAGTTTGGGCGTCCGGTTCCGGCCCCGATTTTCGGGGTACGGGACGTTTTTTTTCATGGCAACCTGAATCCGGACACCACGCCGCCCCCCTCCAGGGAGCACCATGGCCGGCCTCGGGGTGCCGAACCCCCGGGTATCGCAATGGTTACAATCGAAGAAGATTTGCAAAACCTTCTGAGCCTCTCCGCAGTGGACAAGAAGGTCTTTGAGCTCCAGCAGACGCGCAGGGATCTCCCCCAGCGCATCGAGGCCCTGCAGCAGCGAATCTCCGACGAGGAGACGGCCGTGCAGGCCTTGCGCGATGAGATCACCCGCACCGAAGGGTTGATCCGATCGAACCAGGAAGCGGTGGCCACCGAAACGGCTGCGCTGGAGGAAAGCGAGAAGCGGCTCACCAACATCAGCACGAACCGCGAGTACGATGCCGTGCATCTCGAGATCGCCGCGCACAAGAAAAGCATCGATACGGCCCAAGCCCAGGTGCTGCATTTTCAGCAGGTTCTCGAGAACCTCGGCAAGGACGTCGAGGAGGCTGAAGCTTCCCTCGCGAAGGTGCGCGAGGAGGTCGGTCCCGAACTCGACACGCTCACCACCGAGCTCAACGGCATCGAGGACCGCATCGCCGGGGAAGCCCGCAAGGGCGAGGAGCCGCGCTCGAAAATCAGCAAGAAGACCCTGTCGTTTTATGACCGCATGCGCGAGAGGCGCGGCACACCGAACATCATCGCGGCGGTGAACCACGTCCACCGCGCCTGCGACGTATGCAGCCGCAACCAGACGGCGCAGCGGGTGATCGAGGTCTCGAAGCGCCGCCAGCTGCTCACCTGCGAAAGCTGCGGCAGCCTGCTCGTCTGGCGCGAGGACGACGTGCCGGCGTTGCACGAGCAAGAAGCTTCGTAGGAGCGGCTTCGTTAATTACGAATTGGGAATTGAGAATTAAGAATTGAACGCAAGGACTGTATTTGCGTGAAGCGTCTACGGGTGTTGTGCGCGTAAATCACCGACCTCCGTTATCGGGACACCCCCATCATTCTCAATTCTTAATTCTCAATTCTTAACTGATCCCGTACTCCTTCACCTTGTAAAGCAGGCTGCGGCGCGAGATGCCCAGCACCTCCGCCGCGCGGGTCTTGTTCCAGCGACAGGACTCGAGCGCCGCCACGATGGCCTCCCGTTCCGCGGCGCGGCGACATCCCCGAACGGAAGGGTCGACCGCATCCGGCCCCCCGCCCCCACCGAGATCCCACGCCAGACCGGCATCCCCGGCCAGTACCACCGCACGCTCGACTGAATTGGCCAGCTCGCGCACGTTGCCCGGCCACGCGTACGTGCGCAGAAGCTCGGCATCGCCGGGTGAAAGGGCATGCACCGTCCCGTAGTGGGCATTCCACCCGGCAAGGAAGCGACGGGCAAGCAGCAGCACATCGTCGCCGCGATCGCGCAGGGGAGGCACGGCCACCGGGATGACGTGCAGACGGAACCAGAGATCCTCGCGGAAACGCCCGGAGGCGACCTCGGCGCGCAGGTCACGATGCGTCGCGGCCACGAGGCGAAAATCGGCGCGCATGCTCATGATCCCCCCGACGGGTTCGAGCACGCGTTCCTGCAGCACGCGCAGGAGCTTGACCTGCATGGCCGGTGGCATTTCGCCGACCTCGTCGAGGAAGAGCGTGCCGCCGTCGGCGAGGGCGAGCTTGCCCGGCCGATCCGAAATGGCGCCGGAGAAGGCCCCCCGCACGTAACCGAAGAGCTCGGCCTCGATCAGGTTCTCGGGAATGGCGCCGCAGTTGACCGCAATGAAAGGCCCGGCGGCGCGAGGCGACAGGGCGTGCAGGTGCCGGGCGATCACCTCTTTGCCCGAGCCGGTTTCGCCGGTGATGAGCACGGTGGCGTCGGTGCGGGCTGCCTTGCGCACGATGTCGAGGCAGGAGACGAATGGGGGGCTCTCCCCCAGCGGAGCTTCGGCAGGGGCTCCGCCGGGGCGAACGGGGGCGGGTCGCCGGGGGACTTCCCGCAACAATCGCCGCACGATGTCGCGCAGGGCATCGTGATCGAACGGCTTCGTGAGGAAATCATCCGCGCCGTGCCGCAGCGCGCGCACGGCGACATCGAGGGTTCCGTGCGCCGTCATGACGACGAAGCGGATCCCAGGTTGTTCTTCGCGCACGCGTCGAAGGAACTCGATGCCGTCGAGGCCCGGCATGCGCACATCACTGATGATCACATCAATGTTTTCCTCACGCAGGATCTCCATTGCCTGCTCCGCGCCCGCAGCGGAAACGACACTGTGTCCCGAGTGCTTCAGGGCCATGGCGGTGACCTCACGGACATGCGCCTCATCGTCGACCACAAGCACGGTCGCAGGCGAAGATGCGGATATCGGCATGCGCATCAGGGAACGTCCCTTCCGTCATGATCCTGCAGCCGCAATGTGAAGCGGCTGCCCGGATGCAGGGGAACATACGTCAGGTCCCCGCCCAGTTCCCGGGCGATCTTGCGCGAAAGCGCCAACCCCACCCCTGTTCCGTCGGTCGTCCCCGTGCGGAACGGCTCGAAAAGATCTTCCATGCGGTTTGGAGCAATCCCGGGCCCCTCGTCCTCAACGTGGACAAGCACGATTCCGCGCTCCGCCTCCATACTCAGACGCAACGCGCGACCGGATGGTTGCACCTTCCTTGCATTGCGCACGAGGTTCGACAGAATCTGGCGTACCGCCTCGGGATCGGTCCGGACGGGAAGGCTCCGCTCTCCGGGCCGACATGCCAGCGGGACGTCCGGAAACAGCATGCTCTCGCTCCGGCAAAAATCACGGACGAGCGCCGCGACGTCCGTCACACGAGGACGCAGAGGAAAAGGCCTGGAGAAACGCAGGAACCCCTCCACGACACCGTTGAGGCGCTCGGAGTCCTCGAGAATCATGGCGGCAAGCCGGGAATCTGCGCCGTCTGCGTCGCGAAGCAGCCGCGCGGCGCCATGAATCCCCGCCAGCGGATTGCGGATTTCGTGCGCGACCCCGGCCGCCATGACGGCACGCTCCCGGGCCCGCAGGGCGCGACGCGCCTCGGCGGCACGCAAATCCAGCATGCGGCGCACGTTTACGGCGGCCGCGTAGACCAGCAAGCCGAAGACAGCGAGGTAAATCGTGTTGAAGGCCAGATATTTCGCGTTCACGCTGTCGGTGGCGGCATGCGCGACCCCGTCACCGTACGTCAATCCGACCGTGCGCGCGATCACGAACCAGGCCACGAGATACGCTCCCACCGTGAGCGTCCCGGCATAAATCGCGAGGCGCCGATGCAAGCGAAGCGCGACCAGTCCGAGACAACAGAAGTAGTTGAGATTGATGGGCATCTTCAGCGCGAAAGCGCCGCCGCCCATCAATGCGTATGCGACAATCATCGTCGTGACGGCGGCGATGTCGAAGATCGTGGCCACATACTTGAACGAAGGATGGTAAGGTCGACGCAGCAACCAGAGGTGATATGCAAGCGCACATGCCATCCATGCGCCTCCACCCGCCAGATTGATCAGGTTGGCGACGGGCACGTTGGTCCGGGCAATCCAGGCTGTGACCAGCAGCCACGCCGCCAGGTAGACGATGCGGATCAGGTTGGTGAGGCGTTCCGCGCGCGCTTCCTCCTCGAGAAGCAGGCCCCGCTTCCGGTCTTCCGGGTGGGGGCGCAGCAGCAAGGCGAGGCAGTACGATGCCCCGTACCGGAGGGAACGAAATGATAACGCGCCGGTTGCCGGCGCCGCTGGCGCGTCGATGACTGTCACGCGTCTCCGGAAAGCTTCAGAATACGACTGAAGCGCTGTGCAAGGACTTTTCAGGTGGACTTATCCGGATCCTGACCCAGCACAAACGTTAAAAGAGAGAAAAAGGTCGTCGTTCGCCAAAGCGAATAAAACTGCGTCGCGATGATAACGCGGGAACCTTGCACCGCGATGACGCGTTGCCCGTAACGGAAATCAAGCCGCGATTCTTGCCGCTTCGTCGAGCTGCACCGCGACCATCTTGGAGATGCCCTTGATCTCCTGCGTCACGCCGTAGAGCATGTCGGAGGCCGCCATGGTGCGCTTGTTGTGCGTCACCACGATGAACTGCGTCTGGTGGCTGAAGCGCCGCAGCAGGTTGACGAAGCGCCCGATGTTGGCGTCGTCGAGCGGACCGTCGACCTCGTCCATGATGCAGTAAGGCGACGGACGCACGAGGTAGAGCGCAAAGAGCAGCGAGATGGCAGTGAGAGCCCGCTCACCGCCGGAAAGCAGGGAGACCCCCCGCATCTTCTTCCCGGTGGGACGCGCGTTGATCTCGATCTTCGCGTCGAGGGGATCCACGTTCTCCTCGAGATGAAGCTGGGCCTCGCCCCCTTCGAAAAGGGACGAGAACACTTCCTGGAAGTTTTTCTGGACGATCGCGAAGGTGGCGAGGAACTGCTCGCGCGCGGCCTTGTCGAGTTTCTTGATGGCGCGGTCGAGCCCCTGCCGGGCGCGGTCGAGGTCGTCGAACTGTTTCTGCACCTCCTCGAGGCGCGCCTTCTCCGTCTCGTAGTCCTCGAGGGCGCCGGTGTTGATGTTGCCCAATCCCCGCAGCTTTTCCTTGAGCTCGGCGATTTGCTGCGGTGCCGCGTCGGCGTCGTACTCGACTCGCTCGAAGGACACCTCGTCCGCGCCGAAGTCGACCTCGTGCGCCTCGAACATGCGCTCGCGGATGTTTTGCAGGGCGGCGCGCGCCTGCTCCATGCGCAGCGAGCGCTTGTGCGCCGCGTCGGTGACTTCGCGCAAGTCGTCCTGGAGACGGCGGAGCAGGGTGCGCCGTTCCTCGAGGCGCGCGACCTTGGAATCGTACACCGACTTCACCGCGTCGCGCTCCCGCTCCTCGGCGGCGAGGCGTTCGTGCAATCCGCCCATGTCGTCTCCAAGGCTTGCGGCCTTCTCGCGCAGCATGCGAATCTGCGACTCCCAGTCTTCCGCCTGCGCGGCAGAGCGCTCCAACGCCGCCTTCAGCTCGGCTTCGGCCGTGTCGAGGTACTCGAGGCGCGCGCGCGCCGCCTTGAGGCGTGCTTCGCGCTCGGCACGTTCCTGATCGACGGCCCGCCACTCCTGGTCGAGGCGACGGTGTTCAGCCTCGAGATCCTGCACGCCCTCAAGGGCCCTTTGGTAGCGCGACTCGAGCGCAAGACGCTCCTCGTCGGCTTGCGTCCACTCGGCGCGGAGGCGCTCCACGGACTCCTGCAACTGGCGTTTGCGGTCACCCAGCGACTCAAGCTTGAGGCGGTACTGGACCACCTCGCGGTCGAGGTTCTCGGCCCGGCTCTCGCTGAGTTGCACCTTCGCACGCGCCTCGTGGACGCGCCGCTCGGCATCGCGGGCACACAGGCGGAGGTCCTCGGCTTCCGCCTGCAGCGCCGTGCGTCGTTGCTGCAGCGTTTCGGTTTCCGCTCCCGCAGCAGCGGATTCCGCGCGAAGCCCCTCCACCCGCACAACGATTTCCTGAAGCTGCGCTTTGCGCTGCAGCAGCCCGGCCTTGTCCGCCTCGGCGGCGTTGGCATCGCCCGTCGCACCGCCGAAGAGAGCACCCGCGGAATGCACGGCCGAGCCGTCGGGAGTCCAAAACCAGAGGTTATCACCGGGAACTGACTCGGCAAGCGCGAATGCCGCGTCGAGCGAATCGACCAAGGCATGACGGCCGAGTGCCCAGTCGAGCACCCCTGCCCACTCGGCGGGGCCTTTGACCCGGTCGGACAACCACCCGCGGAAACCGGGACGCCCTGAAAGGTCGGGGCGAGCCGCGGACCTGCCCCCAAAACCGGGAAGCCCGAACACGGCCTCCCCCTTGCGACCGTCACGCAGGGCAGACAACAGCTCGACCCCCATCCCCCTGTCCTTGACGAGCACGACTTGCAACGACTTTCCGAGCGCGCGCTCCACGGCAGTCGAGAGATCCTCGGGAACCTCAAGCACGTCGATGAGCAGGCCTTGCATGCGATCCCGGGCATCGTGAAGCAGGTGCTTGACCCCTGCATCCATGCCTTCGCCCGCCGCCTCGAGCCCGGCGAGAAGTTCGCGGCGGGATTCGAGCACCGCCAACTCGCGGCCGAGTTCCTGCGCCCGGCCACGAGCGGCTTCAAGCGCGCGCGAGGCCTCTTCAAGCCCCGCGGCCACCCTCTCCGATTCCTCCGCGGCGACATGCGTCTCCGATTCGGCCGCGGCCAGTGCGGCCGCGGCTTCGTCGCGCAAGCGGCGCTGCTCGACGAGCCCTTCGGTGCGCGCGTCGCGCTCCCCCGCCCATTCATCTTCGCTGCCGGTCAGGTGCTGCAACTCGCCTTCGGCCGCACCCAGGCGCTGCTTCATTCCGGAAAGCTCCTCAAGCACGGCCATGCGCTCTTCGCCCAGGGCGTTGGCTTCGGCGCGCGCCTCCTGCACCTTCGCGGCGGCAGCATCGGCGGTCTCGCGGGCGAGCCCGCTTTGCTCCGCAGCACCGGCGAGGAAGGCTTCCGCCTCGGCGGATTCACGCAGGGCCTCCGCGCGTTGGCCGGCCATCTCCGCAAGCCGGGTGCGCGACTGCTCGTCTTCGGTGCGCAGGCGCTGCAGCGATTCCTGCAAATGCTCGCCGCGGTCACGGGCGCGGTCGGACTCCCCCTCGAGGCGGATCGCCTCGGCCTGGGTTCCCGCCGCCTTGCGGCTGAGTTCCGCGACCTGCTGTTCTTCCGCGAACAGCGAAAGCTTCTCTTCCTCCAGCGCGGCCTCCTCGGCGGCGCGGCGGGCGTCGAGTTCGGCCGAGTGCCCCTCGTCCTTCGCAAGCCCTGTTTGCAGGGCTTCAAGTTCCCCGGAAATCCTCATGAACGAGTCGTGCTGGTAGCTCAGTTCCAGCGCGCGCGCCTCGTCGCGCAGGGCTCGCCACTTCTCGGCCTTTTTCGCCTGGCGCTCGAACATGTTGACGTTCTGCTGCACGTGGCGGAGACCGTCCTCGACGCGGGCGAGATCCTGCGCGGTGCGCTCGAGCTGGCGCAGGGTTTCCTTGCGCTGCTGCTTGTACTTCGAAATGCCCGAGGCCTCCTCGAACATGGTGCGCCTCTCGTCCGCCTTTTCGGAGAGGATGCTGTCGATCATCTTCGCCTCGATGAGGCTGTATGAGGCCGCGCCCATGCCCGTGTCGTAGAACAGGTTATGGATGTCCTTGAGGCGGCAGGGCTGGTTATTGATCAGGTACTCGCTCTCGCCGCTGCGGTAGGCGCGGCGGGTAATCATCACCTGGGTGTAGTCGGAGGGCAGCACGCCGCTGTCGTTGTGGATGAGCAGGCTGACCTCAGCCATGTTCTGCGCGGAGCGCTCGGCCGTGCCCGAGAAGATCACATCCTCCATCTTGGAGGAACGCAGCGCGCGGGCGCGCTGCTCGCCCAGTACCCAGCGGATGGCGTCGATGATGTTGGACTTGCCGCAGCCGTTGGGCCCCACCACCGAGGTGATGCCCTCGCTGGGAAAGTTGACCTCCACGCGGTTGGCGAAGGATTTGAACCCGGAAATGCGCAACTTGGAGAGGTACATCGAATTCCTTGCAAAACCGTGGGCGGGACCGTGGTTCCATGCAGGCGGCCCGTTCCGGCAAAGCGCCGGTTCCGGGGAAAATTAAGTCCAGCCCGCAAAAAAGGGAGGCAAGAATGTACCCCCCCGGAATCTCGCGATATATCAATGAGTTAGAGGAGGCGCTGGAGGGAGGTCACGGGGGGACTCCTTCCCGGACGGTCCCTCCGCAAGGGGCGACGGAGGTTATTCCCCGTCGACCGTGACGCCGAAACGTTCGAGCACGGGGAAGATCGGATTCGCGAAGGACGCCGTGCTACTCCCGGCGAAGATCAGGCCCACGGGATTGCCGTCCTGCGTGACCAGCAGCGAACCCGAATCACCGCTGCTCGAGAAACCTTCCTGGGAGATCTGGATCTGGCCCGAGAAAATCCCGATCCGGTACGCACCGTTTCCGAGCGATCCGAAGTTGACGTGCACCGTGACGTTGACCGCGCGGATGCGACCCGTGGTCAGCCCCGTCGTGCGCCCGTACTTCATCACCTGCATCCCGACCCGCGGCTCCACCGCGGCTGCCTTCGGGGTTCCGTATCCTTCGCACGGCGTCGAGCGCCCCGCCAACTCCTCGGTCGTGGACACGATGGCCGCGTCGATCACGTTCACCGGGCAGCTGGAGGCGTCGTCCCCGTACTCTCCCCCGAGGTTGCAGAAACGCAGCGGTTCGAAGTCGGCCAACTGCCCCACGGCATCGGTCGGCGCCCGCCCGCCGTCCTGGGGACGCGGCTGCACGGCCTCCCGTCCGATGGGCGCGCTGTTGCGCCCCGCGAACACGTGGTTGTTGCTGAGCATGTAGAGGTTGCCGGCCGCGTCCTTCACGCGTGCCCCGTAAGTGCCGCCGCTAAACCCCGAGATGCCGGCCGAAACCCCGACGGGAACCGCGCGGGAAAAGCGGGCCGTGCGGTCGATGTCGGCGCAAGCGTCGGGGGATACTCCATCATTGGGAAAACGCTGAGTCGCACGATCCGTGACGGCGCCCGGATTGTTCCCGATGCCGACGCCGCCGGCGTTGTTGTTCCCCTGCCCCTTGCCCGGGCTTTTGCCGTTGGCATTGCCGTCGAGGGAGATGATCTTGCCGATCACTTCCGTGCGGACCGGCAGTCCTTCCAAGGCTTCGGGAATCCCCTGAACCCCCGGCTCCTCGGTGTAGACCATGATCACGGGGTTTCCGGCTTCATCCTGGCTCACGCCCGTCCCAACCACCCCGCGCACCGAGAAGAGATTCGCTCCGTGCCGGTTCTGAACCGACACAGCCCTGTTTTGGGTCCGGAGATCCATCATGCCGCCAGGGCTGGCGGGTCCTGCAATCAACTCACGGGTGTCGGGGCCGACAGGAGAGATTTCATGGGAGAGGTTGCATCCCGCGACCATGAGCACAGCGGTTCCCAACCCCAACATCGCGGTGATGGCCTTCCCGCGTCCCTTCGCTGCTGTTGTATTGATCGCGGCACGCATGGCTCCACCCCCGGGTCTTGGTGGTGGGACATCCCACCTGCAGGGGAGGAATGCGAGGCGCGTGCCACATCATTATGATCGATTTTTGAGAGAATTTTCGACTTTTTTACTGGAATCAACGAATAAAGACTGCCGAAACGGCAGCCTTCAAGGTCATTCCGGCAGTCGACTGCCAGGAAAAATCGAAGAAAACGCGGGGAAAATAACGCTACTGCACGGTCCAGCCGCCATCGACGACGAGGGGGTGCCCGATGGTGTATCCCGCCCCGGCGGAGCACAGCCATAGCACGGCGGAGGCGATCTCCTCCGGTTGTCCCATCCGCCCCGCCGGGGCGCCTTGGGCGAACTGTGCGGCCGCAGTGGCATCGCCCCCGGTCGCACGTGTGATCATGGGGGTTTCGATCACCCCGGGGCACACGACATTGATCCGGATCCCCTGCCGCGCGTATTCAAGCGCGGCGGACCGCGTCAACCCGACCACCCCGTGCTTGCTCGCCACGTATGCCGATGCGTTGGGAAAGCCCACGACACCGGCGATGGACGCGACGTTGACGACCGACCCGCCCCCCTGCCGCAGCATCACCGGCAACTCGTGCCGCATGCAGTACCAGGTTCCCGTCAGGTTCACGGCGAGGATGCGGTTCCACTCCTCCCCCGAAAGATCGGTGACGGCGGAGGAGGCCCCCTCGATCCCCGCGTTGTTGCAGGCGAAGTCGAGGCGCCCGAATGACTCGATGCATCGCTCGACCATCGCCTCGACCTCGTCCTCGTGCGAGACGTCGCAGCGCACGAATTTCGCACGACCGCCCGCTGCGCGGATGAGCCCGACGGTTTGCTCCCCGGCTTCCTCCTGCACATCCGAGACGAGCACACTCGCGCCTGCGGCGGAAAAAGCCAGGGCCGTGGCCCGCCCGATTCCCGAAGCCGCGCCGGTGACCAGCGCGACCTTGCCCGCGAATTCGTTGTTGCCGTTCGATGCCGTCATGCTTCGCTCCCTTCGTGTTTCCGGAACACGGCTTCCGCCTGCGCCATGTTCTTCATGCCCTGGTGCAGCGCGTCGGGTGTGAACGAAATGCTGCTGATGCCCTGCGCGACCAGGAATTGCGCGAAATCGGGATGATCGCTGGGCGCTTGCCCGCACAGCCCGATGCGCCGCCCGGCCTTGCGCGCGGAACCCACTGCGCGCGCGATCAACTCCTGCACGGCGGGATTTTTCTCGCTGAACAAAGGACTGACAAGCTCGGAGTCGCGATCGAGCCCGAGCGTGAGCTGGGTAAGGTCGTTGGAGCCGATGGAGAACCCGTCGAAGTGCTTCGCGAACTCCTCCAGCAACAGGACGTTGCTGGGGATCTCGACCATCACGTAAAGCTCGAGGCCGTTCTCGCCCCGACGCAGCCCGTTGGCGACCATTTCGGCCTCCACCTTTTCCGCCTCCTCGACCGTGCGGCAGAAGGGGATCATCAGCTTCACGTTGGTCAGCCCCATGACATCGCGCACCTTGCGCATGGCCAGGCACTCGAGGCGGAAGCCGTCGCGATAGAGGGGGTGGTAGTAGCGCGAGGCGCCGCGAAAGCCGAGCATGGGGTTTTCTTCGTCCGGCTCGAACTGGGAGCCGCCCAGCAGGCCCGCGTACTCGTTCGACTTGAAGTCGCTCATGCGGACGATCACCTCGCGCGGCCAGAAGGCCGCCGCGATGGTTCCCACCGCCTCGGCGAGTTTGTCCACGAAGTACGCGGGCTTGTCGTCCCATCCCTCCGTCAGGGTCCGGATTTCCTCCTTGGCCGGGCCTTCCTTCACTTCATCCCACTTCGCCAGGGCCACGGGGTGGACGCGAATCGCATTGTTGATGACGAACTCGAGGCGCATCAACCCGACGCCGTCGCAGGGAAGCGCGGCCATGCGGAACGCCGCATCGGGTTCCCCGAGGATGAGCATGGCCGGGGTCCGAGGCCGGGGCCAGTCTCCGGGGCCGTGCTCCGTGACGGTGAAAGGAACCTTGCCCGCATACACGTACCCCGTGTCGCCCTCGGCGCACGAAACCGTGACCTCGGCGCCATCGGGAATGGACGAGGTACCGGTGCCCGTGCCGACCAGGGCGGTGAGGCCGAGCTCGCGCGCCACGATGGCGGCATGGCTGGTGCGACCGCCCTTGTCGGTGACGATGGCCGCGGCCTTTTTCATGATCGGGTCCCAGTCGGGATTGGTGATGCCGGTGACCAGCACCTCACCGTGTTGCAGCCGCCCCGAATCGGCGGGCGAATCGATGCGCCGCGCGCGCCCGGAGGCGATGGCGTTGCCGACGGCCGTGCCCCGGGCCAGGACCTCGCCGCGCTCCCCGATGGCGTAGGACTTGCGCGAGGCCCCCGCGCGCGGACCCGCATGCACGGTTTCGGGGCGCGCCTGCACGATGAAAAGCTCCCCGGTCTGCCCGTCCTTCGCCCACTCGATGTCCATCGGCTGCCCGTAGTGTTCCTCGATGCGGACGCACCACCGGGCCAGTTGCAGGACCTCCGCATCGGATAGCGTAAGGGCCTTCCGCTTTTCGGCGGGTGTATCGACGTTCAGCGTGGTTTCCCCGCCCGGCGCATCGGCGGCCGCATAGACCATCGTCTTTTCCTTCGGCCCGACCTGGCGCGCGATGACGGGGTCGAGCCCCTCGCGCAGCCCGTGCTTGAACACGGTGAACTGGTCGGGGCCGACCGCGCCCTGCACCACGTTTTCGCCGAGTCCGAACGCCCCGGTCAGTAACACGACATTGGAGTTTCCCGTGTCGGGGTCGATGGTGAACCCGACACCGGAAGAGGCAAGGTCGCTGCGTACCATCCGCTGCACGCAGACGGACACCGCCACCTGCATGTGATCGAACCCGTTGTCGACCCGGTACTTGATCGCCCGGGCCGTGAAGAGGGACGCGAAGCACCTGTGGCAAGCGGCAAGCAGCGCGTCGTCGCCGGCGATGTTGAGAAAGGTCTCCATCTGGCCGGCGAAGCTCGCGCCGGGCAGGTCCTCGGCGGTGGCGCTGCTCCGCACGGCCAGGGTGGTTCCGGGAGGGCAGCGCCCCATGAGCGAGGCATGCGCCTCCTTCACCGCCGCGACGATGGCCGCGGGCATTTCGCCGCCGGTGACGAGCTCGCGCGCCTCGCGCGCCACCGCCTCGAGGTTCGAGAACTCCGCGAGGTCGAGAGTGGCCAGAAGGGATTCGAGGCGGGGGACGACCCCGTTCTCCTGCAGGAAGAGCCGATACGCCGCCGCAGTCACCGCGAAGCCGTCGGGCACCGCGATGCCGTCGTCGCGCAGTCGATTGAACATTTCCCCAAGGGAAGCGTTTTTGCCCCCGACTTCGGGGAGGCGATCCATTCCGATTTCGGAAAAATCAAGCGTGAAATGCATAAGGTGTCCGTGGATTGCAACCTTCTGGAAGGAGCGGGTCGATCGGGCGCGAAAGATCAAGCAAAAGGAAAATCCTCGGGTTAACTTACCATGCATAATGACGACGGACACATAAAATCTTGTGTCCCGGATTGAAACAGGGGGCCCGGCTGTTATCATTCGGCCACATCACGACCTCCCGAATCCAACGATTGCATGAAAAAAGAACTCCTGATCCTTGACGACGATACCAGCGTCCTCGAATCCCTGGCCGCCCTGTTGGAGGAACTCGACTACGCGCCCATCAAGTGCAGCGACCCCCACGCGGCCATTGACATCGTCCGCAAACAGCTTCCCGAAGTCGTCATCACCGACCTGAAAATGCCCGGCCTCGACGGCCTCGAAGTGCTTCAAAGGATCAAAGCCATCAACCCCGACATCCAGGTCATTCTCATCACCGGATACGGATCGGTCGAGGATGCGGTTTCCGCGATGCGCTACGGAGCTTACGACTTCATCTCGAAACCCTTCAACATGCCCGTGATCGAGGCCGTGGTGCGCCGCGCTTTCGAAAAGACCAGCCTGCTCACCGAAAACTTCAAGCTGAAAAAATCGCTTCAAAAGGCGCGAATCCCCGCCTTCACCGATGGCAAAAGCCCCGCCTTCCGCGAACTGCTGGAATCTTCGTCCCTGGCGGCCGGCAGCGAGGCCACCATTCTCATTCTCGGGGAATCCGGCACCGGAAAGGAAGTGCTGGCGCACTACATCGCCGCCTACTCGAAGCGCGCCGACAAGCCGCTGGTGACGGTGAACTGCGCCGCCATTCCCGAAAACCTGATCGAGTCGGAACTCTTCGGGCACAAGCGCGGCGCCTTCACGGGCGCCTACCAGGACAAACGCGGGCGCTTCCAGGAAGCCCACTCCGGGACGATCTTCCTCGACGAAATCGGCGAGCTTCCCCTCGCACTGCAGGCCAAGATGCTGCGCGTGCTCCAGGAGGGCGAGGTCACGCCGGTGGGCGGATCCCCCGAAAAGGTCGATGTCCGCGTCATTGCGGCCACCAACCGCGACCTGCGCAAGATGGTCGCCTCGGGACAATTCCGTGAAGACCTGTTCTATCGCCTGAATGTCATTCCCCTGCTGCTTCCCCCGCTGCGCGACCGCATGGAAGACCTCACGATGTACGTCTCGTACTTCATCGCGAAGTACTGCAAAAAAAACCGGAAGCAACCCCTGGCCCTCAGCCCCGAGGCCCTGCAATTGCTGGAGGGCTATTCGTGGCCCGGAAATATCCGCGAACTTGAGAACGCCATCGAGCGCGCGGTGATCCTCACCACCGGACCGGAAATCACGCCGAAGGTTTTGCCGCCGGAAATCTGCGGTGGCGACGATTCGGCCCCGCGCCTGCAGTTTCGCCCCGGGACGAAGCTCGAGGACATCGAGTTGCAGGTCATCCAGCAGGTGCTGAAGCGCAACCACGGCGATCGCGCGAAGAGCGCGGAGGAACTCGGCATCGGCGTGCGCACCATCTACCGCAAGCTGAACGAGATCGAGGCCCGCAAACGGGGGGACTCCGGGGAAGCCCCTTCCGGAGGGGAGCACGTTGAGGGCACCCCCGGTCCCGCTTCACCGAACTAGCCCGGCACCGCCGCTCGCATCGTGAAATTCTTTACCAGCCCGCTCCGCGTCACGCTCGTGTACGCAGCCACAGGCTCCTTGTGGATCATCGTGTCCGACTGGCTCGCGGGCGACCTTGCCGGAAACTGGGCCCTGCCGCTCTCCATCCAGACGCTCAAGGGCCTGCTCTTCGTCGCCGCGACATCGGTTCTTGTGTACCTGCTCGTCCGTGGGGCGCTTTGGCGCATCCGAAAGGAGATGAACGCGCAACGGGAGGCCAACGAAGCGCTGCAGGAAGGAAACCGCGACTATGCGCAACAACATGAAACCCTGACGCTGTTGACACGGAGGCTGTTGCAATCCCCCGATCAGGAAGGCGAGATGCGAAAGATCACGGAGACCGTCGCCGACACGCTCGGCGTGGAACGCGTGAGCATCTGGCACTACGACGAGGGTCGGACCACCATCGTCAGCCGCGACCTCTTTGAACGCGGGCCAAGGCGACATTCGGCGGGACACGTGCTGAAAGCCACGACGTACCCCTCATACTTCCTCGCGCTCGAGAAAAGCCGGGTGATCGATGCAAACGACGCTCTGACCGACGCCCGCACCCGTGAATTCGCCGAGTCTTACCTGAAGCCGTTGGGCATCACGTCGATGCTCGACACCCCCATTCTCAACGCAGGCGCGCTCGAGGGCGTGCTTTGTTTCGAACAAACCGGAAGCCCGAGGAAATGGACTCCTGCCGAGAAAAGTTTCGCCGTCTCCGTTTCCAACCTGGTGTCGTTGATCATCACGCAGTATGCGCGGCGCAAGGACGAGGAGTTCCGGCGCGCCGTGGTGGACTGCCTTCCCCTCGGCGTGATCACCCTCGACCCCGAGGGATGCGTGCAGTCGTGGAACGACTCGGCGACCGCAATCTTCGGGTGGACGGCAGCTGAAATCGTCGGAAGAAACCTCCCGTTCATTCCCGACGACAAACGCGAGGAGTTCATCGCCCTGCGCGACCGGGTACTTCGGGGGGTAACGCTTACGGGCATCGAGCTGACGCGCCGACGCAGGGACGGAACGCTTTTCGACATGCGTCTTTCCGCCGCACCCCTCAAGGGAGGTGACAACGAATCCATCGGGATCCTCGCCCTTGTCGAGGACATCTCCGGGAAAAAACGTGCCGAAGAAGAGCTACGCCGCAGCGAGGAGCGCTTCCGCGAGATGGCCGAGAACGTGCAGGACATCTTCTACAACTACGATCCGGTCGAAAACCAGATCCTCTTCGCGGGCAAGGGGTACGAACGCATCTGGGGCATGCCGCTGGAGCACCTCTATGCCAATCCGATGTCGTACGTCGAGTCGATTCATCCCGACGACCGTGACAAGGCCATGGCAGCCCACTGGAATGAAATGGCCGGGGTTCCCACCGAGACCGAGTTCCGGGTCCTGCATCCCGACGGAAGCGTCCGCTGGGTGCTCGATCGTTCCACCTCGATCCTCAACGAGAAGGGCGAAGTGGAGCGGATCGTGGGCACCATGCGCGACGTCACCGACATCAGGGCCGCGCAGGATGCGTTGCACGAAAGCGAGCGGCGCCTTTCCACACTGATCGACAATCTTCCCGGAACCGCGTACCGGTGCCGGCTCGACGAGAACTGGACGATGCTCTACGTCTCGGAAAGCGTCACCGAACTGACCGGCTACTCTCCCGCGGAATTCGGCAAGGAGGGTGTGATCACCTACGGCGAACTCGTCCATCCCGAGGACCGGGCGCATGTCCACGAAGCCACGCATCACGCTGTCGCGGCCATGGTTCCCTATGAAATGGAATACCGCATCATCGCCCGGGACGGCAAGGTCAAAACGGTTTGGGAACGCGGCCATCTCATCGCGGGAAAAAACGACGCTCCCGGCCACCTGGAAGGGTTCATTCTCGACATCACGGACAAGGTGGTGCAAGAGGCGGCCCTTCGGCAGATGCAGAAAATGGAGGCCATCGGCCAATTGGCCGGCGGCGTGGCGCACGACTTCAACAACATGCTGACCGTGATTTCGGTGCGGTCGGAGATCGCGATGCGCAAAACCGAGGCCGGCAGCGCACTTCACGCCAGCCTCAGGGAAATCCACGACGCCGCCGGCCGGGCCGCTGCCCTGACGCGCCAGTTGCTGACATACGCCCGCCGCCAGGCCGCGCAGCCGCAAGTGGTGCAACTCGACGCCCAGATCCGCGACATGGCGGGCATGCTGCGCGGGCTCGTCGGCGAAGGGATCGCACTGCATGTCGAAACGGACGCGGCGCTCTGGCCCGTGCGCATCGACCCCGTGCAGGCCGACCAGGTTCTCGTCAACATCTGCATCAACGCACGCGATGCCATCGGGTCCTCGAAACAGGGCGCAGTGTCCATCACCACACGCAACGAGACTCTCGACGCGCAGCATTCGCCGCCGCCAGGCCTCGCGACAGGCGACTATGTCGTTCTGACCATTCGCGACAACGGTGAGGGCATGACGCCCGAAACCATGGAGCGCCTTTTCGAGCCCTTCTTCACCACCAAGCCATTCGGACAGGGGACGGGCCTGGGTCTTCCCACCGTCCACGGCATCGTCAAACAAAGCGGCGGGCATATCGAAGTCGAAAGTGCTCCCGGAAAAGGGGCGACCTTCCGCATCCGGTTGCCGCGTTACCGTCCCGAGCGGAAGGAGCACGAAGCGACCTCCCGGACGGCTTCCGGCCAGAATCCGACGGTCCTCCTGGTCGAAAACAATCCCGCGCACCTCGAAGCGGCATCGGCGATCCTGCGCGAACTGGGGTTTCCCCTGCTGGTCGCGCGATCGCCCGCGGAGGCCCTGCTGGTGGCGCGCCACAACCCGATCGAAATCGGCCTGCTCATGACCGAAGCCGAGTGGCCCGACATGAGCGGCGAAACGCTGGCGGAACGCTTCCTGGCGGCACGCCCGCGCGCGAGGTGCCTGTTCATGACGGGTTCCGAAACTCCGGACGGCTCCCTCGGACCCGACCGGATCCGTGTTCGGAAGCCCTTCACCCACGAAGAACTCGCCGCAAAGCTCGACGCGGCCCTGCGCGCCTGACGCTGTACCGGCCGCGGGCCCGCCCTGCTACCTTTCCACGGCCATGATTCCCGTGCTCGAACCGACTCACGAAGCCCTGCGCCGCGCCGCGGATGCACTGCGACAAGGCCGCTTGGTCGGCATGCCCACCGAAACCGTGTACGGACTGGCCGGGCACGCCCTCGACCCGATCGCGCTGGCCCGCATTTTCGAGGTGAAGCGCCGCCCTTTTTTCGACCCGTTGATCCTCCACGTCGCCGACGAAACGCGGGCCCGCGCGCTCTGGGAAACGGTTCCTCCCGACGCCGTGCTCCTCATGCGCGACTTCTGGCCCGGCCCCCTGACGCTCGTACTTCCCAAGGCCCCGAATGTTCCCGATCTCGCGACGTCGGGATTGCCGTCGGTCGCCGTGCGCGTGCCTGCGCACCCACTCGCGCAGGCCTTGCTGCGCGAAGCCGACATTCCCCTCGCCGCACCCAGCGCCAATCCCTTCGGCGCTCTCAGCCCCACGCGCGCGGAACACGTGGCGCGCGCCTTCGCGGAAGGAATCGATTGCGTGCTCGACGGCGGTCCCTGCGCTGTGGGTGTGGAATCAACCGTGGTGGGATGGGAAGGGGGGGAACCCGTCCTGTTGCGCGCCGGAGGGGTCCCGGTGGAGGCGCTCGCAAAGGTTCTGGGGAAGCGCCCCGGTCGTCCCGCGGAATCCGCTGCCGACGCGCCGCAGGTTTCCCCCGGGGCGCTTCCCTGGCACTATGCCCCGCGCACGCCGCTGCGCCTGCTGGAGGAAACCATGACCATGACCCCCGAAGACCGCCGCGGTGAGGGACTGGTGTGGTTCGGCAGCGGAATGCCCGAAGGGTTTGCCCGCGCGGAGAACCTTTCACCCGCCGGAGACGCGCGCGAGGCGGCGACGAATCTCTTCGCGGCCCTGCATCGGCTTGACACGGCGGGCCTGCGCGTGATTCGTGCCGCGCTGCTTCCCGATGAGGGACTGGGCCTCGCGGTCAACGACCGGCTGCGCAAGGCGGCGGCGAAGGGGGATGATTAGCGGGGCAGCAGTACAACAATAGAGCGGAACGCTCCGACGTAACCTCACTCTTTCCTATTGCCGTACTGCTCACTGCTCACTGCTCACTGTTCACTGCTCACTTCCCCATCTTCTCCCTGTACTCCCTCACCCTGCCCCAGCCTTCGGGAGGAATGACGGCGCCAAGAACCTGCACCACCTCGGAACCGATTTTCGCCCCGAGGCTGGCGGAACTCTCGAGCGAGAGGCCATGATTGAGGCCGTACAGGAAGCCCGAAGCCCACAGGTCGCCCGCGCCGGTGGTATCGACCGCCTTCACGGGGTGGGCAAGGATGTCGAGGTTATGGCCATCACGGGCGATCAGGGCGCCGTGCTTTCCGCGCTTGACGACAGCGGTTTCGACCTTGTCGGCGAATTGCGCGAGCGACTCCGACTCGCCAAGCCCCGTGTACGCACGCGCCTCGTCCTCGTTGGCCAGCAACACGTCGATGTGGCCCTTCGCGAACAGCTCGTCGAGATATTCACGCATGGCCTGCACGACCTGAAAGGATCCGAGATCGAGAGCGATCTTGGCGTGATGCTTGCGCGCGAGTTCCAGCAAACGATCGACCAAGGGACGATTGAACAACAGGTACCCCTCGAGGTGGAGCATGTTGGCGTCCGAGAAATCCGAGTCATCGAGATCTTGCGGCCCCAGGCCCGAAGAAGCCCCCAAATAGGTGAACATGGTGCGCTGGGCATCGGGCGTCACGACGGAGAGAACGTGCCCGGTGGATGCGTCATCCGCCTCGCGCAGCCGCTCCTCGACACCGGCATTGCGCAGGCCCGCGCGAAACTGTTGCCCGAGTTCGTCCTTCCCGACGCGTCCGATCATGCGGGCGCGGGCACCGAGATTACCGAGGCCAACCAACGTATTCGAGGCCGATCCGCCGGGGGCCGACTTGATGCTGCCTGTCGCATTTTTGAGGGCGTTCTGGATCGCGGGTGCTTCAACGAGGGTCATTCCCCCCTTTTCTGCGCCCAGGCGCCCGAGATATTCATCCTTCTCTTCCAACAGCAAGTCCATCAGGGCGGCACCCGCCCCCACGGTCACGGGACCTTGGGTCATTTTCACTCCTTTTTCTGGCAACGGGGGCAATGGTAGCAAAGCCGAAAAACACCGTTTCAGGGCAAGAGCCGGAGATTCATCCAGTAAAATCAACGTGTTGGCCGTATATTAGGCGAACTTTTTCGCGTTCCGTCTTCACCACCTTCCGGGCATGTGAACGGGCGTGGGATGAACGCACAAGAAACCGGCAGAACAGTGATTTTTTCCCATCAGGACGCCCCGCGCGCCTTGCAACGCATGCGTCTGTTGCCTGCCGCGACGATGCTGCTTTGCTGCGTCGCATCTGTTCCCGGGGTGTGGGGCGAAGAAACCCCAGCCGCCCCCCTGAACGACATGGCGACGGGAAACGGATCCCTGACGGAGGATTTCCTTCGCGAGCCCCCCCCGGTTCCCTCCCCGGATGATTCCGTGCCCGGCCTGCCCGCCCAATCCGGATTCGAACTCTACGAGATCGACGACCCCGAGGTCACGCAGGAGCTTTGGATGCTGGCCGGGCTCGAAGGCGAGCCGGAGGTCGGCCGCTACCAGTTGCTGATGTACGGGGACGGGCAGCGCAACATGATTTTGCTCCGCGAGGGCACCCAGGTCGGCAACCTGCATGGGGCAGACCTCACGGAACTGGGGATCAGGATCCGCCGGGGCGCGGCCTCGGGATCGGGCACCATGACGCGCAGCATCGGCGCCCGGTTATGGCGCAACTTCTGGAACCCGAACGCCCCGCTCGAACCGTTCCAGTGGAAGACGGGCCTCGATCTGGAAACGCGCATCGCCACGTCGGTCTTCAAGAATGCCAGCGCTGCCGTGGACTACCACCGCAGCGCTGTGCTGACGATGCATCCGGAACCCTGGCTGCATCTCGAAGGCGGCGGGCACATGAGCCGGCACGGCGGCGGCCTGCACCGGAACCTCTACAACCCCTTCGACACCGCAACCGGCTGGAACGGCTGGGACAAGCGCCACTATTGGTGGCACATCGCCTTGGGAGTCCCCGGCGTGAAGTGGGAAATTTCCCAGGCCGGCCGTCCCTATGCGCGCTACTACTGGCTCGACCACGAGGCGGGCGCCGGCAGCTACAAGCTGGGGCGCGAAATCGCGGGAGATCCCCTTGTTTCCGATACCGTCGAGTACCGCGACGGCGTGGTCATGCGCAACTGGCGCGAAGGCGGGGACCGCCAGCCCGAGAGGGGAAACGTCGCCCACGCCATCCACGTCAAAATGGGGGCCATCCATTATTCCGCACACTTCGACCGCGACGTCTATCGCGCTCCCATTCATGAGCTGTTCTTCGATGGACTGTCGGCCCCCTTCGGAGAGTGGGGGTTCGGTTTCGTGGCCACGCGCGGCACGGCGCACACCCGGCTGCGGCTCGACCTTCTCCCCCTGCGCCTGGGGTTCGGCCCGTGGCTCGGCCACACCTCCATGCGTTTTTTCTTCCTCCGTCTTGATGCGGCGTACCGCGATCCGCAGACCTTCCACCTCGGCGCGGGCGCCAGTCTCAGGCTGGACAGCCCGTTCCTGCGCCCCGGAGAAACATTCCGATGAGCAAAACCTCCCCTTCCCTGCTTTCCCCCCCGGTCGAGAACGCGCGGCGCGCGCTCAGGCGCATCCGCACCAAGATGCTCCTCGGCATCATCCTGCCCGTGCCGGTCATGCTGGTCGTGGGCGGGGCAATGCTCGTCGCCAACATCCTGCTTTTCCAGAACGCCTTCCTGAGCCTCTTCCTGGGCCTGATCTTCCTCGTGTTCGCCGCCGGGCAAATCACGGCCCTTGTGCAATTCGCGCGCATGCGTCCCGTGCTGGCCAGTGCCGACGCAACGCTCGCGACCCTGGCCGCCGCGGGCGATGACCCCGACCCCGAAGCGTTGGGCGAGGCCCTGAAACAGGTGCCTGCCGGGCCCCTCCGCGACCTGATGCTGCGCTGGCTCGACCTGGCCCGGCGCGGGGTGCGGGAGGGGCACCAGACCCTGCTCGAGAACGCGCTGGAGCAACAGGCGGTGGAAGACAACCGCATGCTTTCGCTGCACATGCTGATCAACCGCACCACGCTGAAGCTCGGCTTCCTGGGAACGCTCATCGGCATCATCCTGACCTTCCCGCCCATGAAACGCGCCGTGCTCGGCCTCTCCGAAGCCGATGGCGAGCTGCGCTTCGTGCAGGACATCGCCCTCGTGATCGATGCCGACCAGTACGCCATCCTCAGCACCCTCGTTGCGATGGGCATCTCGGTGCTCGTGGAGTTTCTGACGCTGCAGATGATCGAGCGCACCCTGCTCGATTTCGAACTGGTTCACTCGCACGTCAACGACTGGAACGCGCTCACGCTGCAGCCCGCCATCTCGCGCCGGTCTCCCGCGATGCACGGGGGTGGAGGCGGGGGTGGCTACGGGTACGGCGACGGATACGGCGGTGGAAGCGGCAGCGGCGGATTCGCGGGGAACGTCGCGCCTCCGCAAAAACAGCTGGGCGACATCGCGGAAGCCATGCGCATCGCCTCGTCGCAACTCGACCAGGTCGACCGCGTCCAGTCGCTGGTGAACCGGCACATGGCGGAGCTTTCCGACTACGAACGCATGTTCCGCGCCCGACTTGAGAAACCCCCGACCGAGGAGGGCGGTGACGGCGACGCCACCGGCTCCGGCAAGCCGCCCCGCGGGGGGGCCTGATGCGTCGAAGGCGCGCACGCAGCGGCTTCGCCGCAATGGGCGACGGCATCTCCTTCGAGGAGGTGCTCACGGTCATCACCGTGCTGCTGCTGCTGCGCGTGGTCTTTCTCGTTCCCGTCGTCAGCCTCGACAGGATCAAGACCGAGAGCGCCGCCGTCGACCAGTACTGGAAACGCCAGGCGGCTCACGTCCTGGACAACGCCGACGAAAACGAGGAGGTGCTCCCCTACCGGGTGGCATTCGGATTGCGCGACGTGCGCGCCACCCTGACGCAAGCCGACGACCGCGTCTGGATCGAGGCGGCCGCTCACGACGGCGACAACCTGATCGTTGTCCGCCACACCCCCGCGGGAGGAAATTTCGTCGCCTTGCGCGTGCAGCAGGCCGGTGCCGTGCGCACCTTCCGAAGGGGCACGCTACTGTGGAGCGAGCGCGAAAACGAGTGGTTCGTGGGCGGCGACACGGTGGACTACGGCGCGCACCCGACCTCCGTCGAACTGGAACGCGAGTTCCGGGCATGGACGAAGAGGGAGCGAGGGTACTGATGCCTGTCCACGCCTCCGCCAGGGGGTTCGTTGCCTTCCTTGCGGCCATGCGAACCCCGCTCGCCCTGTGCTTGGCCGCTCTTTTCGCGACAGACGCCGCGCATGCGCGCAACGGCGAGGAGGCGCTCAACCATTACGGCATCGTCACCTTGGGCGACACGCGCATCGGGGAGCGCCTTGCCGGCCGCTTCAAGGCCCGCGGGCAACCGGTTTTTCTCGTCCACGACCTGAACACCGGGCTGGGGCAGAACGATATCATCCGCTTCGCCGACAAGGCCGTGCTCATCGACGGCGACGTCTGGGCGACGCTGCAGGCGGAGGGAGCGCTCGAGAACCTGCGCGCGGCACCGGTGGTGCGCGTGCAGGGCCGGGCCAGCTACGCGTCCTGGGACGAGCGCTCGAAGCTCGTGAACGGCCGCCAGCGCAAGGCGTTCGAACTCGGCGCGCAAATGCTGCGCGTCCTCGAGGAAAACTTCGGGGGTTCGCCCGCCGCCAGCCAGCTCACCTTCGTCTTCCGCGACGGCAACCTGACGATGCTCGCCCCGCCCGAACTGCTCGACCAGTTGCGCTTTTTCGACGTGCGTCCCGTGGCTCCTTCCGGGCAGCCGCGCTTCATCTCCGTCCCCCCGGACACCGTCTCCCATTTTCTGAACCAGCCGTTCTCGTTCCAGGTGTGGGCCGTGGATCCCACCGAGCCCTCCGATACCCTGCAGTACCGGCTCTACGGGGACCTCATGCCGCCGGGGGTCACCTGGAACGCGGCCACCCACACGTTGAGCGGCCGCCCGCAGGCCGCCGGGCGCTGGCCGCTCATCGCCGAGGTGCGCAACCGCGCGGGCGTGAAGGATACCCTCCACTTCGTGTTGCGCTTCCGCTCCAACCAGCCCCCCGTCATCGCGGGAGATCCTCCCCCTTCCGTGGTTGCGGAACGCGAATGGGTCTTTCGTCCCGTCCCCGCAGACCCGGATCACCCAGGGCACATGCTGCGCGTGGAAGCCGATTCGCTGGCCCGGGGAATGACCTTCAACCCCGACAGCCTCCTGCTGCGGTGGACGCCCGCGCCGGATCAGGCGGGCACCCGGCAATCCTTCGCACTGTCCGTCACCGACCCGCTGGGGGCGCGCCAAAGCTTCGGCTACACCCTGCAAGTGGTGGCCCGCGAACACGCGCTGCTTTCCGAGGAGGTTCGCATCGAGCTTCCCTGGGATACCTTGATGCAGGGCCGGGCGTATGTGTGGCGCATGGGAACCTTGGTCGCGGCCTGGAAGGGGCAGGGCATCCAACTGCTCAACATCACCGGCCCCGACAGCACGCGGCTCGTCGGGGACACCTTGCGGATCCGTCCCATGGCCCACGGATCCCACCCTCTCGAGTTTCGCTTCGAAGCCCAGGGGATCTCCCTGACACAGAGCGTCGAAATCCCCGTCAAGGAAGACTTGCCACCGGAGTTCGTTTCGGAACTTGCCGAGTGGAAGACCGTGGTCGGAGGGAACCCCCGACGTTATCGCCCCATCGCACTGGACCCCGAGGGAGAACCCGTCACGTTCCGCCTCGACCTCCCCGAAGAAAGCCCCCTGCACTGGGATGGAACGCGCCTGTCCTTCGAGCCCGACCATCCGGGAATCTATCCCGCCCGCATCATGGCCTTCGACGCCGGTGGCAAGAGCACGGAGCAATGGGTGACGTTCCTTGCCGATCCGGAGCCGACCGGAGCGCACTGGATGCTCGAAACCCGGGTTCACGGCGAATACACCGCGTGGACGGCAACGGCCGACTTCGGAACCGGTCGCATCGGCCTCTACTCTCCCAATTTCACCTACGGGACCATCCCCTACTCGTACTGGTTCTACAAAGGCCCCCCGTTCGTGTTCTTCGGCGGCAACCTGATGGGAAGGAAAGCGGAAGAGCAGGGCCGCACCCTGTGGGCCGACCTGGGCCTGGTCTTTCGTTCTCCGGCGCCAAGGGTCGTTTCAGGGGGCCTCTACAGCCGGATCAACGGAGAATGGCACTTCCCCAATTCGCCCTTTTCCTGGATCGAGATGGAAGTCACCGGCCACATCCAGCAAGTGATGGCGGGCACGGATAGTTCCATGCTGTTCGCGCTCATCGGCGACTCCACCGACTTCATCAGTCGTGAGGAAATTTCCGGCAAGGGAGTGCTCAGTGAAATGGTGAAAAACGCCTTTCGCAAGGACAACGCGATGTTTTTCTCGCGATTCGAGGCCTTGGGAGCGCTGGGCTACGGATTCTATGCGGGGCCGAGCATGTGGCGCGAAGATTGGCCTCTCGGGCCGGAACATGTTCAGCGCATGGGGGGGGCCTTGCGGTACCGCGCCCACGAGGGACGCAACCTGTACCAGTTCACCTTCCGCATGGGATGGAGTCCCGGCGGGGACGGCTGGGGTGCCTACGGATCGATGCGGCTCGCCTTCGGCGCGCCATATTGACAAAAAAACCTGGAATCCGGGCTTGTGACACCACGTAACATTACGCTATGCTTGACCCGTTCCAGCAGGAGACGGCTCCGCCGTGATCATCTTCGCGACGCGACCGGAAAGATTCCACATCCCAAGGAGTTGTTCATGAAACGAATTCTCACCTGCAGCCTTGCCTTCGCGACGCTCGCCGTTTCGGTGCCCAAGGCGCAAGATCTCGCTGAAACCATTTCGCAGCTGACCGGCACCGCCGCGCAGGAGTACGTCAAGCCCATCACCTCTGCCTTCGGCGCCAACATGAATGCCGGCTGGTACAACAAGGCCCCCAAAGCCACGAAGTTCGGCATTCACTTCGAAGGAGGAGCCGTGTTCATGGGCGCCTTGCTCAGCGGCGGCTCCAAGACCATCGATGTGAACGGCACCTTCCGCTTCGACTCGACGTTCTCCCGGGATATCGCCAATCAAATCGATACCAGCGGCACCTACGGCCAAGGCGAAATGATCCGCGACTCGGTCGCCGCAGCTCTCTCTCGCAACGACAACAACGTCCGCTTCGCCGGCCCCACGGTGATCGGATCCTCCGACAACATGAAGGTGTTCCTGGCCCCTTCGACCATGAACGTCACCGTGCCGAACAACGCCCCAGGCGGTTCGGGAGACACCACCTTCGCCGTCGAGGTCCCCGGCGACACCATCGAACTTGCCGGCGTCAACGGCATCCTCCGCGATCTCCCCGCACTCCCCCTCTTTGCACCGCAGATCACCTTGGGCACCGTGTACGGCACCAACCTGACCTTGCGTTGGATGCCCACGGTTTCAACGACCGATGAAATCGGCGACGTGGAGTTTTTCGGCTTCGGCATCCAACACAACCCGTCGGTCTGGCTCGGCACCAAGCTACCGGTCGACCTCAGCATCGGCTACTTCACCCAAAGCCTGAAGGTTGGGGATCTGTTCGAGGCCCGCTCCAACGCCTACGGGCTCAATGTCAGCAAGCAGTTCGGCTGGCGTTTCCTGAACCTGACACCCTACGGCGGGCTCATGTATGAGTCCTCCTCGCTCGATTTCGAATACACCTACTCCTACACCGACCCCTTGACGGGCGCATCCGAGGAGCTTCCTGTCGACTTCACCATCGATGGCGAGAACAGCTTCCGCACCACCGTGGGCCTGGGCATCCGCCTGATGGTGCTCAACATCAACGCCGACTACAGCTTCGCCAAGTACCCGACGGCGAGCCTCGGGGTGATGATCGGAATCTGACCCTCAGGGCACGGATGCAGGACAGCCTCCGCCGCAAGCGGGGGCTTTTCTGTTGCTTCACGGGAATGGACGCGATCCCCGGCACGTCAGTGGAGACGCGCCACGACGAGAGCCCGCCCTTCCGAATCCGCCTCCGGCGACCCGACCGGATCCGCTCCCGACCGCTTCAGCCGCGCAAGCAAGTCTTCGCGGGAAGGCAGGAACCATTCGGCCCCCGAAGCGAGACGGAAGCGTCCTCCTCCCACGGACAGTGCGTCGGGGAAGGCGTCGCGACACCGCAGCCGGGCAACGAGGAGCCCCCCCGCTCCCAGCACGCGCAAGACCTCGCTCCACAGTGCGTCGAACACCGCCTGATCAGGAGCCCAGTGCAGCACATCGAGGCACGACACCGCATCGAACGCGCCATCGCGGAACGGCAGGGCCTCCCCTCGCGCGACGGCGAAGGAGGGAAGGGTCGCCTGCGTTTCGGAAAGTTCCCGGGCGGTCTCCACCGCGTCCCCGTCCATATCGACGGCCCACACGGAGAACCCCCGTCCCGCCAATTCGATGGCATGACGCCCCGTGCCGCAACCGATGTCGAGGATGCGCGCGCCGGGAAACAGATGGTTCAGGAGATTCGAAAGGGTGTCGTTGGTCGAAGACATGGCGACGCCGACCGGGTCAAAACACCCGCCCGCTCATCACC
This sequence comes from Fibrobacteria bacterium, assembly GCA_050486505.1. Taxonomy (GTDB): domain Bacteria; phylum Fibrobacterota; class Fibrobacteria; order UBA11236; family UBA11236; genus UBA11236. The sequence goes on along the minus strand of JBJHDK010000001.1, from coordinate 10,283 downwards.
AGCATGGCGATGTTGAAGTAGATGATGATCCCGGTCACGTCGATGAAGGTTGCGACGAAGGGAGCGGACGACGTCGCAGGATCGAGCCCGAAGCGACGCAGGAAAAGCGGCAGCATGGATCCGATGATGTTTCCCCACGCCACCACGCAGATCACGGCCAGGCCGACGGCCAGGCCAAGCAGGAAAAAGTGGTCCCCGTAGGACTCGAACATCGTGCCCCAAAGCACGACGCGCAACAATCCGAGCACCCCCAAAATCGCCCCGAGACCGAGGCCGACCATCAGTTCACGCCGCAGCACCCTCCACACGTCCTTGAAGGCGACCTCTCCGAGCGCCAGCGCGCGGATGACGAGGGTTGCGGCCTGCGAGCCCGAGTTGCCGCCGCTGCTGATGATCAGGGGGATGAACAATGCGAGCACGACCAGCGATTCGATTTCGGCCTCGTAGGTGCCCATGGCCGAGGCGGTGAGCATCTGGCCGAGGAAGAGCACGATCAGCCAGACGCCGCGCTTGCGCAGCAGCTTGTGATACGAAATCTCGAGGTAGGATTCGTCGAAGGGCGCGGCCGCGGCGGCGCGCTGGATGTCCTCGGTGGTCTCGCGCTCCTCGAGGTGGAGGATGTCGTCGATGGTCACAATGCCGAGCAACAGACCGTCCTCGTCGACGACGGGCAAGGCCGTGCGCGCGCTGTACTTCTTGAAGGCCGGGATGGCCTCCTCCTGCGGGTCGAGCGCGCGCAGCGACGTGTAGTAGCCGTCCATGACCTCGGCGATGGGACGCTCGGGCGGCGACAGGAGGAACTCGCGGATGGGGATGTCGTCGAGCAGGCGCCCGTCGCGATCCACGACGTAGATGTCGTTGAGCGTTTCCTTGTCCTCGCCGTTGTAGCGGATGTAGTCGAGCGAACGCCCCACCGTCCATTCCTTGCGGATGGCGAGAAAGTCGGGGGTCATGAGGCGGCCGACGCTGTCCTCGGGGAACTCCAGGAGCTTCTGCGCCTGGGCCCTCTCGCGCGGCCGCAGGAAGCTGAGCAAATGCTTCGTCTTCTGGATCGGCAGCGACTCGAGCAGGGCCGTGCGATCGTCGGCGTCCATCTCGTTGAGAAGCCCCGCCACGCGCGAGGAAGAAAGCACCTCCAGCGTCTCGCGCTGCACGTTCAGGTCGAGGTGCTGGAAGATTTCGACCGCCTTGTCCGCGGGCACCTTTGCGAGAAACGCCGCGCGCGCGTCCCGGTCGAGTTCGTCGATCAGTTCCGCGAGATCTTCGTCGGTCAACTGCTCGCGCAACGCCTCCAGCGCCTCCGCATCACCGATCTCCAGCGCCTGCTGGAACTCCGGGTACAAAAGCTGGGTTTGGGGGCGTTGGAGCGGCACAGGCGCAAAATTACGAATTGAGAATTACGAATTACGAATGGAAGCGGAAAATGTCGGAGGGGGCTCCCCGCCGATGCGCAGACCTTGGGTCTAGACCCGGTCGTACCGACGGAAGCGGTAGCGGATCCCGTGCTCCTCGATCCACGGAGACGCGACGACGGGGCGGAAATCCGGAGTCTCGGGGAAGAAGGTGTCGCACGGAAACTCCGCGTCGATCTCGGTGATGTAGAGGTGGGCGCAGGCGGGGTCAGCGAGCGCGACGGCGTACACCTGCGCACCTCCGATCACATGACGAGGCGCATCCCCGTCCGACGACGAAACTCCGGATAACGCCAAGCGCAGTCCCCCGTGCACATGGACCTGCTTCGACTTGAGCATCGCGTGTCCTGCGGGGTTTCCGGTCAGCACGACATTGGTGCGCCCCGGAAGCGGCTTGTATGACTCGGGCAAGCTGTCCCACGTCTTTCGCCCCATGATCACGACGTTCAGAATCTCTGCAGTCGGGAGCGGATGCGCGAACTTGAGCATCTCGCGCACCTCATCCCAGTGGTGCACCGTACCGGAATCCCTCGACGAAGCGTCACCGGATGCCAACCCCCACCTCTTCTCCACCGCCTCGCTGTCGGGACATGTCGTCAGTTCCTTGAAGAACCGCATGTCGCCGGAAAGCTTCCAGGGCAACGCTCCGCCCTTCCCGATCCCCCGCTTGCGATCCATCGCCACAATGACGGAAAACCCACGCTCTCCGACCTTTCCACCTTCGGTCATCATAAGCACCGCCCGGGCTTTTCATTCGTAACTCGTAACTCGTAACTCGTAACTCCCATCACACCGCCACCGGGAACTTGATGAACGGGTGGTGCTGATACCCGACCAGTTCGATGTCCTCGAAGGTGAGATCAAACAGCGACTTGTTCACGATCCTGACCGTGGGAAGCTGCTTCGGGTCACGCGTGAGCTGCTCGCGGATGCCGTCCACATGATTGAGGTAGATGTGCGCATCACCGAGCGTGTGAGTGAAGATGCCGGGCGTGAGGCCGCATTCCTGCGCCACCATTTGCAGCAACAGTGCATACGAAGCGATGTTGAAGGGGACGCCCAGCGCCATGTCGGCGGAGCGTTGGTAGAGCTGCAGGTCGAGCCGCCCGTTCACGACATAGAACTGGAAGAACGCGTGGCAGGGCGGCAGCTTCATGCGCGGGATGTCGGAGACGTTCCAGGCGGAGACGATGAGGCGGCGCGAATCGGGGTTGTTCTTGATCTGGCTAATCACCTCGCGCAACTGGTCGACATGCGTCTTGCGGTACAACCCTGACGCCGGGTCTTCCTCGTAGCGCGGCCACGAACGCCACTGGTAGCCATAGATCGGACCCAGTTCACCGTTCTCGTCGGCCCACGCGTCCCAGATGGGGGTGTGCTTCGTCAGGTCGTCGTCGTGGATGTTGGTACGCCCGTTGATGAACCACAGAAGTTCGCGTACGACGGCGTTGAACAGCACCTTCTTGGTCGTGACCAGGGGGAACCCGTCGCGCAGGTCGTACTTCGCCTGCATCCCGAACAGAGAGATCGTCCCCGTGCCGGTCCGGTCTTCCTTTTTTTCGCCTTTTTCGAGGATCTCACGCAGCTGGTCGAGGTAGGGGCGCATGGTCGGCCCAATGTAGATACGTGTAGGGGCAAATGATTATTTGCCCCTACACCATGCGCCCCGCGTGCGCGGCCCCCTACTCCACGTAGAGAAAATGCCGCGAGGGAGCGTCGGCATGCACCTCAAGCAATCGCGCACCACGCTGCACCGCGATCTCCAGCGCCATCGATCCTGACGGCGCCACCCCGACAAGAAAATGGATCCCGTTGCGCCTCAAGATGCGCTGCAATCCCGTCCATAGCGCTCCGGTGACCCGCTCCTCGGAGTATCCCGCCATCACGACGGGTGAACCGGTTTCCACCCAACCATGCCCGGTGTAGCGCAAGGCGCTGATCCATTCCCCCAGCACCGGGTGCGGCAGATGACGCGGCGAGGGCGTATCGTCACGCTCGGGAAACGCCAGCGCAAGCCCCCCGGCCAGTACCCCGGAATCGGTGCGACAGGCGAGGCGCCAAAGCGGCAAGGGCTTCCCGGAGTTCGAGTGCGCGCGCAATGCAGAAAATGATTCCGCAGGATCACCCGCTTCCTCCAGCGTGAGGGCAAAACCTTCCTCATGAAAGGCAGGGAAATTGGGACGGGGGTGCGCGCCTGAGGCGCTTCTGCGTTTGGGGACCGGGTTCATGACGGGACCTTCCCTTGCATTTTCTCTTCGGTTCTTGGTGCCCGACGAATCTACCGGCCGAGAGTTGCCGTTCCGTTTCAAACCCCTCCCCACCCGATTGCCGCGTCCTGTTTGTTCCTGTACCACAGTCCCCCAACAGACTCTCCTTACGTCGCATCCCCCCATCGCCCCATCACGCCATTGTTGCATTGTTCTATTGCTGTACTGCTGTATTGTTGTACTGCCCTCTTCCAATCTCCCGCTTCCCATTACCTACTGCCCATTGTCCACTGTCCACTGTTCACTGTGCACTGTCCCCCCCTCCCCATTGACTTCCGCCCCTTTAATCGTATATTTACGATATACGTTTCGAAGCAGGTTTCCCATGGCCCTACGCAAAGACACCGAATTCCCCGCCGCGGACCAACGCTTGGCCGACGTGGCCAAGGCCTTGGGCCATCCTGCCCGCATCGCCATCCTTCGCTTGCTGGCGAAGCGCGGGACCTGCATCTGCGGCGAAATCGTCCACGACCTTCCCTTGTCCCAATCCACCGTATCCCAGCACCTCAAGGCACTGAAGGACGTCGGACTGATCCAGGGAGAAATCGAGGGGCCGCGTACCTGCTACTGCATCGATGCGAAGGCGTTCGCCGCCGCGGCGGGAGCGCTGGCAACCCTCGCCGCAGGAATCCAGAAAGACGCGGCAGCCTGCTGCTGACGCATGAGATCCACCCCAATGAAGGAGAACGCAATGAACACGATCAAATCATGGTTCCGCAACCTCGCGGCGAAAGTGTGCTGTCCCGGATCCGGGCCGGATGATTGCTGCGGGGGTTCCTGCTGCAACCGGTAAAAAATCCGCCGGAACATTCCGGAGGCACCCCCTGCGCGCCGGGAGAAGAGCCTCCCGGCCGCCTGTCCTTCCTCGATCGCCACCTCACCCTCTGGATCTTCCTCGCCATGGCGGGGGGTGTCGCCATCGGGCATTTCTTTCCCTCCGCCGCGAGCGAGGCCGTGTCCCGGACCAGCGTGGGGACGACCAGCATCCCCATCGCCATCGGGTTGATCCTGATGATGTACCCCCCGTTGGCGCGCGTGCGCTACGAGGAGATGGGGAAGGTCTTCGCGGACCGACGCATCCTGGGGCTTTCGCTGGTGCAGAACTGGATCATCGGGCCCGTGGTCATGTTCGCCCTGGCGGTGATCTTCCTGCACGACAAGCCTGAATACATGACGGGGCTGATCCTGGTCGGCATCGCGCGCTGCATCGCCATGGTACTGGTCTGGAACCAGCTCGCGCGCGGCAGCGGGGAATACGCGGCGGGACTGGTGGCCCTGAACAGCGTGTTTCAGGTGCTCTTTTTCGGACTCTACGCCTGGTTCTTCGCGGCCTTCCTCCCGCCCCTGCTCGGCCTTCAGGGCACGGCCGTGGATGTGGGGGTGGGCGAGATTTTCGCGAACGTGATGCTCTACCTCGGCCTCCCCTTCGCGGCAGGCGCATTGGGACGGATGTGGCTCATGCGCGCAAGGGGACGCGAATGGTACGAGAAACGCTTCATCCCGCGCGTGGCGCCGATCACCCTGATCGCCCTGTTGTTCACCATCCTCGTGATGTTCACCTTCAAGGGTGAAACCATCATCCAGATTCCTCTCGACGTCTTTCGCATCGCCGTGCCGCTGGCGCTGTATTTCGTGATCATGTTCTTCGTCAGCTTCTGGATGGGCCGCCGCTTCGGCGCCGACTATCCGCGCACGGCGACCTTGTCGTTCACCGCCGCTGGCAACAACTTCGAGCTCGCCATCGCCGTGGCCATCGGCGTGTTCGGCATCGACTCGGGCGTGGCGCTGGCGGCCGTGGTCGGCCCGCTGGTCGAAGTCCCTGCCCTCATCGGGCTGGTGCACGTTTCGCTCTGGTTCCGCCGCAAGTTTTTTCCCGCAGAAACCCCTTCCACGGAGCAGAATCCATGAACACCCCCAAAAAGAAACTCCTCTTCGTCTGCGTCGAGAACAGCAACCGCAGCCAGATGGCACAGGCCTTCGCACGCATCCTGGGCGGCGACGCGGTGGAGGCGTACAGCGCCGGGTCGCGCCCCTCGGGCGTGGTCAACCCCAAGGCCATCGCGGCCATGAAGGAACTCGGCTACGACCTCACCACGCACGACTCCAAGTCGCTCGACGAGGTGCCGCACACGGGATACGACGCGGTGGTGACCATGGGCTGCGGCGATGCCTGCCCGTTCGTCGAGGGGCGCATCCACGAGGATTGGGCCCTGCCCGACCCCCGGAACATGGAGCCGGAGGAATTCCGCGGCGTGCGGGACGAGATCAGGGAGCGGGTGGGGGGGCTTCTCGGCAGGCTCTGAGGTCTCGGCTTCGCTGCAGAACGAAGGATCCTTCGGGCGACTCGCCGAATCGCCCCTACATCCGAGCGTCATCGAAGAAATGTACGGGCGACCCGGTGGGTCGCCCGCAATTTCCCTCCCCATGTCCTATTGACACCACCCCCCCGTTTTTCGACCTTTGCCGCTCCACTCGTGCCCGGGTGGTGAAATTGGTAGACACGCTAGATTCAGGTTCTAGTGGCCGCAAGGTCATGGCAGTTCAAGTCTGCCCTCGGGCACCAAGGTTTTGACAGGGGCGATCCTTCGGGGTCGCCCCTTTGCTTTGGGGCACTCCGGAATCTCCCGTCGCCCGGCACCCGACTCCGCCTCGCTTCGTTACCATCCGTTACGGCCTTGTCAGTCTCCCGCAAGACCCCACGTGTATCTTCCCCGCCCGGAACACAACATCCGTCGAAAGGATACGCCATGATCACGACACTTCGCCTCGCCGCCCCCGCGGCCGTTTTCCTCCTCACCGCCTCCCTCGCCGTCGCAGGCAGCCACGGAGGCGGTGAGGCCCATGCCGACAAAAAGTCCGGGAAACACACGGAACGCATGGTCGAGCGGTTGACCAAGGAGCTTGAACTCACGGCCGAGCAAGCCGCCTCCGTGAAGGAAATCTTCGCGAAGCGCGCCGAGGCCCACGCCGGGTACAAGAAGGACGACGCGAAGAAGAAAGAGAAGAAAGACGGCGAAGGCAAGCGCCACGGGTACGGACACCGCTCGATGCTTCCCGTCCATGAGGCATTCGTCGCCCAGATGCGCGCCGCCACCGTCGATACGGCGGCCCTGAACCGCGCCCTCGCGGAAGGCTCGGAACGTGCGCGCGCCCATCACGTTGCACACGTGCAAACATTCGCGGAACTTCATGCCGTGCTGACTCCCGAACAGCGCACGAAGCTTGCCGACAAAATGGAAGAGCGGCGGGCGAAGATGAAGGAACGCTCGGAGAAGAAGCGTGACGGTGACTCGCAAGAACGGAGCGAGCGCAGGGAAGGGCGCGGACAAAGCGGGTATTAAGCGTTCCAACGTGGGTTCCGGCACATTTTCCCGCCGGAACCCTCCCTCTCTTGGATACTTTTGGTCCTCCACTCCCCACGTTTGCTGCCGCTCCGTCCCCGGGGCGGAACCGAAAGCCCGGCATGCGCTCTTCGCTCCTTTCAGCCCTGATGCTTTCTGCCGCCGGGCTCGCAATGGCGGATCTTCCCCTGCTCTCTCCTGAGGAGGCAGTGCGCATCGGACTGAAGAACAACTTCTCACTCAGTCTCGCACGTGACCAAGCCGACCTCGCCACACTCAACAGACAAACCGGAGTCGGACCGTTTTTGCCCACCGCCTCCGCCTCGGCGAGCCATTCCGGAGAATTCGACGGGGACACCGACCCGCGCACCACGATCGGAGCGGGCGTCAACCTCCAGATCTTCAACGGCTTCCAGTCCTGGTTTGCCTACCGCCGCCTGCAGGCGCAGGAAAACGCAGCCGCCCTGCGCGAGCGCATTGCCGTGGAAGCTGCCATCGAAGAAATCCTCGGCTCCTACTACGGCATCGTCCTGCAAAAACGTCAGCTCGAGGCGATCCGGGAAATGCTCGAAGTTTCGGCGGAGCGTGCCCGCCTCTCCCAGGCCCGCCACGAAGTCGGAGCGGGGTCCCGATTGGAACAGCTGCAATCACTCGCGGACCTCAACGCCGATTCTTCCGCGCTCATGAACGGTGAAATCGCCTTGCGCGAAGCCATGATCCGGCTCAACCTCCAGATGGGCCGATCCGCGGAAATCCTCTTCGATGTCCCGGACTCCATCCCCGTGGAAAGCGGGCTTCCGGTCGAATCCCTGCGCGCCGGAATCCCTGAACGCAATCCGGTTCTGCTGGAAGCGCGCACCCAGCGGATCGCTTCGGAGCTCTCCCTGAATGAGGCACGCGGGCTGCGACTTCCCGCCGTGCAGGGCGGAGTCTCATACAGTACCGCCCCAGACGCGCTCAACGCCAGCCCCGTCACCGGAACCGACCGGATCCAGTACAGCGTAGGCGTCTCCGTTCCACTCTTCGACGGACTGCGCGCGCGGCAGGCGACGGGCGGGGCACGCATCCAGCTGCGGCAGCAGGAAACCGTGCTGCGACAACGGGAATACGAAGTGCTCGCCGACTTCGCCGAGGCGGAGGCCCGCTACCTGAGCGGGCTCCGCCAGATCGGTCTGGAGGAACGCAACCTCGAAGTCGCCATCCTCCAGGCCGAGGCCGCGCGGGAGCGCTTCCAGGTGGGAGCCTCTTCCCCGCTCGAGTTCCGCGACGCCCAGCGCCGCCTCCTCGATGCCCACAGCCGGCTCGCTTCCGCGCGCCGGTCCGCCAAGCAATCCGAGCTTGCGCTGAAGCGCCTGGCCGGAGTTCTCGCGGCCCCCGTGCCGCACAGTCAGGAGACCGTGGAATGAAACGCAAGCCGATGTCGCTTTGGATCACCACCGGCCTGTTCCTGGCTGCGGCGCTGCTCGCATGGTTCTTGTTCAGGCCGGGAGATGCCGGGCCGACATGGCGCACCGGCGAAGTGACCCGTGGATCGGTGGAAGCCACGGTCACCGCGACCGGTTCGCTGCAAGCCGTCACCACGGTGGAAGTCGGCACCCAGGTGAGCGGCGTCATCGCCAGCCTTTATGCGGACTTCAACTCCACCGTGCACAGGAACCAGGTCATCGCCCGCCTCGACACGACCTTGCTCTACGCCGCGCTCCAGGACGCGCGCTCTGGGCTGCAGCGCGTCACGGCACTGCAACGACAAGCCAACGCCGAGCGTGAACGCGCGCGCAGCCTCTTTGCGCGCGAGCTGATCTCCCGCGCGGAACTGGAACAGGCCGAAGCCTCAGCCAGCGTCGCCGAGGCGAACACCAGTTCCGCGCGTGCGCAGGTGGAGCGCGCGGAGATCAACCTGCGTTACGCCATCATCCGGTCGCCCGTCGACGGCATCGTCCTCTCGCGCGACGTCGATCCCGGACAGACGGTGGCGGCCAGCCTGAGCGCCCCCACACTCTTCATCATCGCCGAGGACCTGCGCGAGATGCGCGTGCAGGCCGCCGTCGACGAGGCCGACATCGGTCGCGTGCGCGACGGCCAGACCGCCAGTTTCACCGTGGACGCGTACCCCGACACCGTGTTCACGGGAGTGGTCGAACAAGTGCGGCTGCAACCCATCGTGACGCAGAATGTGGTGACCTACGACGTGATCCTGCGTGTGCGCAACCCCGACCTGCGCCTCATGCCCGGCATGACGGCGAACCTCGCCATCACCGTCGCACGCGAAGAGGACGCTCTGCGCGTGCCCGCGGCGGCCCTGTACTTCGCGCCTCCGGGAGAGGCCCCGGCCGCGCGGAGAGGCCCGTCTTTCGGGCCGCCGCCGGGTGCGCGCGAGGCGGCCGTGCACGTGCTCGAGAACGGCACGCTTCGCCGCATCCCTGTGCGCGCCGGGGTTTCCGACGGGATCCGCACCGCTGTCGAGGGTCCGCTGAACGCGGGCGACGCAGTCGTCGTGGGCATGACGGCAGCGGGTTCGGCCCGGCAGGGCGGCGCACCATTCGGAATGCAACAGGGAAGACGGCGTTTCTGATGACGGCCACGATTCTCTCGGTACGCGACCTGGTCAAGTCGTACACGCTCGGCGAGGTCGAGGTGAAGGCCCTGCGCGGCGCCGACCTCGACATCCATCGCGGAGAATTCGTGGCCGTGGGCGGCCCGAGCGGATCCGGGAAATCCACCCTGATGAACATTCTCGGCTGCCTCGATGTCCCCACGTCCGGCGAGTATTTCCTCGACGGCGGCCCCGTGCAGGATCTCGACGCCGATGCGCTGTCCGCGGTGCGCAACCGCAAGCTCGGCTTCGTCTTTCAGTCCTTCAACCTGCTCGCACGCACCACCGCCCTCGAGAATGTGGAACTTCCACTGCTCTACCGTCGCGAAGTGTCCCCCGATGAGGCGCGCGACCGGGCGCTCGCGGCCCTCGACAAGGTGGGGCTGGCGAACCGGGCCCACCACTACCCCAACCAGCTATCGGGAGGTCAACAGCAGCGCGTCGCCATCGCGCGCTCCATGGTCAACGATCCGGTCCTCATCCTCGCCGACGAACCCACCGGAAACCTCGACACGCGCACGAGCCTTGAGATCATGCAAGTCTTCCAGGACCTCAACGCGCGGGGAATCACCATCCTGCTGGTCACGCACGAACCCGACATCGCCCGCTTCGCGGGACGACAGATCACGGTGCGCGACGGCCGCATCGTGAAAGACGCTCTCCATCAGGA